>JAZQDJ010000097.1:0-7359 GCA_045546735.1 Lachnospiraceae bacterium | reverse complement strand
TATTAAAATAGTTTTGAAAATAAAAGCATTTGAGATCTCACATGTTCAGATATGATACAGACGGCTGCTGCCACAGATTTCAGATATGCTTTTGATATAATCATTATAATGACACAAAAAAGAAATTTCCACCGTATTTTTGAGAAACTACACAGAACTTTTTTGCTCTTCATACAAAAAAGTCTTATGACTCTTTGAAGGGGCTTTAAAAACGCCGCTCCTTGGCAAGTGGATGCTTGCATACACGCGCCTAGTACCATTGCGTTTTTAGCGTAGCGAAAGTGGCCCTGAAAATAGTCATAAGACTTTTCAATTTTAATTCCCCGTTCCCGAATATCTTCCTGCTCCGAGCATCCACACGCGATAGCTCAGCCAAAAGAAAAATATTCCTAACAGCGGAGATAAACATGTCAAAATCGGAATCCCCGGTCTCAAGAAAATGTAACTCGGATAATACGCCACAAAAGCAATCGGTATTATAAACGTAAACAAAGCACGGAATACTCCTTGAAAAATCGTTACCGGATATCTTGCATACTCCGTAAACTTAAACATTGTGACCATAACAAAACCGGAATTGACAAGCCAAAAGCATGTCGCCGCTGCCAGGTTCATAATTGCAATCATAAAAAGCGAACCCGTAAGCAATGCTGCCATTAGCAAAAATGCTTTTCCAACCGTCATCTGCAAACCAAGATTATGCCATGCATAACCAAGTGTCAAACTTCCCATCAAAAGCTGACCGAGCCCTTTTGCGTCAAACACTTCCGATATATAATAGAAGAAAATATTAATCGGCCGGAAGCAATATTTGATAAAACTCCCGTCGTACACAGCGTAGCGCAAATTCCAATTATTATCAAACAGACACTGCATCGGTGTCAGTGCTATCAATGAAAATCCGTATAAAAACAACATCTCATAATAATTCCAACCATTGATAGACTCAAAATTCCGAAACATAATATAAAATGTCACAAATCCCGAAATATTCGTTATAATCATTCCGAACATGGAAATAATAAAATCTGCCCGGTAACTCATTTTACTTTTGAAATCCTGCGCAATAATCTTAAAATAGATGGAGGCATAAAAGCGCAGACCTCTTTTTTTCAATTCTTTATTCATACACTTATCAACCTCCGTTTACCGTAATTTTTCTAACAGAAACCTTGAAAAACACATAACTGATTACCCCGACAACAACGGTCCAAAACAGTTGCCATCCAATCATACCCATACGACTCTGCAAAGAAAGGGAGTTGTCTATAAGTAACTTAAGAGGCGTATTGTAAATCGCTTGGAACGGTAAATAATACACCACCTTTTGCAATGTCTCCGGAAAGAACGCAAGCGGAATACTGGCTCCGGAAAGAAGCAACACAATTACTTCTTTCATTATATTGATTCCCCATACAGACTCCGTATAAAAACAAATGGTTCCCACAAAAAAATTAATAAAATAATTCAATATTGTTCCGATACTAATTGCCATTACAAAAAACAGCAAATTATAAGAAAGCGCAAATCCCCCACGCGTAATCAAATACACAATAACCATCGTCGGTAAAAGAGAAGTAACCGCTGACACGATTGTATTTCCCGACAGCGACAATACTTGAAACTTGATATAGCCCATAGGGCGCAGCAAATCTATGACGATGTCCCCGGACTTAATACGTCTGCTCATATCCCAGGTCACATACATCTCCATTGTGTAAAAAAGCGCAGAAGCGAGCACAAGATAAATCATCGTATCCTCAAATGTCATTCCGTTTACAACCTCTGTAGGAGAACTCGCAAAAATCGCTTTCCATAAAAAATAAATAATAATAAGGTAAATCATATTACCGAATAATTTTGTCACAGCTCCGAGCCGAAACTGCATCTCTTCCAAAATGCCGACCCGAAGAAGCGTCAAATACTTCCAAATCTTTTTCTTCATGTCGTCACCTACTCTATCTCTTTGTCATAAATTTTCTTAATCACGCTCTCTGTCGAAATCTCTTTCAGCTGCACATCATAAATGCGCCTCGTCTCCTGAATATGGTTAAGCACTTTCATCAACGGAATCTCATCCTCATCAAGAAGCACATCCACCCACTCTTCTCCCACAGATACACCGATGGATTTTGCCTGCGGATATGCTTTTTTAAGATCCGACGCCAAATCTGCCGCCTGCTTTTCCAAGGCCTCTTTCGTAAGCTGGGAAGCATCCTTTGTAAAACGCAATCGTAGCGTACGATATGCGCCAAAAAATCCACGCAAGTTCTCGATGGAATTATCGTACAGCATAATTCCTTTATCAATAATAACAATTCTCTTACAAAGAGCATCCACATCTCCCATATCGTGTGTCGTCAAAATAACCGTTGTGTTCTTCTCATGATTCAATGCCTTAATCAAATCACGAATTTTACTCTTCATAGACACATCCAGCCCGATGGTCGGCTCATCCAAAAATACTACACCCGGATTATGTAAAAACGCCGCTAATATGTCACTGAGCGTTCTTTGACCGAGCGACATCTGACGCACCGGCTTTGAATATAGTTCCTTAATATCTACAAGCGACTCATATAACTCCATCATATCTTTGAAATCTTTTTCATCAATCATATAAATATCACGAAGGAGCTTAAATGACTCAATCAACGGAAGGGCCCACCAAAGTTGTGAACGTTGTCCGAAGACAACTCCGATATTCTGCGCATTTTCCGTCCGGTTCTTATACGGAACTTTTCCGTTTACCAAAATCCGGCCGCAGGTCGGTTCCAATACCCCGGTCATCATTTTGATCGTTGTCGACTTCCCGGCTCCGTTCGGTCCTAAGTAGCCGCAAATTTCTCCCGGCATAATTTCCATCGAAACGTCATTTACGGCTTTAATAATTTTATAGTCCCTCGAAAACAAATCCCGAAACCCGCCTTTCATTCCCTCATGGCGGTTCAGAACTTTGAATTCTTTTGATACATTTTGTAATGTAATAATCGATTCCATGGTCAAATTCCTCCTAAACAATAACAAAAACCCCAAGACAGATTACACCTGTCCTGGGGTAAAATAGCATAAACACTATGTACCGTCTTATGCAGATTAGATTGCAAAGCTTCCTGTAACTTCGCCGTTAATTACATAGTATACAGCGCTTTCTTCCGGTTTCACATATAAGTCAACTGTCTTGAAGTCAGCAACTTTGTTACCGAGGTCATACTGCCATACATCTTTTGCAATTTTAACGAAATCCTCTGCTTTGTACTCTTTACCATCGAACTGTACGCTGATGTTAGCTTTTACTTCAGCTTTTTTAGCAGGTGCTTTTTTAGCTGTCGTTGTAGCTGCTTTCTTTGCAGGTGCTTTTTTCACTGTTTCTTTTTTAGCCGTTTCTTTCTTTGCAGGCTCAGCTTTTTTAGCAGGTGCTGCTTTCTTTGCAGGTGCTTTTTTAGCTGTCTCTTTCTTTACTTCTGCTTTTACTTCTTTTGTCTCAGCTGCCTTTGTAGCTGCTACTGCTTTTGCTACCGGTTTTGCTGTTGCTGCTGCTTTTTTAACGTCTGCCATTGTGATAATCTCCTTCCACACTGTTATACAAACTTTTCATTGGTTTTTTATTTTTACGCGTTTACTATAACTCACTTTTTCACGAGTGTCAAATTCTTTTCGCGAAAACCCTTGAAAACACTGCGTTTTCTCTGTTTTGTACAAAAAAATCAAATTTTAACGAAAAAATATATCAATAATATTGCACCGAGAACGATTCTATAAATTCCAAATGGGATAAAATCGTGCTTTTTTATATAGTTCATGAGCAATTTTATGACCAAAACTGATACAACAAAGGCCGAAACACACCCGGTAATCAATATAAAAATCTCTGCAGGTGTAAAGGAAAGGCCCTCCATCATAAACTTAACCAACTTTAAAAGTGACGCTCCGCACATAACCGGAATCGCCAGATAAAAGGTAAATTCTGCTGCCACAACTCGCGATACAGAAAGCAAAAGCGCTCCTATAATTGTCGCTCCGGAACGGGAAGTCCCCGGAAAAATTGCTGCAATCAGTTGGAACAATCCAATAAAAAGAACCGTCTTATAACTAAGTTCCGCCACACTGTTAACCGCCGCTGACTGCCCCTTTTTCTTCGTCTCAATTATGATAAATAAAATACCGAACACTATCAGCGCCGTTGCAACACAAGGAAAATTATACAAATACTTATCCAACAAATCATCAAACAAAAGTCCTACTACTGCCGCCGGAACACAGGCGATTAAAATTTTTACCCAAAGAAGTAAAATATCCTTTTTCCAAAACGGCTCATTTTTCTTCGTCAGATTCATCGGAAAAATGTTATTCCAATACAATATTACAACCGCCAGAATCGCTCCTAGCTGAATGACCACCAGAAACAAATTCCAAAAATCTTCTCTGACATTTAATTTGATAAACTCATCCAAAATAATCATATGTCCGGTGCTGCTGATTGGAAGCCACTCTGTAATTCCTTCCACAATACCGAATAAGATTGCTTTTAAAACTTCTAACATTCTCGTATCCTTTCACAGTTACCTATTGCTTACTTTTCAAGATATGCAATCATGTCATCAAAACATGCCTTCGCATCTTCATATCCTTGTTTGTACAGCTCTTCCAAGCGTTCACGGTTCTTTTCCAAACGACCGACTTTCGAAGGATATTTCGGGCGGATTACAAACACATTCCCCCGCGCCTGTTCTTTTTCCAAGAAATCCAGCGTGCGGTTATAACGTGTATGACGGATGGCAAGGTCATGAATCAAATGAGGATATTTCCTGTATTTAATTTTTGAAAAACCGAGCATGGAAAACGGTTTTCTGCGATACCCTTCTTCTTTCGTCATAATAACAACATTTTTAAGGTTACCGTCCTTTAATGATTTCATAATCGGAATACAATCCGAAATGCCTCCGTCTAAATAATTACGCCCTTCAATTTCCACCATACGGGATACCAAAGGCATCGAAGACGATGCCTGAATTGCAACAATATCTTTCCGATAATCTTTCATCGGATAATAGACTGGTGCACCCGTCTCAACATCCGTAATAACTGCATATGCTTTTCCTTTATATGCATGAGCTGTATCATAATCATATGGGTCAAGTTCATTCGGAATTCGGTTGTAGCACATATCGGCATTAAAAATATCACCGGTTGTAAGTAAACTGTAAAATCCGCAATAATTTTTATCGTCCAGATTATCAGCTACCGTTCGGAATCCTCTGCCGTGCTGCTTTGACAAATAACTGCACATCACACAAGAGCCCATGGATACCCCATAGCAGTTTTCAAACTCCACTCCTTTTTCCAGAAAGAAATCCAGCACACCCGCCGTATAAATCCCCTTCATTCCGCCGCCTTCCAAAATCAAACCGGCCTTATACATACCTATCACTTCTTCCTTCTACACTCAAAATTATTTCGTCAAACCATATTCTGCTGCAAGTTTCTCAAATGCCGCTATCGAACGTTTTACCTTTTCTGTTTCCACGCAGTAAGAGATACGGAAAAATCCAGGACATCCGAAACTGTCGCCCGGTACAAGCACAAGATTGTATTTCTCAAGCGCTGTATTACAGAATTCATTTGCATTCTCAATCGGTGATTTCGGGAACATATAGAATGTTCCGCCCGGTTTTACAATTGAAAATCCAAGTCTCGTCAATTCTTCATATAAAATATTGGCATTTGTCTCATATACCTTCAAATCAGAAGTCTCACCAAGTAATTCTGCTACTGTAAGCTGAATGAGTGATGCCGGACAGTTGTGTCCGATTCCGCGGGAAATCTGAACACACATGTGGATAATCGTTTCTGCATCTTTGCACGCAGGATTTACCGCCACATAACCGATACGTTCTCCCGGGAACGAAAGAGACTTACTGTAAGAATAACACATAATGGTATTGTCATAGAATTTTGAAATACACGGAGCATCCACACCTTCAAAGACAATCTCACGATAAGGTTCGTCGGAAATAATATAAATATCATGTCCGTATGTTTCCTGTGCCTTTTTCAAAAGATCTGCCAGTTTCTGAATCGTCTCTGTCGAATAAACAATACCCGACGGATTATTCGGTGTATTAATCAAAATTGCAGCTGTTTTTTCATTTAGTTCTTTTTCAAACGCCTCAAAATTAATCTGGAACGATGTTGTGTCGGCAGGAATTACTTTGAGTACTGCACCTGTTGTTTCCACATAAGGTCTGTATTCCGGAAAGAACGGTGCGAATGTAATAATTTCCTCACCCGGACAAACAACCGCACGGAATGCATGTGCAAGTGCACCCGCTGCTCCCGATGCCATAAACACATGATTGTAAGTGTAAGGCAACCCATAAGTTTCCTTCAGGTAACCTGCAATTTTTTCTCTTACGGAAAGAATACCATGTCCCTCACTATATCCGTGTAAAGACAGCGGCTCAGATTCGTCCAAAATCTTTTTGATTACTTCATTTACTTTTTCCGGCGCCGGAACACTCGGATTTCCAAGGCTGTAATCAAATACATTTTCAAAACCGATTTCCTCTCCGATTTTATGTGCCTTTGCACTCATTTCACGAATGACCGATTTCATTCCTAACATTTCTTTATACTTTGGTGAAAGCATAGAATAACCTCCTGTATTATAAATATATTATTTTAATACACAGTCTCTCCATTCAGATAATCCTGTATATCCTCAATCAACTGCTGTGTTCTGATTCTCGTTCCCTCATCTGTTAAGTGGGTGTGTGAATTATAGAAGTAAGCCTCATCTAACATATAATCTCTGAAGTCGGAGATTACCGGGCAATCGAGAGCCTCCGCCATTTCACTACCCATTTCATAATATTCCTCCGGCGAAGGAGTCTTTTCATATATCGCAACCGGATACGCCGCCACAAGCATTGTCGCACCGCGCTGCGCCAAATAAGAATTCAGTTCATTCAACCTTGCAGCCGTTGTTTCATTCATATGATTAATGGTCACAGACGAAAAATCAATTCCGCCTTCTGTCTGCGGACGCGGGTAATAAATATCACCATACTCATTAAACGCACTTCTGCGATAACAATCATTCGTCTCCGTATTACCGGTTTCTGTCCTCCACATCGTAAGACATTTTTTCAAGTATGTCGGATACGCAAGCACCATATCCGGCCAGTCTTTTGTTCGGATCAGCGGATAAAGTTCTTTATGATTCTCAATTGTAATCCATGCAAGCATCGGATTTTTAATCACATCCGCATCATCATAATTCGTATGGGACACGATATAAATATCGCCTTCATCGACATTGAGTCTTGCCGCCTGCTCGTTAAAAGCATTACCGACGCC
>JAZQDJ010000096.1:0-16464 GCA_045546735.1 Lachnospiraceae bacterium | reverse complement strand
CCTCAAACATTTCATAGGTCTCATCCCATAATTCGTCATGAAAAACATATCCTACTTTACTGTTGGATAAATTAACCGTAAGTAAATCGCCATTCAATCCGCATCCAATAACCAACAAATTAAATCCCCCTTGGAAAACACAATGAAAACTAACTATTCCTCCAGCTGTTCTTTTGTCATGGACGGCTTTAGCCGTTTCTACCCGAGCAGTTCCTTTTCCTTTATATATTGAACCATCTCTTGCAAAGAATCTTTTGTAACATCCACCGGATTTTTTCCGCCGAAAATCCGATACTGTTTTGTGTCACGAATTAGATTTATGCTATAAATATCATCTTCCGCAACAACAATTCTGATTGGTTCCCGGATTACTTCATCAATACCGGTTTTATTCTCATATCTTAATCTTTCCGAGCCTTCCCTGTTGAGAACACACCAAAGGGCATACTTATAGTAATCCATGTTGTAACCGCTCAAACGTGTCGTCCATAACAGGAATTTTGTATTATCGGAATTTCTAATGAAATTCAAACACTGATTATACTTATTGTGATCTGTTTCGCCTATCACAAAGGCCATGACTTCCGGAATTTCAATGAAATATTTATACTCCAAATCGTCACAAGAATATGCCTCTACAATCTTCTCACAACTTCCTGCCACATCATTTACGTCAAATAACGGATCGTCAAATAACGCTTTTAAATAGCTTCTTTTTGTAATAATCTCCTGGCCATTCTGCGGACGCAGCAGTCTTTTCCAGGTTCCGTCTCCTCTTTGATTGCTGTGATTGACAAGAAAGCTGATATTGGCATTCACGCGAAGTGTAAAATCGCCCTTTGTAAATAATGCCCTTCGAAACACATTACCGATTTTTTTATCAAGACCCGGTTTGCCTGTTTTGTCACCGTTTGCAACAAAGATGGTGCATAAAATGTTGGCATATTTCTTGAATTCTTCAAGATAGTAACCTTGTGTTTCATGCTCCCACTCAGCTACCGGTTCTGTTTCATCCGTAATACCTGCAAATTCGAGAATTGCATAAATCTGGCCGTTTAAATATGCATTCGCCTCCGCTTCTCTGATGGCTTTATTCCACTCATCTGACAACATGATTAACTTTGCTTTTAAGCACTCTTCTCTGATAATGTACTTATTAAAGTAAGGGAAACCGCCATTGGACTCTTCTGTATCTGCCGACAAATCCTGTGACAGGTCTACCGTACTTAAATACTTAACGATATCAGCACTATTTTCTGCCAGCCAATGGAAACCTTGAATAATATGAACATACTCATCTAAGCCCATAAAATTCTGGCCGGCAATGATATGTTCTACCACTCTCAGCCACTCCGTTACTCCTTCCGCCGTAATATTTCCTGCATTGCTCAGAAGATATTGCGTATAAGCATAGAACCTTACTCTCTTTTCTACCGTAAGACCGCCTGCGCCTCTTTCGTCCAATACATCTTTAAAGATCTGTGATTCATTGTAATAAATATTTCCCGGCGCATATTCTTTTATCTGATTGTCCGCAACCATAAGGTGAAAGACTTTAAACATTTCCGCAAACGAATCTTCTATCAGATGCGATCTGTTTTCACCGATAAAGTCCTTTGAAAAATATTCAAATCTGTTTGTGAACTCAACTTTACTCAACGAGAACAACTTATCCATTTCTGTTCTTAAAGAATCTCGTCCCGTAGTTGTCGTATAAAAAGCATACTCATTACATATATAAGCCATAATAAAATTCATCATCTTATTATCAAACTTAATATCTCCGCCTGCAGCTTTAACGTTGTCACTTACAAATCCCCAAAACAAATCTGTCCACTCTCTGTCCAGAGAGTTTGCCATTTCTTCCCAATCTTCAACATTCTTATCTGCTAAAAACTTCTCTAGTTTTGCCTTGAAATTTTCATAATCTGTAAGGGCTTTTCCCCTGGCGTTCATCTTAATGTATATACTATCTTCCAGTTTATATTCTCCCAAATCAAGATAGTAAAAATAAAGCGGACAATTTGCTTCATCCAGTAACAAAGCAAGAAGTTCTTCTAAGTCCTCTCTCGCCTTAAAAACATTATGAATATCCTCCAGCATATTTAGCATGGCATCTACCGTCGGGTCATTCTGCCAAGACGTTCCGAACCACGGATTGTCGATGATTGTTGCCCTGAGACTTCTTATATCCCTGAAATTACCGCCATCGGTATTCTCTATCTTATTCTGAGTAATTTCATTACAAAAATATGTAGATGTCATTCTTGTTGTATACTTAAAATTCTTTAACTGCCTGTAGCTGCACATGTCTTTTTCTGTCGCATGAATCAAGTACAAGTGAAGCAAAAACAGCGTAGTAAGTCTTTGCTGACCGTCGATAGGCACAAACTGCTCTTTATCCTCTATGCTTCCATATACAAAATTCATATCAAGCGGTGTCTTATTGACTAACGCATCTTTTATACTGGTAAGAAATCCTTTTCTGATTTCCTTTGCAGTTTTTCTCCCTTGTGCATAATCTCTTTGAATAACCGGAATCTCGATTTCCCGTTCCGATAGAAGTTTCCAAAATGTATATCTACCTGCCATTTTACGCTTCCTCCATAACCGGTCTCTTTCCTGTCAAGTACTCATAAATGGAACTACACATTTTCTCAAAATAACAGTTTCTGTCATTTTCATCCCAAACATAGAACTGTGTAACTTCGCCTGTATAATATTTCAAGAATACATTTTTAGTACAAATCGGGACAAAATTATCCCGTCCCATTTTGTCCATAATGTATTTACGCTTCATTGGAAAAATTACATTCTTGTATGACTTATTCGTCTGTTCATCCAATAAAGCCATGTTCATTATTCCATTTTCCAAATGCTTACTGCTCAATCTTCCTGCTGAAAATGCCTCAGAAACATCTACATACAAGTCTTCAAACTCTTGACTTGTTTTATCAAATACTGTCATTTCTCCAAGGCGTTTTGATATATTTTTGTTTTCATCATCTCTAAAATAATCAACACTATCGAGATATTTTTTTATGGCATTTGCCCATTCTTCACATTCTTTGTTATTGCTCGGAATCGCCGTCGTAACAGAATGAATATGCTCCAGATTCCATGTCGTTTGTTTATAATCATGGAACGGAAATCTTGACATACAATCGATACTTGTCTGTACGGTAACCACATTAAAAAGTAATAAAATTTTATGGATTCTTCTTCTTTGTGCCAAGCCGCCTGTGTACTCAAGTTCATCAAACGAATCCTTTGTGTCCTTATACGTTAATTGGTCAAGTTCTGTTTCTTTGATCCCCATAATATTTCTCAGGATTTTTTTCTTGAGTTCCTTTGTAAATGAAGACTTCGATTTTCCTTTATAAATACCGCTGAGTTCATAGAGGACATTTCCCAAATCTACATTTTTATTATCCAATTCCTTTGCGCAAATCCAGTAACCTATCAGATGATACCATTCTCTTTCTTCGTACCAATCCAAAAACATTTGATAAAATCTGTTTATCTCCTGCCAAAATTCATTTAACACTTCTCCATATGCATACTCTGTATTATTTTGACAAGCCTTTTTCTTGGCAATCTCCTTCATCTCTTCTAATTTGGCGGAAAAAATCAAAAATAGATATGTATTCGAATTTGTCTCACGCAAATTTTCAAACCCGGCTGTATCATTGTGCATAAAGTGTCTTGCCATGATGTCAAAAACCATTTCTATTCTAACATCTTGCTCTTCCCTTTTATCATTGGTAAGAAAAAGCCAAAAATTCCGCTTATGCAAAGAATTTTCCATCAAATCCCAAGCCATGGATATTCTTGCCTGTTCCCCCTTCATATCTTCTTTAAAATTATCTTTCACCACGAAATTGTCTTTTTTAAGTAAGAGAGCTTTTATAAGTTCCGCATTCGTCAACGGAATCTTGCCCATATTGATTCTGGTGAATGTTGTCTCCGGCTCTATTTCATTAGATACCTCATACCATATAACACTGACACCTTCCTTAATTTTAGTTGTCAGTTTCGTCGCAAAATTCTCCTCTGCCACAGGATTGTTTACTGTTTTTTTAACCCATTCACGTACTGTTCGATAGGCATTTGTAATATGATACTTGTCAATATCGGAAGAATCCATCTCTATATCCGACTCATCACCTAATGCTTGTAAGCACTCCCACAGTTCAGGCTTGCTTTCATATTCCAGTTCATAAATAGCTTTTTTCTTTCTGTCTTCTATGCACCTTAAACATGCCAACACAATAAAAATAGTCGTAAGCCTCTGCTGCCCGTCAACAACTACCCACTGATTTGTATCCTCTTTTTTCTGTACAACAATAGGCTGCAAACAATACTGATTATTTGAACCATCTATATACTCAAATTCATTGATATCATCAAGTAGTTGTTCTACCTGCAAGCTTGTCCATCTGTATCCTCTCTGATACTTAGGAATATAAAATTTCCCTCCGACAGACTTCTCTCCTTTTTCTGCATTTGCTACATATCCGTTTTCCAAACGCATAACTTGAACTTTTTCAATGTTACTGTCAAACAAAGTTGTTGCCCCCTAACTGTTTTTTTGCTCGTCATTTATATTCTCAGCCATTATATCTCATCACTTTTCAATATGCCAAAGTTCCGATATTTGTTTCCCGCAATATCGTCATACCAACTCGAACTTCTTCTGCGTGGTGGCAAATTGTCCTCCTAACTTGTCAAAACTCTGCTTGCCCACTCGGAATCAATAATAATGTCATCTTCTCGCAATTCAGGCCGTTTTGAAATATATTCCTCTTCTATCGAATCATAAAGTTCCTGCGTCACCACACTGTTTGCTACCGACTTTTCTCCGCTCAGGAAAGTAAAAGTAATACTTCCGTTTCTTCCCAATTCGAATCGCACTTCCGTAATGTCCAATTCCGGTTTCTTTTCCTGCATGAGTGCCAAGTAGTACACCTTCAGAAGTTCGACTACACGGTCGTCCATCCTTACATCAAAGAGAAATAACTTTTCTCTGAGTTCATTTTGAGACCGCACAATTCTGTACAAATACTTGTTGCTGTTTTGGCCGATTATCTGCGCAACATCATTGCTCCTAAACATTGTTTGTGCCATTTCAACTTCTTCGTCTTTTTTGGCGTAATATATCATCATAAAATCATCCATTTGATGATACAGCAAACTATAATCAAACGTTGTCCTTGCCCGACACCTCGGACACGTATAAACAAACGCTTCATTATTTCTTACTCGTTTTTTCATCTCCGGGTTCATAACCGTATTTATACTGGTCCATATTTTAAAAACCCCCTCAAATCCGCAGTGCGGACATGGTATTCTTTCTGCTATATGCTTTGACATATCTTTCCCTCCTGAACATCCATTTTTTATTTTATGATTTTATATATTTATATAATAATATGACACAGAAAAACAGCGCTACCAATCCTGCAATTATTATATCATACTTTTATATTCTACTACTTAATCTTTCTCTTCTTTGCCGCACTGTCATGGATTTTGTCCTTCTTCATCCTTTTGCCCAAACGCTCTCCTTTTCTACCAAAAACATAACCTCCCACAAAATTCTACAATTTCATTTTGTAGGAGGTTGATTGTTTTTTTATTCATTTACTGCCCCGGCAGTTCTGCAATCAGTGGTTGAATCTTTTTGTAAATATGAGAAACTACCGTTCCGTCCGTATATATTTTCATTAAACTGTTATTTACTTCTATCTTTGTTTTGCCGTTTAAAATAGACTGTATAGTTTCTTCTTTGTGCACTTTATATATATTTTTTTTGAAATGCTGTCCGTAAAAGCAGCGGATCTGTGCCTCTCTCTTTGCCAGTCTGGCCTTGCGCGGCTCAAAGTTATCAAGAAGACGCTTTACATCTTCATATACCGTCAGATACTCCGATTCCTTAAATATATACCGCAAGTCGTTATGAATATCCCGGAGCATTCTCTCATCATTACAACGCCCAACTACGATTTTGCATATTTTATTTGCCGAGCTGCTGTCATATCCCATCGCCTTAACGCCATGCTGGATATACTCATTTAATTCACAGCGCTCCTCGCCCTCAAATTTACGGATTGTTGCTTCAGCGGCTTTTGTATTCGAAGCTTTCTTCTGCGCCGGAGCTTTTCCCAACAGTTTCTCTTTGCGGGAAACATTCGTATACCCTTTATCAATCCAGAACTTAACGATGTTGTCATAGTCCTTATCTTTGCTGATAATCACATAGCTGCACTCCTCGCCGTGAAGTGCCAGCAAATGTCCCAGGTAAGAAACCAAATGCATGTCCAGCGACTGCTTGCGGACCGGAACAAGATGGGATTGAATGTCTCCGTTCATCCAGAAAATATCGTTTCTTATATTGGTTGCATTCTCTGTTGAAAAAATGTGTACATGATCGTCCTTGGTCATTTTTTCAATGTTTTCAATCCCCTCATTATGAACATTCTCAAAATCAACTAAGTAATAGGTCTGCATTTATTTTTATCCTTTCGAACGCAACGTTTTATATAGTATAACACCATTTTCGACTGCTTGCATTAAAAAACATTTTTAAAAGCTTCCTTTTTCGGTTTCTCTGACAGCATAATTTCCATACATGTAGCAAGTTCTATCGGTGAATCCTCGCAAAATTCACTTTCTATTACGCCGATACCGATAACATAAAAATCATCATAGGATTTCGGAACATTCTCGATGAAAGTATAATTTTTGTACTCTAATGTTTCCAGCATACACATAGAGAAACGGTCAATCCGCGACAAATACCCGCGCAGTTCTCCAAACCGGAGTTTCTCTGCATTTAAAAGTTCCTGCTCTTTTTCCTTTTTACACTCGATTACCTTAATATCCCTTTCCATTTTGATTCCGCAATTCAGCTCCGTTTCTACCCGCACGGTCAGCTCTCCGATCAGTTTCAAATCGACTTCATTACGTACCGGCCTTGTTATGCCCCACTCATACAGCGCCTCTGTCTCATGCAGTACAAGCTTGTCATTTAAAATATATGCCATGTCGTACTGTCTGAATGGAATCTGCCCTGAAAAAACAGTTTGATATCCAAGCCAGATATCTTTTACACCCAGTCCTTCTAAAAGTTCCACAGCTTCGGACTCTGATGCCTGAGTTTGAGGTTGCACCTCCACTTTTGGTGCTTTCTTATTTGCTACTTTAAATACATGTAAAAAACTATCGTCTTTCGTTCTCTGAATTTCCTCGAGTCTTGCAAAATTCTCTTCTCCGACTGCTAAATGAGTAACCCGGACTTTCAATGAAGGATGGAAGTCCATGGAATAACAGATCGCTGCCATTTCCTGATCAAATTCCTGATTCAACTTCAATTCCGGATTCTCCTCACACAAACTACCAAGATAATTTCCGAAATAATAAATCCCCGGCTCAATTAAATACCCTACCTTGCTCTTTAACTGAATATGCTTCGGATACCCCTGATAAGTGTTGCTTTCATCTACCTTCTGAAATTGGCACAGACCTGTAATGCAGTTTTCTCCTTCTTGCTCATGATGCGAATAGAACCAGCACTTCCCTTCCAAGTAAGTATCACCGATCATTTTCTTTAATTCACCAAGACTCTCATATCGGTGAATCTTATTTAAAAGACACATCATATAAGAAGAGTGTTCTCCCCAAGAGCTCACACAATAGATGACAACACGATTGCGATTCCGGTCCACGAAAAACAGCACATCCGGATATGTCTTAAGCAGCTTTTCAAATTCTTCCTCTGAAATCTCCACTCGCTGCTGCGGACGGTATAGGCCTTCACTGACATGCTCATAAATCACCCCGCCAATTTCCTCCTGCTTCGGATATACAAACTCAAACGGCTCTGTAATATCTGTAAAAACTGCTAATTCCTTTAAACTCTTCATAACGAAGTCCTCCTTTTCGTAATGTTGCTCGATGTTGCTTTGATAAATAGATTATGCCATGACATCAGTCCGATTTGACGGACTTTTGTGTCACTTGTCCGCTCTTTTGACCTCCCCGCCCTGGCCTACGCTTCGGACTGCGGGCAAGTTTCTTGCTTTTTTGCTGGTTCTTGCCCACGGTTTAGACCCGGGGCATGTGGGAAGGCTTGGTTCGTGGGCAAGTTTAGCTTGGTTTGTTGCAAAACTTGCCCACGCTTTTGACTTCCCGGTCAGTCTGTGGGCTGAGTTGTGGGCAAGTTTCTTGCTTTTTCTTCTTTTTCTTGCCCACGGTTTAGACTCGGGGCATGTGGGGAGGCTTGGTTCGTGGGCAAGTTTAACTTGTTTTGTTGCAAAACTTGCCCACGCTTTTGGATTCCCGGTCAGTCTGTGGGCCAGACTGTGGGCAAGTTTCCTGCTTTTTTTGCTGGTTCTTGCCCACGGTTTAGACCCGGGGCATGTGCGCAGGCTTGGTTCGTGGGCAAGTTTGGGCTTATTCCCTCCGAAACTTGCCCACGGAAAATGCCCCGGCAAAAAAGCCGGGGCATCTACATCATTTATATGTCTTCTTTCTTTCACTCTTCCTCTTTATTGCTTTATCGACTGTTATCCGGTGAATGCCCGGAATATCGGAAAGCGCGCCTTCCTTAATGATTTTTCCAAGATTCAAAGGTGTATATCCGCACACATTTGCAGCAAGATTTATATGCTTGCAATCCTCTCTGTATTCTTCCACGCAGTTGTGATCATGTCCGTGAATATTCAAGCACCACGCAAGCCCCTGCACCGGCTCGTGGGAAAGCAATATTTTCTCCGCGATAAAGAGCGGACCGCCATATATTTCATCAAAATAATCCGCGTATGCACCTCTGGCATCGTGATTGCCGAGTATCAGTATCTTCCGCTTTGCCTTAATCTCTTTTACATAATCTGCCTGACCGACATCGCCGAGACATACAAATGTATCACTTTTCTTAACCATTCCATTGATGATGGCAAGCTGCTCCTGCGGCGTAATCCAATCTTTGTCCATAAGTTTGCAGTCTTCGCCGTTAAAATGCAGATCCGACAAAATATAAACAGATCCGCCGTCAGACCAATGCCTGAATGGCTTATACAATGTAGGTATCATATGTATTCCTCTCCTTTCGAAATGTGACCAAGGGGAATCGAACCCCTATCTGCAGAGCCACAATCTGCCGTACTGGCCGTTATACTATAGCCACAGTGACCCCTATGGGACTTGAACCCAATATCCCGGCCTTGAAAGGGCCGTGTCCTAACCTTTAGACCAAGGGGCCATACAAATAAAAAAACCGCCTATCTTATATAAGATAAGCGGCCTGTATCAAAATCACACAGTTTATCCTTGCTTTATCTTAAATAAGTGCACAAAAACAGACCACTCTGCAACCTGAACTGCTGAGAGTGTTTCATGATGATTTTCATTATTTAAAACATGTGCAAATCTAACTGTTGTCATTTCTTTTCCTTTCCGCAAATCTTACGTTGCCCGTTTCTTACAGAAACTATAGCACGGATGTCGGGGTGTGTAAATTATACGGGTAGTATAATTTTATAATCCCTACATTCCTGCTCTTTTGCCTGCGCTCTGCACTCTTCCGGTGTCTGTGCGTAACCGCGGATGCTTTCCTGATTATCCACCCAGCAATATGCAAAGCCATTTACGTCCGTGCCAAGAATTTCACTCATGACCTTGTCGCACACCTTGCTGTAAGTTGCGTTGATTATACCACCGACTTCATCCCGCTTTTGTTCCATATAGGAATTGTCATAATGCATAAAATCATCCAGGCAATCATACAATGTGTTTTTAAAGTGTTTTGCCTCTTCATCGCTCCGACAATATACGGAAAAACCATTGCTGAATACTTCGGTAATCATATAACCTCTTCTGTTAAGTTCCAGTGCTATCACAGCAATGTGCTCTAAGTCATAGCGGATAATCCCAAAAAACTCATCCAAATCCTCTTCGATTATCGTGTAAAAACCTTTTGCGCAAATACTCTCAATGTAGTTGTGGCACGAAAAATCCCAACCATAATTCGGAGCAACATCCTCACTCATATAATTGCCGTACACAAGATTTTCCATTGTCACCTCAAAATACTCACAGACATCATGGACTGCATAAATATCCGGTTTTCCTGCGCCGCGCTCCCAAGCTGAAAGTGTCTGCCGCGTCACATGAATTGCATCAGCTAATGTCTGCTGAGACACCTCATGCAACTCTCTCAGTGCCCTTAA
Organism: Lachnospiraceae bacterium; assembly: GCA_045546735.1. Classification (GTDB taxonomy): domain Bacteria; phylum Bacillota; class Clostridia; order Lachnospirales; family Lachnospiraceae; genus SVFI01. The sequence goes on along the minus strand of JAZQDJ010000096.1, from coordinate 6,235 downwards.
ATTTTTACCAAAACTGATTTTCCCTTGTTGCATTGTATATACCTCCGGGTTGTATTGAGCTAACTATAGCACTGTAGAACGGAGCAGGAAAGCAAATTGTTTTGACAGGGGAAAATATTCCATTCTACCCGCCCAGCAATTCCGCCACTATCTTTTCCGGGGCGTCCATAAATCTCTTAGTCACCATATAATGCTCCGTGTCTTTATAGTTGACCGTGCGGATTCCGTCCTCGGTTATTTCCAACACCTCGGAATCCGGAAAGGTCATCAAAATCGGCGAATGTGTTGAAATAATAAATTGTGAATTTGCTTTTATCAGTTGCTGCATGCAAACCATCAACCGCATCAGTCTCATCGGCGACAAAGCTGCCTCGGGCTCGTCCAATATGTACAAGCCATTTCCCCTGAAACGATGCTCTACCAGCGACATGAAACTTTCACCGTGTGACTGTTTATGCAAGGATATTCCTCCGTAATTTGCAATCACCATCGGTCCTCCGCCGAGTTCGCGATCCATTTCATCGATGTTGGATGCTACATTGTAAAAGCTTTCCGCGCGCAAAAAAAAACCATCCCTGTGTTTCCGGTAGCCTCTGCTAACTGTCAGGTAGTTGTGCAAATCGGAATGAGAATCATTCGTTGAAAAATTAAAATTCACAGTTCCGCCTTCCGGGTTGAAACCCATCGCAACAGCAAGCCCTTCCATCAACGTAGACTTACCGACTCCGTTTTCACCTACAATGAAGGTTACTTTTTTATGAAACTCAATGCTTCCGAGATTGCGCAAACTCTGCACGACAGGCAGATGGCTCAAATAATTTTGCTTCGGAATCTCTTTTGAAATTCTGACTTCACGAACATATAAATCGTCTATCATATTTCCTCCTGTTGAACTTCTTCTTTTGTCGTCGCATGGCATTTTGATACCTCACGGGTAGCGTATCCTTGTCACGCAATCATCTCACATCTTTTGTCCTCTTATGCGGACTTTACCCAAGTAAAAAATAATAAGTATCTCTCATACATTTTGGACACTACAATCCACGTTCTTGGGCTACAGCCCCAAAATCCCCGACCGACTTTTTAATCAAATCCTCTCTTTATGCTACTATATACTCTTCCAAAATCACTCTCATTTTCTTATAAAAATCTTCCGCTTCCGCTTCCATTGCCATGTGCTTGTCAATGGCAAATCCCATACCGTTTGTCATGGAAAACTCCTTAAATTCCTCCGACTCCCAAAATGAAGTCATTCCGAAATCATATCCGTAAAGGTATGGGGCAAATTTATCCACTATCATCTCCTCAAGCTGATGATACAATTTTTCCGGAATGTCGAGCATGCTGCGATGAAGTAAGTTCAGCATTTCCCGGTACATAGCCTCGTACTCATAATAGCTGTCGCCGCACTCCTCAAAATCTACTTCATACAGTGCCACGTCCATAAAATCCGCCATCTTCTGATAGACCGCTCTGATCACGTCTTTTGTTTTATCCGTATTTAATGTTTCGCTCTTATTTTCTGCCATTTTCTTTACCTCCTGCACTCTCATTATCTCTTTGTAGTCGACGTTCAAATAATCTGCGAGAATTTTTACGATTTCGATATCTCCCGGTCCGTTTTTTGCATAGTTCCAGTTACGAACTGCGTCTGCAGTGACATGAGCTTTGCTTGCAATATCTTCAAAAAGAGCCTCTAAGGTTTTGAACTGACTTGTTTCCAAAAACGTTTTTATTCTCTGTTTAAAAGCATGCGAAGAAAAAACATATTCTTTCCCGTCTCTAACTTCCAGCACTTTATAATTCATGCTTACCATATTCAGATTCTCCTTTCCTTTTATGTCCGCTGCGCATCGGTATACTTATATGTTAGCACAAATTTCGAAAACATCTATGTAGAGACGCGCTCTACAAAAAAACAGGCTGCATCATAGCAGCCTGCTCTTATTTTTTTATACCCTCGCTCCGGAAAGAGTGTTTACTTCTCCGCAGTGATATCTCATGTCGCAGTTGTGACATGTCTTTTTATCTTTTGCCTTTTCAGAAAATTCCTTATTTTGAATTTTCTCAACTACTTTATCAAACCCGGCAATCGTCTCCGCAATCACATCATCTTTCTTTTCAAACGTAACAAGCGGCGAGCCTTTTTCCTCACCTGTATAATACAGATGCATCTTTGACACTTTCTTTCCTGTCTGCTGTTCCACAATATGTGCATAGACCTCCAGCTGACGTTTGTAACGGCTCAGGGATTCTTTGTTTTTCTCAAAATCCGGTCTCTTCTCGGATTTAAAATCAACAAGCTCTACTGACTCCCCGTCAGCTGTATCACGGATTAAGTCAATCTTACCCTGAAGGATATATTTTTCTTTCATAAGATTCACTTCCACTTCCGAGCCCTGAATCTGTGACCATGACATATCCGGATTCTCCTGCACATCTTTCACATAACGTTTCACTTGTCTGCAAGCAGCTGCAATCTGTGCCTCACCCAGGAAAGAATTATCTTTTTGAGATAATGACTCGTAGTTTTCCTGAATCCAGTTTTCAATATTTTCCTCGGTAATCTGATCTTCTTCGTTTCGCAGCGCACATTTGTGGACATCTTCTATCGTTTCATGCACTAAGGTTCCGAAAATCGTGGCACCGGTTCTTACCTGTTCAAATCCAAGTTCCTTAAAATACTTGTACTGCATAGGACAATTCTCGTAGTAACCGATATGCGAAGTAAAAGAATACGTTTCTTTGAGATTCACCGGTTTTACACAGTCCAGTTTTATGCCGTGCAAATTTACGCTTCTCCAATTGACTGACCTTGCGTAAGCAGGCTTTAAATATATACTCGGCAGCGGATATCCGGCCCAATCAAGTTCCTTGCCCGTAAGCACCAATAAATTTTGTGCCCTTGAAAAAGCTGTGTAAAACAAACGCCATAAATCAAAATACGGAATCCATTCCCTTGCTTCAAAAACACCTCTGTTGTAATAGTTTGCCGAAACAATTTTTTCTATATCGTCCGTGCACTCATCCGCTTTTTTATTCATACTTCCGACCATAACAACCGGGAACTCCATTCCCTTTGACTGGTGAATTGTCATAAACGACACACAACCACTCGGTGCATACTCGGAATCATCCTCGTATTCTTCTATTCCGCCTTGATACAGCATGTAAAGAAACGTCTCAAAGAAATAGTTTACATCATTCGCCATATTACTAGCGTTAAACACATTCATATTTTGCAAATATTCGTATTTTGCCAACATCTTCAACATAATAGAAAGATTTCTTGCAGATCTTTCATCTTTCACTCCGGAGCCGATTTCGACATTAACATAGGTGGAAAACGGCTTAAAGCCGAACAGGCGATAGACAAGTCCGGTAAACGCATAATCTGCGTTTTCTTTCATATCTGTATGTTGCTTCTTTTTGTCCGCAATCCATGCGGCCAGTTCCGGATTTGAGCGCATAGCCCCTTCTGCCGCCTTCAAACATTCTGCTTTAAATTTACAGAATTTCTCTTCCGTCCTTTTATATTCGCCTTCTTTCGCCGGAAAACACTTCATCAAACATCCGATAAGAGTCTGAATCTCCGGTCTCGTAAAGAACATGGAAGATCGCGGCGCATATATGTTTATGCCATGGCTTTCCAAAAAATCTATCAGCGCCATCACACGGTCATTTTTAACCGAGGTACATAAAAAGGCAATCTGATTGTAATCTTGCAAAATACCTGTATCCTTCAAATGCTTTATGAAATCATATACTTCCTGATGCCATGCATCATAGCTGATGGCCGATGAACAACGCAAAACAGGGGTCGTCCGGTCGATATTCTCTTTTTGTCCGCTGATTGTCTTAGGGAATCTGCAATCTCCCCACTCAAACTCAAATTCATTTGTTGAAGTTGTGTACATCCATTCATTGTAAAAATCAATAATTTTCTCTTCGGAACGATAGTTTTCCGTTAACTTAATTTGCTTGCAAACCCCGGCATCAAAGTTGTACGGAAATTCTAAAATATTTCTGATGGTAGCTCCGCGGAAGCGGTATAATCCCTGATCGTCATCACCCACAACACAGATATTTTGTTTCTCACCTGCCAGCAAGAAGGTAATTCTTTCCTGAATATAATTTGTGTCCTGGTACTCATCTACCATGATATATTTGATTTTTTCCTGCAGTTCCTCAAGAATCTCCGGTCTTCTGTTTAAGAGGTCAAAGCATTCTGTCTGCATCGTCGAAAAATCAATCGCATTTTCCTTAATTAACAGTTCGCGGTATGTTTCCATGCAACCGGCCATAGCAGCTATCGCCGGATTTTCATCCCGCTTCATCGCCCTTATATCTACCATTTCTTCTACAAAGTTATTGATGTGGGAAGCCAGCATTTTCGCCTTTTCCCAACTACCAGCCCCCTCTTTGAGACCTGCCATCTTATAAAGACTTTCTATTTCGTCTATCTTGTCAAATTCTTTTATCTTCTGATAAATCATATAGTACTGATCAAACTGATCCAACATGCGGATATTCTTTTTAAACGCTGTAAAATCCAAATTCTCTGAGAGAATTCTTAAGCATATCGAATGAAAAGTACCGACATACATTTCATTTAAATTGACCGAAATATCTTTGTCCAGCAACTCATTTGTAATACGTGTCACAAGTTCTTTTGCCGCTTTTTCCGTAAATGTCGCAACAAAAATCTCCTCCGGGCGGACATTCTTTTCCATAATCAAATACGCAATTCTTTTTACAAGTGTATATGTTTTTCCCGTTCCCGGACCTGCAATAATAAGAAGCGGTCCTTCTGTTGTTCTGATTGCCTCTTTCTGGTTGTCGTTTGCTCTTCCGTAATCAAAATTCATGTTGTATTCTCCTTAAAAAATCCTGTAAATGTTGCCGACATTTTAATTTTAACACGGCTACTTATAAATTGAAATTATTTTGTATGGCTGCCAATACTTTTCAAATGCAAACAGGGCGTGTTGAAAATGAATATAGCTTTCACACTCCCTGTTTTTGTATCTCACATATCTTTTGTTAACTCGGCGTTGCTGCAAGCAGCGTTGAAAAATCGAACAATTCTCCTAATGTTCCGCTGATGTTCTTTGGTTTAAGCGCATCCATCACAAGACGCAGCACTTCCTGACATCTCTTGTCATCGCGGACAATCGCAAACAATTCTGCAGTATTCTTTGCGTCATACAGCGCGTCATGTTCGCGTCCTTCAAAAGAAAGCCCCGCATAGAAAAGAGCTTTCTGCAATGAGAGTGCCTGCTCAAGTCCAAGCTTTTCCGTGTATTCTTTTTGGAAATCATACCATCGCTCAAGCATCCGGCACTTTTCCTGATTAGCATAATTTTTGAGCCTCATTTCGGAAGTCAGCTGCATGTAGTCATTCTCACTCCATGCATACACTTCGTAATCTTTCCCATAAGATTCACACCAATCAACAAACATCTCATACGCTGTCGCAAATGTCGGCGCAGTATGTACCATACCTGTCGAAATTCCGGTCAGTGTCTCATATCGTTTCAAAATCTCTGTATTGTACTGTGGTTTTACCAAAGTTTTAAACTCTCCCAACACCATGAGATTTTCATCAAGCACAACCGCTCCGATTTCAATAATCTCCATGCGACAACTCTTTCGCCCTTCGACATGTTCTTTATGAATAGGGTTCATTTCAAAATCTACGATGATATAGTTCATATGTACCTCCATAAAATTAGAAAGACAGGTATTTTTCCACCTGCCTATACTTTACCTTATGTTTTGTCCGATATTTCGGTCTTTTGTTGCAAAACTTGCCCGCTCTTTTGAATTCCCGGGCAACCTATGCGCCGGGCTGCGGGCAAGTTTCTTGCTTTTTCTTCTGTTTCTTGCCCACGGTTTGTAGGCGGATTCCCGGGGGAAGCTTGGACCGTGGGCACCTTTGGCTTGGTTTGTTGCAAAACTTGCCCGCTCTTTTGGCTTCCCGGGCAACCTGCGCGCCGGACTGCGGGCAAGTTTCTTGCTTTTTCTTCTGTTTCTTGCCCACGGTTTGTAGGCAGATTCCCGGGGGAAGCTTGGACCGTGGGCACCTTTGGCTTGGTTTGCTGAAAAACTTGCCCGCTCTTTTGAATTCCCGAACAGCCTGCACGCCGGGCTGCGGGCAAGTTTCTTGCTTTTTCTTCTGTTTCTTGCCCACGGTTTGTAGGCGGATTCCCGGGGGAAGCTTGGACAAGTCGGA
>JAZQDJ010000095.1:0-9390 GCA_045546735.1 Lachnospiraceae bacterium | reverse complement strand
CTGATAAACCTTGTCTGCAGAAAGTGACACCTCATTATGTTTGCATTTCGAAAGAATTTTCTTTTCATCACATGTAACTCTTACATCTAATACAAGAGAATAATGCAGGTCAGGTTTTTTACGGGCATCTAATGATTCTTTGCGGATGATAATCTCTGAGATTTCTTCCGGCCGAATCTTTAAGATGGACGCTGCTTTTTGTTTTATGCTATTTTGTGTATAATCAAGACTTACTTTACATTGGTTGATTCGTAACATTTCACTTCTCCGCTTGCGCTGTGACTTCCTGCAACATAACCGCTGCTCCAAGCCCACTGCAAATTATATCCTCCGCATCGTCCGTCTATATCCACTATTTCTCCCGCAAAATACAGCCCCGGAACTTTCTTGGACATCATATTTTTATCAATCTCCGAAGTATCAACACCCCCCATTGTTGCCTGGGCAACGTCAAATCCCGGATAAGAAGATATCGTAACTTCGAAATTTTTGATTCTGCCTGCAATTTTTTTAATTTCTTTTTTTGAAAGATCTCCCATTGCTTTGTCAAAAGAAATCCCATTCTTATGCAAAACAGCACCGCATATTTTTTTATGAATTAACATGCCGAGAATTTCGGACACAGGCATTTTGTCATACCCCGGAATCAATTTGTTTTCTATCCATGAAATAATTTCTTCTTTTTCCATATAAGGGATAAAATCAATCCATACTAAAACTTTCCTTTTCCCGTCAAGCGCCTGTATCGCTTCATGACTGAGCTGGAATACCGGAATTCCGGATATATTATCTTTATTTAGCTGAAGTTCGCCTTCTTCCGCTTGCACATCTACTCCGTCAACATTAAGATGCAGCCTTGCATTTGCCCGCACACCTGCAAGCTCTTTTAACAACGGCTCTTTGCTTTTTAAATATGTCAAAACCGGAAGCGGTTTTATTATTGTATGTCCGAAATCACGGGCAAATTTATATCCGCTTCCGTCAGAACCCGTTGTCGGAGCCGCATTTCCGCCGCATGCTAATATTAATTTATCAAAAGTGAACGTTTTGTGATTTGTATTCACACAAAACGTTTCTCCTACTTTTGTAATCTTATCTATTTCTATATCTGTCTCAACTAAAATATTATGTACTTCTACCTGATAACGTAATGTATTTAATACGGTAGAAGCCTGACCGCTGTACGGATAATAATATCCGTCTCTTTTACACGAAACTGTCATTCCGCAGTCTTCAAAAAAACAAAGCGCAGATTTATGGTCGAACACATCAAGTATATGCTCCGTAAAAGAAGGATGATTGCCTTTAAAATCATCCTTCGACAGATTCTGATTCGTAAAATTACATTTACCGTTCCCTGTAGACAATATCTTTTTCCCTACTCTGGAAGTATGTTCTATAATAATGACTTTTGCTCCCAATCCGGCCGCAGTTATTGCCGCCATCATTCCCGATGCACCGCCACCGATTACTCCGATACGCATATTCTTTCCTTTCCGCTTATTCCGGTCATATCAGCTGGAATAATTTTCCAACAAATGATACAACTCCTCTTCCGAATAAACCTCTTTCCCATCTAAAATTTCCTGCTGTTCCTCCTGCGATAAATCAAACAACGGAATATCCGTATATAAAATCACATGCCTTCGCATACCGTCATAAACAGTAAGCAACCCTTCATGTGACAAGATACATCCGTAAACCACACTATTGCCGGAAACCGTATTTTGTGTATGCAACTGCTTGGGCTGCTCTATCTGCTCTATCTCTGCTTCGCTTATACTTTCCACTCTTTTCCTGACACGTATTTCTTCTGCAGAAAAAGAAAGAAGTTCCATAGAACAAAAGCCTCTCTCTAAATCTTCAAGCGTCGGACTCTGATTATATTCATCAATCCATTCGATTAATTGCAAACGATTCATTCCAATCAAAGTTTCCGGAAGAAGCTGTTGATATACTTCCTGTCTGCCCGTCGATAAATCATACTCCGAAACAGAGTATATGGTATCGCAGGTGATATGCTCCGGCAAAGCCCCCGTTTGAGTTACATTCTGTTCTACAACAACTTCATCCCGTTGCCTAAATTCCTCAAGAAGAAGTTCTCCGCCGCGAATTATAATATAACCTGCAAAGAAAATATTTAATATAATACTGATACGATAAATTGTCTTCATTTCTTCTCCTAACGGGATATTATTTTGTATCAGTATTTCCGTTATTCAGTTTTTAATACTTCCCCATCATTTTTGCCAGAAAAATCGGAAAGTCCGATCCGGGCACTTCTTTCCACTCGTGTGCCTCAAAAATATGAAGAAAACATATCACTGCATGATAAATAACATACAGAATCAAACTACAAACAAACAGCAATAGAATATCGGCCATGATTCCGTCCAACAAAATATAAAGTCCAAATACTACCGCTCCGGACAACAGCGCTGCAACAAACGGAATGAGCAGGCACTCAAATAACCGGTTATATATTTTTATCTTTTTCAGAGAGAAAAACGCTGTTATCAGTACATACAATAAACATGCTAACACATAAGCATATGCAGAAGACGCTTCCCCCGACAGTCCTGCTAATTTCAATACATATAAAAACGCAATTCCTGAACCGCCCAGCAAAGCTATACTCACGTGACGTAAAAACGGTCTGATGGTAACTACAGATATTTTTCTGAAAAACACCCCATACGCAATCAGTCCTGCGCCAACCATTCCGATCCGGATGATTGTATATACACTTTCCTGTTCTGCATCAAATAATACTTTTGCAAGTACCGGAGCCAATGCAATTGCGCCGGCACAAATAGGTAATATTGTATAAGACAACATTTTTAAATGAAAACTCATTCTGTACTTTGCATGGTGTAAATCGGCTTGTTTCATAATCACACTGAATTGTCTTACAAACGGATTTGCCATCTGAAAGGCAAGTAAAGAAACCGGAAGCGCCAATACTACCATTCCTACATACAACATCCCGGCACCGTCTACAGCATTTCCTTTTAAATGCGCGTATAAAATAAATAATACAATGCCTAATAAAACTCCAACATTTTCAGTTAATACACTTTTCATATAATTTCCAAAGAAATTCCACAGTATATCTTGCGCAGAATCTGTCTTTCTCGACTCATCATCATGTGTGCGGCGACGAATTTCTTTTCCAAACACAAACCGCACTGCCAAAAGAAACAAAAGTCCCGCTGCGCCTCCGACAGCCAATCCCAAAGCGCCGCTGCACGCCGCATAAGCATATGCATACGAATCTTGACGCATAAGCGCTGCAACTTCCCTGCCTTGCTGCGAAAAAAACGGTTGCGTGACCACCGTTACAATCAGCCCGAGTATATGCGCTGCCAAATCAGCAAAAATTCCCGGCATTGCATTGCCGATACCTTCCATATACCCCTTTAAACCTGACATTAAAATCCAACAAAGCAGTGCAACTGCAATCATTTTAAAAATCAACGAACAAAGTTTTGTCTTGAAAAGGAACAATGAAATTCCATTTGAAAAGAAAAACAAAACAACTGCAAGCGTAACAGAAACCACCATGAGAAGTCCTTCTATAACCCGGTATAATTTCGCTGTATTTTTGAAGTTTCCGTGATTCATCTGAAAATAGACCATCTTTTTAAGAACAGGAACTATTGAAATACCGCAAAGAACATACCCTGCAATAAATACTACTTCCGCATAAGCGTAATATGTCATCGCACTCATACCGGTCTGATACGACATATATATTATTTTAACAATATACAAAGCCAAAATTACCCACGAAACCATTCCGCGGATTCCGCTTTGCCTTATATAATTTGCTCTTTTACTTCTGTCACTCATATTTTATCCTCTGAAACATAGCATTTTATCGGTCAATGCCCATTGCATGTAGAATTTCGTGCTGTTTATCAAACATAATCTTTTCTTCCCCGGGTTCCATATGGTCATACCCGAGCAGATGAAGCATACTGTGTGTCAATAAAAATGCATATTCACGAAGTAATGTATGTCCGTATTCCTCGGCCTGTTTTTTTACTCTGTCAATATTTAAAATAATATCCCCCAGTATCAGTTCTTCCGTATCCGGGTTTATATAACTGTTCTCATCTTCTTCTACAAGTGAAAAATCAGAAGGGTTTTCATAGTCTACGGCCGGAAAAGACAATACATCGGTTTCTTTGTCAATCTGTCTGTATTCACGATTGTATACCCTGATTTTTTGCGAATCCGTAATCAAAAGGCTTATCTCAACCTCGTACGGACAATTTTCCCATTCCAAAACTTTTCGTGCTACACTTTCGAAAGTCGCCGAAATATCGAATGGCAAATCCGGCTCAATTTCATTCTCAACGTAAAAAGTCATAATATAATGTTTCCTCCGTAAACATAGTACGAATCTGACGGAGCTGGTCCATCGTAAGATCACAATGGTCCAAAAGTCCGCTATCCATCTGTTTCTTAAAAACAACAGAAACGATCTGCTCATAATCGAGCGTGGCATTTCTGTCTTTTTCAAACAAAAACATTACAGATGATACCATGGCATCCGACAGCACAACAATTGCTGCTTCCTTTGAGCGTAGTATTGTGTTTTTACCGCCGTACTCCTTTAACAGTTGCACAAGCTCAGGCGGGAAATGATATTCCTTTGCAATCTCCAAAGCATTTTTTAAATTATTTGTACCACGCATTTTTCCTATTTTGTGATAATAGCCTCCGGCTTTTGCAAGCATTTCATCTGCACCGATTTTTCTGGCTATTTTCTCACTGAAATACGCCGTATGAACTGCATGATAGTACGAACGCTGCGATGTCTTTTTCAATTCTGTCAGTAATGCATATTCCGGATCATTAATCTCCTGATACTTGTCCCTGTTTTTATGTAAAATATGATAACTGACATATTTAAGCGCAAATGTAATCACCAGAAAACTGATAAACACATTAATTGACGCATATAAAAATGCATCAAAATGTAAATATCCGCACACTGCATATTCCATAGCTAAAATTGACGCAAACAAAAGAACAAGTCCCGAAAAAAGCGGAATACCGAATAAAAAGTCAATGTCCAAGCGACTGAATAATGTAATTCCGATCATTCCGATGCAGACATAAGACATAAAAATCTCCGGTTGTGCACCGACAAGCAATACTTGTAAATACAACAAAAGAATATAGGCACATATTCCTGTCTGTAATCCCGAAAAAAGCATAAGCAAAATTGCAAGCGGGAAAAAGAGCCATAATTTATCCGGTAAAAAGCAATTTAATACCGTTAATAATAATCCGATTGCAAAAATGACAAAAAATCGTATCGGGTAAGTACCGTTACTATAATAAAATCCGTTTTTAGCAAATGCAGTCAACAATACGAACGCAAAAACAACCGCCAAAAGCACAAGACGTATCACATTTGCGACAACAGCCTGTCCGCTTAAATTGCACATAAAGCAATATATGCTGTAAAAAATGGCAGGCAAAAGAGCCGTAAAAAAAGATATTAAAATCTGTTTAACGTTTACGGTTTCTTTGACCTGTGTCACTTGTTTTTCTTGTTTCTTTTCTTGTCTCTTTTCTTTCATAGTCTTCATAAGCCTTTACAATTTTCTGAACAAGAGGATGTCTGACAACATCTTTACTTGTAAGATTACAAAATGCAATCTCATCTACCTTTGATAAAACACGTACTGCAATATCCAATCCGCTTTTTGTTCCTGCTGCAAGATCCTTTTGCGAAGCATCTCCGGTTATTACAACCTTAGAGCCAAATCCGATACGCGTCAGGAACATTTTCATCTGCGCTTCCGTTGTATTCTGTGCCTCATCTAAAATGATATATGCGTTATCGAGCGTCCGTCCTCTCATATATGCTAAAGGAGCAACCTCAATCAAACCTTTTTCCATATTTTTTTGAAAACTCTCAGCGCCCATAATTTGATAAAGTGCATCATAAAGAGGTCTTAAATAGGGGTCTACCTTACTTTGCAGATCTCCGGGAAGAAAACCGAGTTTTTCACCGGCTTCAATTGCAGGTCTTGTCAAAATAATCCGTTCCACTTCATTGTTTTTAAACGCTGTAATTGCCATCGCCATCGCTAAATACGTCTTACCTGTACCGGCGGGACCAAGCCCGAAGACAATCATATGGTCACGCATGGCATCTACATATTTTTTCTGTCCTAAAGTCTTAGGCTTTATCGGTTTTCCGGCAATGGTATGACAAATACATGTTCCGTCCATAACCGACAAATCAACATCCTGTCCCTCTTCTGTCATTTCGAGCACGTAATTTACTCTCTGTTCAGACAATGGATTTCCTTCTGAAATAGATTTTGCCAGTTCCATAATCATATTCTGCGCTTTTTTTACATCGTTCTTTTCGCCCCGGATACGCAATTGCCCTTCTCTGTCGAGCACCACAACACGAAGTTCCTTTTCAATTTTAGCGATATACGAATCATGCTGTCCGAAAATACTCTGCATAATATCCATATCAAGTTCGAGTCCTACTACAAATTCACTCAATCCGAATGTCTCCCGTTTGTTTCATTTTCCTGATTATTTCAGGTTCTCCGTCGGACATCTCTATGCGAATTTTCCCGTTCGAGTGCATAGTACGCCCATTCTTTTCTATTCTAACATTTTTTTCTACTATTTGAACACCTTTTTGTTGCAAAGTTTCACAAAATTTTTCAAAATCATATGTTAATACGGTTTCCGCATCGTTTTTTGAATATTCATACTCTTCATTTGTATACTCTAAATATGTTATTTCACCATAGTATATCGGCAAATAAAAATCCTCTAACAGTTTTGCCTGTTTTAAATCTGTCACAATATCATAAGCTTTATAATCCGGCAATTTAGAAGTCGAAAAGCTGTTTTTAAATAACCTAAAGTAATACGTTTTCTTCTTTCTCCCTGTATATACTTTCTTCTGATAATCAAGATTTAGTTTTTTCTCATATGTTAGCGTCGTCTCCAAACGGACATCTGCATCTGCACAAACATACATATATTCTTTAATTGTTTCATCATCATTGTAAACAGGCACTTCCCCTGATACCAGCACCTCTCCTTTCTTTACCTCATCCCCTTCTTTTACCTGCGGAATACCTGTTCTTGTGACAATAGATACCACTTTCCCTGAAACCGTTGCGCATAAATTACACGCCTCTTTTTCTACTTCTGCCATTTCTTCTGACATCTGTTCATTCTCTTTTACATAGACAAACAATCTTGTTCCTTCTAAACGACAGGAGGTCCAAACAACAAACGGAAACTCTTCTCTGATTTTCTTCTCAATTTCATTGATATCAATATTCTTCTTATAACTTCCGTAGGTTACATTGTGATCTTGCAAAAAAACAAGTAACATTTCATGGGTTAATTGTCCGTCACTTACTAGTTTTACATCCCACAAAAAAAGAGATAATATATATAATAAACTCAAACATATAACACTACTGAAAATAAATGCCTTTCTTTTTTTCCACTTACGCATATGAAAAGGCAGTCCTTTCTTTTCCATCAGGACTACCTTTGTTTTTGTTTTTTTGACAATCGGTTTTAACTTGAAATAATCCGCAACCGAAATATTCATTTCATATGTATCATCCGAAGCTGTAATTTCCCACAATGAAATCTGATGAACAGAGCATAAATTCATAAATCGCTGCACAACCGGACCCGTCACACGGATTCTGACATAACCGCGGGCCAAACGAACGAATCTTACCATACGATTCCCCTTTATAAAAACAGAATTTGCTGAAGAATTCCTTCAATTTTCATCTCGTCATTTGTGTAGTAATTTACTTTCAGATTTTTTCCGACAATTCGAATTCTGCATTTACCGGTTGCAATCATGACAACTTCCGATGTGCATTCCAAAATTCCTTTATAATTTTCAATATAAACTTCCTCCCTTCCGGTAAGTCCGATTAGCGCCTCTCCTTTTGCAAGATCTTTCGGAAGCTTTAACGTATCGCAAATATGATTTTTTGTTTCTTCAAAAAAATTAGGTTTTCTCATACTTAACTATATGAGAAAACCTATCTGTTCATTCCTGTTTTATGGAAGAATCACTTGCTTAATCAACGGCTGACAACTCTTTTCTTCTTCCGCAATCGTATATGCAGACAAAAATCTGTCTTTTGCCTGTTTGCATTTTTGCGCATCATTTGCATATATGGTAGCCAGACTTTCACCGGCTTTTACCCTATCGCCGACTTTCTTGTGAAGCACAAAACCGACGGACAAATCAATTTCACTCTCTTTTGTTTCTCTTCCGCCACCTAAAATCAAGGAACAGATTCCCACTTCATCACAGACAATCTTCTGAATATATCCTTCGCACGGCGCCGGGATTTCTTCGCAAATCTCTGCAAGTTCAAATTTATCCGGCTGATATACATAAGACGGGTCGCCGCCCTGTGCTTTTACAAACTCTGCCAGTTTATCAAGCGCCTTTCCGTTCTCAATTACTTCTTTGAGCATAGCTCGCGCCTGCATCTCATCTTCTGCCTTTCCGCATGCAATAAGCATATAACTTCCAAGACACATGCAAAGCTGTGTAAAATCTTCCGGTCCTTCTCCACGAAGTGTCGCAATCGCTTCCTGTACTTCAAGAATATTACCAACCGCATATCCAAGCGGCTGATCCATATCTGAAATCACAGCAATCGTTTTTCTTCCTGCACCGTTTCCAATCCGTGTCATTTCCTCAGCAAGTGCAATCGAATCCGAAAGAGTCTTCATAAAAGCACCGCTTCCTGTTTTTACATCGAGCACAATGGCATCCGCACCGGATGCAAGTTTTTTACTCATAATCGAACTTGCGATCAGCGAAATCTGATCCACCGTCGCTGTCACATCGCGCAGAGCATACAGTTTCTTGTCTGCCGGCGCCAAATCCTTTGTCTGTCCCATAATGGAAATGCCGATTTCATTGACATTTTTTTCAAAGGCATCTATTTCAATTTCGGTAGAAAAACCAGGGAAACTTTCAAGTTTATCAATTGTTCCGCCTGTATGTCCGAGGCCGCGACCGCTCATCTTGGCAACTTTAGCACCGCACGCAGCAACCATAGGCGTAAGTGCCAGTGACGTCTTATCGCCCACACCTCCTGTACTGTGTTTATCCACTTTAATGCCTGAAATACCGGATAAATCAAGTGTGTCACCGCTTTGGGCCATCGCCATGGTAAGTGCAAGTGTTTCCTCTTGAGACATCCCCTGAAAATAGATTGCCATCATCATTGCTGACATCTGATAATCCGGTATCTCTCCCACCGTGTAAGAGTTTATCATAAATTTGATTTCTTCTTCTGACAAAGAACTGCCATTTCTTTTTTTCATAATCAAATCATACAT
>JAZQDJ010000094.1:0-11434 GCA_045546735.1 Lachnospiraceae bacterium | reverse complement strand
ATCGAGCAGGATGCGGACGTAGTAATGTTCATTTACCGTGATGAGTATTATAATCCGAATACAGAGAAGCCGAGGACGGCGGAGATTATTGTGGCAAAACAACGTAACGGTCCAATCGGTACGGTAGATCTTGCATGGTTGTCACAATATACGCGATTTGCGAATTTGGAGCAGGATAAAAAAGGCGGACAGTAGTATATTTTGCTTCGAAAGAAGAATAGTTAGAGAAATCCGGGAATCATTTAAGTGATGGTTCTCGGTTTTTTGTGTAAAATTGAGTAGAAATCAGCCTGCTCGATTTTGTTTTATGATTTGGGGCGATAATCCGTGATTCCGTGTGAAATTTTAAATTAATCGGGTGCGAAAGTGTGTTTTATACCGATTACTTGTCAAATATAAGAAAAAATAGGAATACAGAATGATAAGGAATCCGATAACATGGATTGAACTTACAAGAAATCGGATAAATATTATTGTTTATCCCCGATTATTTTGTAAAAATCAAAAAGAGTATTCATACCATTAAGACAAAAGCATTCAAAGGCATTTATAAAAAAGAAAGGATTAAAGTGCCGGTAAGTATAAGAAAATGATTACCACAAAAGTGGTAGTCCTTTTTACTATATGATATACTTTTAATACATAAATTTATGAAATAAGAGGTTGCTTATATGAAAATACTCATCATCGGAGGAACTTATTTCCTGGGCAAGGCGTTTGTAGAAAAGGCTTATAAAGAGCATGAGTTGACCCTTATAAATCGCGGAAACAGACCTTTACCGATGAACGGAATAGAGAATTGTGTAGCGGATCGCCACGATGTATCGGCGCTGTGTCAGGTAAAAGATGGCTTCGATGTGATTGTAGACTTTTGCGCATATGAACCGGGAGATATCCGTCTGATTGCGGAAAACTTTAAAGGGCGATTTGACCAGTATATATTTATCAGTACTTGCGATGTGTATCGAAAGGGAACGGGCGCGGTTTTGACGGAGGATAGTCCGCTTGAGGAAAGAGTGTTTCCCGGACCGGAAGGTGCGTATATCGCCGGAAAGGTTGCGCTTGAAAAAGAACTGAGAGAATGTGCCGACAAATACAGTTTTGCATATACGACCATTCGCCCGGCATTTATTTACGGGGAAGATAATTATGCACCCCGAGAGGGAATCTATTTTCAGTGGGTTGAAAAGGCGGGACAGATTTTGCATCCTGTTGATGCGTCGGGAGAATTTCAAATGGTTTATGCCGGTGATTGTGCCGAAGTAATTTTACGTGTTTGTGGAGATGAGAAGTCATATGGAGAGGCCTACAATGTGTGTGGGACAGAAAACGTGACGTATGATGTTTGGCGCAATGTATTGAAGCTCGCAATAGGTAAGCCTTTTGAATGTGTTGATATAGAAGTGAAGCAGGTGTATGAGAGACAGATTCCTTTGCCGTTTCCGCTCCGAATGGAAGAGTCGGAAAGATATGATGGAAGCAAGGTAAGGAGGCTTGGAGTCTCATATGTTAAGCTGGAAGATGGAATACGCCGATGTTATGAGATGTTTACGAAATAAAAATCCCGGACCGTTTGGTCCGGGGTTTTCTTTTCTTATAACTTTAAATTAAGCTTCTGAGATAGCGCCTGTAGGGCAAGCACCTTCGCAAGCTCCACAGTCGATGCATGTTGCTTCGTCAATTTCGAATTTGCCATCTCCCATGCTGATTGCTCCAACCGGGCATGTGCTTTCACAAGCACCACAAGCTACACAAGCGTCTGAAATTTTACGTGCCATGTCATTATCCTCCTTAAAATGTTTATCCTATAGAATTGATAAATTTCTATCAACAAATATTATATAAAAAATATGCGAGAAAAACAAGTCTATTGACTATTTATTTTCTTCCAGTTCTGCCCGGATTTTCCGAATGCCGTCCAAAATAACTTTCTTTTTGTCGACAATTTTTGACTTGTCCATATCAGGAACATCCTTCAGGCGGTATTCCATGCCAAGTTGTTCGTACTTGGCTTTTCCCATGGTGTGATATGGAAGTACATCGAGAGCTTTCAGATTTTTAAAACGTCCGATGTAGTAGCCGAGATCAAAAAGATATTTGTCATCATCGGTCAGTCCCGGTACAACGACATGACGAATCCACATCGGAACGTCTTTGTCATTTAAATAGGATGCAAAGGCAAGAATACCGTCATTAGGTTGCTGCGTCAGGTCTTTGTGCTTTTCCGGATCGATGTGTTTGATATCAAGCATGACAAGGTCTGTCAACTTCATGAGTTCATCTAATTTTGCAATGTAGTCGGTGTTATCCGGTTTGTAAGTAATACCGGAGGTGTCGATACATGTGTGAACGCCTTGTTTTTTGGCCTCGGTAAAAAGCTCGATTAAAAAGTCAACCTGCAAAAGCGGTTCGCCGCCGGTAACGGTGATTCCTCCGCCGTTGTAAAAAGCTTTGTTTCTCTCGTACTGTGCCATGATTTCAGATACTTCCATTTCTGTACCGCCATTTACCGGCCATGTGTCCGGATTGTGGCAGTAGGCGCATCTCATAGGGCACCCCTGAACAAATACGACAAATCTGGTTCCCGGTCCGTCTACGGTACCGAATGTTTCTATGGAATGAATTCTTCCGCTCATATATAGTTACCTCTTTTCGGTTTATTATTATGGTGTCATGATTTAGCCACATATATTATACCACAGAAATAGAATATAAAAAAGAGAGCGTCGCATGAAAGCGACACTCTCGAAAGGTCTGTTAATTAAACTGACTGATGGAATGTACGTGAAATAACGTCATTCTGCTGCTCAGCTGTTAATTTAACGAAGTTTACAGCGTATCCTGATACACGGATTGTAAGCTGTGGGTAGTTCTCAGGATGAGCCTGAGCATCTAATAATGTATCTCTGTTAAGAACGTTTACGTTAAGGTGATGTCCGCCTTTTGTTGCGTAGCCATCTAATAAGTTCACAAGGTTATCAACCTGTGCTGCACTAATATCTGCCATTGTGTTTACCTCCTATAAGTTGTAATTATTTGTAATCGTCTAAGCCCTGGTGAAGTGTCGGAACACTGCACGCAAGCGGTGTTCTGGAGCAATCGGTACATCCCATGGTCTCAACATTGCGAGAACCTGCCAAAGTTTCATCAACTTCGACATTTACATGGCCGACACCTTTTGCCATTCCGCCGTCAAGCTGTTTGATTAAATCTTCAATCATTGCGTTTTCGTCCATAACTCACCGGTCCTTTACTGTGATTAGTTGTTTAAGTCGATTTCGATATCGCCTGCGAATACCTGATCTTCTTTTCCGAGTGCTCCAGGGATGATAGTAAATGTGTTAGAGATACCATCCTGTGCATGCTGGAACGGAAGTTTAGATACAGAAGATAAGGAAGCAACTGCACCATGAGTATCACGTCCGTGCATTGGGTTAGCACCAGGAGCGAAAGGCTGTCCTTTCTTACGTCCGTCAGGTGTGTTACCTGTAGCTTTTCCGTATGTTACGTTGGATGTGATTGTGAGTACTGACATAGTTGCGAAACTATCTCTGTAAGTATGATGTCTGCGGAGCATTGTCATGAACTTAGCAACAAGGTCACGAGCGATTGTATCTACGCGGTCATCATCGTTACCGTATTTAGGGAACTCACCTTCTGTTACGAAGTCAACGATAATTCCGTCTTCGTCACGTACAGGAGTAACCTTAGCGTATTTGATTGCTGATAAAGAGTCAGCTACAACAGAAAGTCCTGCGATACCTGTTGCGAAGTAACGGAATACGTCTCTGTCATGTAAAGCCATCTGAGCTCTTTCGTAGCAGTATTTGACATGCATGTAGTGGATTACGTTAAGTGTATTTACATATACATCAGCAAGCCATTCCATCATGTCTGTGAATTTGTCCATTACATCATCAAAATCAAGTGGGCCGTCACCTGCGATTGGGCGGTATTTCGGTCCAACCTGTTTCTTAGTAACTTCGTCGATACCACCGTTCATAGAGTATAATAAACATTTAGCAAGGTTTGCACGAGCTCCGAAGAACTGCATCTGTTTACCAACTACCATGGAAGATACACAACAAGCGATTGCGTAGTCATCACCATGAGTTACTCTCATGAGGTCGTCGTTTTCGTACTGGATAGAAGAAGTCTTGATAGACATCTTAGCACAGTATTTCTTGAATGCTTCCGGAAGTCTTGTAGACCAAAGAACTGTTAAGTTCGGTTCCGGAGCTGCACCTAAGTTAGATAATGTATTTAAGTAACGGAATGAAGATTTTGTTACCATGTGACGTCCGCCGATACCAACACCTGCGAGTGACTCTGTTACCCAAACCGGGTCACCTGCGAAGAGGTTGTTGTACTCAGGTGTACGAGCAAATTTGATACAACGTAACTTCATGATGAAGTGGTCAACGAATTCCTGGATCTGCTCTTCTGTAAATGTTCCGTTCTTTAAGTCTCTTTCAGCGTAGATGTCGATGAATGTAGATGTACGTCCGAGGGACATAGCAGCACCATTCTGCTCTTTCACTGCTGATAAATATCCGAAGTAAGTAGCCTGGATAGCTTCTTTTACGTTTGTAGCCGGTTTAGAAATATCGCAACCGTAAGAAGCTGCCATTTCTTTCATCTGTTTAAGAGCTACGATCTGCTCAGAGATCTCTTCACGAAGACGGATAACATCATCTGTCATAACACGTCCTGTAGAATCTTTCTGCTCTAATTTGTCTTCGATAAGTCTGTCGATACCGTATAAAGCGATACGTCTGTAGTCACCGATGATACGTCCGCGTCCGTAAGCATCCGGAAGACCTGTGATAACGTGTGAAGAACGGCAAGCTCTCATCTCTGCGTTGTAAGCATCGAAACATCCTGCATTGTGAGTTTTTCTGTGTGTTGAGAAGAACTCGCTGATTTCAGGATCAACTTCATATCCGTTGTCTGCACAAGCTTTTTCTGCCATACGGATACCGCCGTAAGGCTGCATAGAACGTTTGAAAGGAGCGTCTGTCTGGAAACCTACGATTGTCTCTTTGCTCTTATCAAGGTATCCAGGTCCGTGAGAAACGATAGTGGAAACAACTTTTGTATCCATATCGAGAACGCCGCCTGCTTCTCTTTCTTTCTTGGTTAAATCCATAACCATTGCCCATAAATCTGTTGTGTTCTGTGTAGGGCCTGCAAGGAAGGAATCATCTCCGTCGTATGGAGTGTAGTTTTTCTGGATGAAATCGCGCACGTTGATTTCATGTTCCCATTTGCCGCCTACAAAATCTGTCCATTCTGGTTTCATTTGAAATAGCCTCCTATTAAAAATATTTTGATTTTTAACGGTGTAAAAAACACCGCGAGTTGCGAATAAAACTAAGCTTATTCCTTAATTTGCATTATAATGGATAGATTGTATACAAGTCAAGAAAAGCATTGTTCTTTTTTGTGTACAAAACATGGGAAAACTGATAGTATTGAGGTGGCGGAAAGACCTTTTCCGCAGGAAGGGAGAAATCAATGGAAGAAAACAAATTTTTATGCTTTTTAGAGGATGTGGAAACGGCGGTTGTATTGTTTTTGTTCATTCTGTCTTTTGCGGTGACGTTTACGCTGAATTTCCGTCCGCTCTACTATATGGATATAGAGAGGCTCGGAATGGAAGAACGTTCCGGAATTCCGGAAGAGGAAATTAAGGAAAATTATGATGTACTGATTGATTATAATTCGATGTTCCATGATGAGGAACTGCAGTTTCCGACACTTGCGATGTCGGAGACGGGTAGGATACATTTTGAAGAAGTGAAAGAAATCTTTGTCGGATTTCAGGTGACGGCAATTGCTACGGCGATTATAGGTCTGGTTTCTGTTTTTCAGCAACGTAAGAGAGTGTATAAGAGTAAGAGATATCTGAAGTATGCAGGAATTATTACGATATTGATACCGGCAGTTCTCGGAGCGGCGATGGCGCTGAATTGGGACAAGGCGTTTGTTATTTTTCACAAAATTGCATTTGATAATGACTATTGGATTTTTGATGCAAAGACAGACCCGGTCATTACAATTTTGCCGGACACATTCTTTTTGCATTGCGCAGCGATGATACTCGGTCTTGTTGTGGCCGGAAGCGTTATTTGTCTGGTGTTATATGCTTTTTCGATGAAAAAGAGTAGGGTTTCCGGAGAGGTGATGGAAAAAAATGAATAGTTGCGCTTGAAATCGGAAAGATGTATACTAACTAGAGTAAAAATGCAAATAATCAATAAGGAGGAAATAGAAATGGAAATGATAACAAAAGACATGACAATCGGAGAAATCATCCGCAAGGATCAGACAATTATCCCGATTTTAATGGAAGCAGGAATGCACTGCGTAGGATGTCCTTCTGCACAGGCAGAAAGCCTTGAGGAAGCAGCAATGGTTCACGGAATGGATATCGAGGCATTATTGAAAGCAATCAACGAAAGATAGTTTGCAAAACAAAACCCCGGCAGAACTGCCGGGGTAATTTTTATATTTGCGATAGTGCGGAAACGGCATCATCCGGTATGATTTTTGTAAAATGTTCCTGGATGTGAGCCTGTTTCAAGGCGTCAGCTTTTTCGATATTGCCGTATTCGGAGGCAATGTTGCAGACACGCGCAAACTGTGTGGCAGCTATATTGCCTTGGGTCAGCAATAAAACGTAGCTGTCGTCTGCAGGGTTTTTGTAAAGAGAACTTGCTTCTTCATAAAAAGAAGCGATGTTGCGCGCAAAAGTGCACAAATCTTCCAAATTGTGGCTGGATATAAGGCGCGGGAACATAGGCTTTTCCTTTTCGGAATCCTGTGCCTGTTTTTTGGAAGTTTCAGCCATTTTTTTGAAGAAATTGACAGCTTCCGTTGTCGGATCTGTAGTGAGTGTCGGAGCATCGTCTTCGTCGTCCTCGTCGAAATCATCATAATCATTATGATCGGAAACAGACGGTGCAAATTTGGAAAAACGGGTGTCGATTTCTTCCGGATCTTCTACTTTGGTGATGATTAGAATGATAGAGTCAGAACCGAGCGGAATTGCTTCAATCATAAGCGGGATGTTTTCGGCTTCAAAACCGAATTCAAAAGCTGCCTGTTGCATCATGTCACGGAACAGTTTTTTTGCTTTTTCACTGCCGTAAGCAAGTTCACTGAGTTTCAATTGTCTATTTGCAAGATCTGCACTCGTAAGAGTACATTTAATCTGGTGATCATTTATTTTTTCTATTTTCATACTATCACTTCCTTTATTGTATTTGTATCTTATACTTTATGCCGATTTTAGTCAATAGAGGTTGAAATTTGGAAGAAAAAAACATTTTGCTTGCAAAAACATTGATATTAACATATACTTTTACACAGGAGATGCGTCCTGACAGTCTTGCACTGAAAGGAGGCATGCGCAGTCTATCCTCTGGGGAAGAGGAGTCTTTTTGCAGTAAGCATATGTTTGTTATATAATTTTAATACGGTTTTGCAATAAATCATTATTGGTTTATTGTATGTCTTTTAGGCACTAAGGTGTCTGGTTATTTCAAATCCTAAAAATTTTCACATAATTCAATTTAAAAAGGTTTATTAAAAGATTAAGGTATATTTGTTTTTATTGTGCATGTCAGGAACATCTCTTATAATTCTTATCAATTTATTTCCCCGTAATCACAAAATATGATAATATTTCACGTTTCCTTTTGGTGATGTGAGGGGAAGGATTGAAGAGAGAGGAGGTTTTTTCTTGTCAGAGTATTATAGATTTTTTCCGAGGTCACAAGAGATAGAGGACGAGCTGAACTCTCTGTTGAGGGGAAGCGATCTTCAGATATGTATTGTGCATATAAGAAGTCAGGTTGAATCCGGTCTACGTGAGGAAAATCACAGGGAACGCGCAAAATGGGCAGTCCATGAAAGTGAAAATCATTACGGGAAGTCAGGATATATGGCCGATGTCGAATTTGATGATCAGGGAAGAATATCATCCATCAGATACGATTGGGTAGAGCCATAATGTTTTTTCAGCCATGAGAATCTCAAAATGAGTCAGATCGGTAAATTTTACGTATGTTATAAAAACGGACCCCTCTATGTCTGGTTTGCTGCGTAAATTTTACCGGTCTGTTTTTTGAAGAAAAAGAATGACGAAGCGTGGCGGATTTGGTATACTGATAGTGTCGTATGGCGATAAAAGGAGAAAAGACTTATGGATAAAGAAAAAGAAGATTTATTTGATGATGAGTTTGAGGGGAATCATAAAAAAGGTTGGATTCCTGTCCTGCTTGCTTTGCTGATGATTGTTGTTGTCGGCGGCGGAGCGGTCGGAATGAAAGTGTATGAGAAATATTCATATTCAAAAGAAAGAATGGACCTTTTACAATATTACGGTGTGATGCAGGAAGGGCAAGTTGCCATGATTGTCGGCGATGAGGTTGTGGAGGAGCAGGCAGTGCTTTGTGACGGC
Source organism: Lachnospiraceae bacterium (assembly GCA_045546735.1). GTDB lineage: Bacteria > Bacillota > Clostridia > Lachnospirales > Lachnospiraceae > SVFI01. The sequence goes on along the minus strand of JAZQDJ010000094.1, from coordinate 2,967 downwards.
AATTATTATTTGCCTCTTGCGTTTGTAAGACAGAATTTAAATGACAAATTCTATTATGATAAATATGAAAATCTGCTTTTACTTACAACGCCGACACAGCTTTATGAAATTCCGGTAAATTCTGCGTCCTATTCTGTTGCGGGAGAGCCACAGACATATGATAAGAATGTGTGGATTTTGCAGGATGAAGTCCCATATGTGGAAATGGATTTCGTGTCACAGTACGCAGATTTTTTGAGTGAGGTTTATGAGGCACCGGCCCGTATCCAGATTTATTTGCAGGCTGAAACGAAGGAGATTGCAAATATCGGAAAAGATACGGCGATTCGTTATCAGGGCGGCGTAAAAAGTGAAGTGCTCAAAGATTTGGAAAAAGGCGATAAGGTTTATGTGCTTGAGCAGATGGAAACATGGGCGAAAGTGAAATCAGAGGATTCTGTGATCGGCTATGTGGAAAATAAGAGGCTGAAGGATATTGCGGATGAGCAAATTGTATTGCCGGGCGAGTATGTTGCGCCGGTATACACCTCGATTTCAAAAGATTATCCGATTAACCTTGTATGGCATCAGGTGACGAATGTTACGGCAAATGCGGGAGTAGATGATCTTCTTGCGCAGACAAAGGGGCTTACAACAATTTCTCCGACATGGTATTTCCTGAATGATAATTTCGGTAATTTTACATCCATTGCCGATCAGTCATATGTGGATAAGATGCATGCGCAAGGTTTGGAAGTGTGGGCGCTCATTGATAATTTTACAAATGAGGTTGATATTGCACAGATTTTGTCTACGACCACGAACAGGAAAACATTGATTTACAATCTGGTTCAGACAACGCTTGCATATAATATAGACGGTATTAATGTCGATTTTGAAGATGTTCCGAAAGAAGCGGGCGAGGATTATGTACAGTTTCTCCGTGAACTTTCTATCCCGTGCAGACAGAACGGAATTGTGTTGTCTGTGGACAACTATGTGCCGACAGAATATACGGCGCATTACGGAAGAAAGCAGCAGGGAGAAGTTATCGATTATTTCATTATTATGGGATATGACGAGCATTACGGCGGTTCCTCGCAGGCGGGAAGCGTGGCGTCTTATGGATACGTAAAAGCAGGTATTGAAAATACAATAAAAGATGTTCCGGCGTCCAAGGTAATTAATGCAGTTCCGTTTTATACCCGTTTATGGAAGATTGCAGACGGTGTCAGTTCCGAGGCGCTTACAATGGCCGGCGGAGATAATATTTTGGCACAGTACGGTGTGACTGCAACATGGGATGAGGAGACGCAGCAAAATTTTGCCCAGTTTGAGGCAGATGGTGCAACCTATCAGATTTGGTTGGAAGATGAAAGAAGTCTTACGGCAAAACTTAATTTGATGTCGGGTTATCAGCTCGCAGGTGTGGCTGCATGGAAACTCGGACTGGAAAAAGCGTCGGCCTGGGATGCCATCGAAGTATATTTGACGGCGGCTTTAGCAAATGCACCGGCAGAAGAGGGAGCTGCCCCGGAGGAAGTTCCGGTGATGCAGGTGATTGAAACAGATTCATAGATTTAAGAAGAAAACAGACTGCTGCGGTAGTCTGTTTTTTGTCGGAATGGCATATATATAAAATAAGAGGTGTGACGGAGCGTGTGTTGTGACAAACAAAATCATTTCCGGTATTATGGCAGTTTGCCTTCTTGTTTCTATGTATTTTTTGGCGAAGATGGCAGCAGAGCAGACGATAAATTGGCAAAAAGAGTCTGGGAAAAAAGTGGTTTTAATTGATGCGGGACACGGAGGTGCTGATCCGGGAAAAGTCGGAATCAACGGTGCATTGGAAAAAGATATAAACCTTGCAATTGCCTTTCTTGTAAAGAAATATTTGGAGCAGCAGGATGTAAAGGTTGTAATGACGAGAAATGAGGATGCTGGGTTATACCGCGAGGAGAGTCCGAATAAAAAGATTGAGGATTTGAAGAACCGGTTGGCTCTGATAGATGCGTCGGGAGCTGTTTTGGCAGTCAGTATACATCAAAATAGTTATACATCGGAAAAAGTAAGAGGAGCCCAGGTTTTTTATTATGAAACTTCTGCTGAGGGAAAGCAGGCAGCGATTCTTATGCAGGAACAACTGAGGAAAGGCGTGGACCAAACGAACGACAGAAAGGTAAAGGCAAATACGAGTTATTATTTGCTGAAGAAATCATCGACACCGATGATTATAGTGGAATGTGGTTTTTTGTCGAACGGAGATGAGGCAGATAAATTGATATCGGAAGAATACCAGGAAAGAATGGCATGGAATATTTCGCTTGGGATTTTGCAATATTTAAATGATGTGGTATACTAATGGCAAAATGACCGAAAAAGAGGTTTTGGTAATGGCGACAAAATGGGTCGACTGCACGGAAGGGACAATTGATAAAGAGGTGCTTAAGGAAGCCGGACGGATTATAAAGGACGGCGGACTTGTTGCGTTTCCTACAGAAACAGTTTACGGACTCGGGGGAGATGCTTTGAGTCCGGATTCGTCGCGCAAGATTTATGCAGCAAAGGGAAGACCGTCGGATAATCCGCTGATTGTTCATATATGCTGTGTGGATGATATGGAAAAAATTGCGGATTTTGTTCCGAAACAGGCTTATTTGCTTGCAGAGCATTTTTGGCCGGGACCGCTTACGATGATTCTGAAAAAGTCAGAGACAGTGCCTAAGGAGACGACGGGCGGGCTTGATACGGTTGCGATTCGTCTTCCGGACCATGAGGTGGCTCTTGCATTTATTCGTGAGGCGGGCGGATTTGTTGCTGCTCCGAGTGCAAATGTTTCGGGAAGACCGTCGCCGACATTGGCGAAATATGTATATGAAGATATGAACGGAAAAATTGACATGCTTCTTGACGGAGGACAAGTCGGTATCGGAGTAGAATCTACGATTATTGATTTGACGGAAGAGATACCGGTAATTTTGAGACCCG
>JAZQDJ010000093.1:0-4736 GCA_045546735.1 Lachnospiraceae bacterium | reverse complement strand
AGATAAAAAGTATCGTAATCCGGACACTATTTTGGATTATATAGAATCCGGTATTGTAGATGAAGAACAGTATTATGTTTTATTAGACGAAGTGCAGTTGTTGGAAGAATTCGAAGAAGTACTCAATTCACTGTTGCATATAAAGAATGTTGATGTGTATGTAACCGGAAGTAACTCTAAATTTCTTTCAAAAGATGTGATTACGGAATTTAGAGGCAGGGGTGATGAGATTCATATTTACCCGTTAACTTTTAAAGAGTTCATGCAGGTATATGAAGGTGATATCTATCATGGCTGGGCAGAGTATGTTATTTATGGCGGATTGCCGCTAACGGTAACGATGAAGACAGAGGAACAAAAGATTAATTATTTAACCAAATTGTTTGAAGAAACGTATTTGATAGATATTATTGAGAGGCATCGCATCGACAAAACGCAGGAGCTGGAGGATTTGGTTAATATTCTTGCGTCGGCAATAGGTTCACTTACCAATGTACCAAAGATTGAAGCGACTTTTAGAAGCGTAGTACAGTCAAGTATCAGCGGTAATACAATCAGACAATACATTGAGTATTTGGAGGATGCTTTTGTGATCAACAAAGCAAATCGTTACAATGTAAAAGGAAGAAAATATATCGGAACTCCTTTGAAATATTATTTTGAAGATGTAGGACTTCGTAATGCCAGATTAGGTTTTCGTCAAATTGAAGAGACACATATCATGGAAAATATTGTTTATAACGAGCTTAGAAGTCGTGGATATTCCGTGGATATTGGCGTTGTAGAGAAAAGAGGAGTAAATTCAGAAGGAAAAACGGAAAGAACCTATCTGGAAATTGATTTCATAGCGAATCTCGGAAGCAAGCGTTATTATATTCAATCAGCATTTAGTATGCCGACGGAAGAGAAAAGGTTGCAGGAGAAGGCATCACTGGTTAATGTGAATGATTCGTTTAAGAAGATTATTCTGGTTAAGGATGTTATGAATGTGACGAGAGATGAGGACGGAATTACGACCATGAGTATTTATGATTTCTTGTTGAAGGAGAATAGTTTAGAGTTGTAATAAGACCTGAAAATGAGAGAAGTTATAAAGGAGAAAAATTTATGATAAAAGTATTATTCATCTGCCACGGCAACATCTGCCGTTCCACCATGGCAGAATCCGTATTTACCCATATGGTGAACCAAAAACATATATCCCACCTTTTCGAGATTAACTCTGCAGCCACGAGCCGCGAGGAAATCGGAAACGGTCCGCACTACGGTACGGTGGGCAAGCTCCGTCAGGTCGGTATTCCGGTTGTTCCGCACCGGGCTGTTCAGATGACGCAGGCAGATTATGAATATTATGATTATCTGATCGGAATGGATACGATGAACATCCGCAACATGAACCGCATCGCGGGCGGCGATCCGGATGGCAAGATTTATAAGCTTCTTACGTTTGCTGACAGCGGGCGTGATGTGGCAGATCCTTGGTATACGGGCGATTTCGATGCGACATACCGCGATGTGGTGGAGGGTTTGGAAGGCTTTTTGCGCTTTTTAAAGGAAGAGGGCGCCATCTGATAATTGCACAAAGGATGTTCACTAAATATTAAGAATTTATTACAAATTTCCTATACACAAATAGAAAAAAGTGTGCTATTATAACGTCGTATGTTTATGGCATATTGAAATGGAGTTTAACATGGAAGAGACGAATATTTTTTCCGGCGTTTTAATAGAAACGCTGGTTGATTCGGCCAGGATATTTCCTTTTTTATTTCTGACCTATTTGTTAATGGAATATATAGAACATCGTGCGGCGAATAAGACATTGCGTTTTATCAAGATGGCAGGTCCGTTCGGACCGATTGTCGGAGCGTTTGCAGGTCTCATTCCGCAGTGTGGTTTTTCTGCTGCGGCGACGAGTCTTTACGCAGGACGCATTGTTTCGCTCGGTACGCTTATGGCGGTGTACTTATCGACATCGGATGAGATGCTTCCGATTTTGATTTCTTCGCAGGCGAGCCCGAGAACGATTTTCCTGATTTTGGCAGTGAAGCTTATCACAGGTATGACGGCCGGTATCATTATTGATGCAGTCGGAAGATTCGGCGGAAAGAAAAACTGTGAGCTTCACATCCATGAGATGTGTGAGAGCGAGCATTGTCACTGCGAGCAGGGCATTTTGAAATCTGCGCTCATTCATAGTGTGAAGGTAATTGTATTTATCTTTATTATTTCTTTCATTGTTACTTATTTGATGGAAACAAAGATAAATGAAGGAATCTGGTATTTGGCAGTCGGACAGTCCTATGGAGTGATTGTGTTGACGTCGCTTCTCGGTTTGATTCCGAACTGTGCGATTTCTGTAGCGCTTACGCAGCTTTATGTCGGCGGAATGCTTGGTGAGGGCGCGCTGATTTCGGGACTTTTGGTCGGTGCAGGTGTCGGCCTTATGGTACTTTTCCGCGTGAATAAAAAAATTGGGGAAAATATTAAGATTGCTGCGATTCTTTGGGCAATCGGACTTGCGGTCGGATGTTTGATTAAGGCAACAGGTATTACATTTATGTAAAAAGAATATGGTTTTTAAGCTGTCGGTTGCAGTTGCACCCGGCAGTTTTTTTATTTAAACCGCCGGTTGATTTTGTTTTGGGAAATGCGATGAAAATTGCATCGAATAAAGAGGTGAAAGACCCTTATGAAAGTCTGCTCCGTGTACTGGACAGTCCGAGATATCAACCGGTGGAAGAAGCTCTTTCGGGGCTTTTGACATAACCCTCTTTTCTTATTTTTTTTAATTGGCAAATCCGTGGAGAAATCCACGGATTTTTTCTGTATAAAAATCTTTTGTTTTGAAACACTAATCGTGAAAGTATGGTGATTTTTTGCGAAATTATGTGTATGTCGAGTTGGAAGACAGTGTTCAGGTGTTTGAGAAGAATGTCCGCGTCAGCGACATTGCAACGGTCTGGACGGCAGATCCGGCACTTTCTTCGAAAATAAAGCGGATGGTTGTGTATCGTTTTGAGGAGGCTTGTCGCAAGGAAAAGCAGGTAATAAGTTTGCTTTGGCTAACGAGAGCAGTGTTGTCGCATCTTCCGGATTGTGTTGTGGTTCCGCACGGCGAGTCAGACTGTGTTGTGGAACTAATCGATCCGAAAATGAAGGACGGAAAGAATACTTTTTTACAGAAACTCAAGGTGTTTTTTGTCAGTATTGTTTGTCTGTTCGGCGGTGCTTTTTCTATCATGGCTTTTCACAACGATATTTCTGTCACAAATATTTTTATGCAGTTTTATGAGTTTGTCACAGGTAACCCTTCATCCGGATTTACGGTGCTGGAAGTTAGCTATAGTTTAGGGCTTCTGGTCGGTATTTTGGTTTTCTACAATCATGTCGGCAAAAAGAAGATTGTTCAGGAGCCTACGCCGATCGAGGTTTCAATGAGAAACTATGAACGTGACATGGATGAGGCGATTGTAAAACGCCGCGAGCGGGAGGGGCAGAAGGTAGATGTGGATTGATTTTTTGAAGCAGTGTCTTCTTGGGTTTCTCGGTCTGAGCGCCGGGCTTTCTGTTGCAAGCGGTGTGTTTACGGTTTTTACGGCGGTCGGCCTTGTACCGCGTTTTGCAGAGCACACGAAGAGCGGAAACCGGATTGTGTTGTATGAAAATATGATTATTTTGGGTTGTTTTTTGGGATGTATCTATAGTTTGTTTTCAGGGCTTGTTACGGGCCCTGGGCTTGCCCGGATTTTGCCCGGGGCGTTGGGCAGTATTTTGGCATCGCTTGTGCTTGGCATTGTCGGGAGTTTTACCGGGATTTATGTCGGAACGCTTGCTATTTCTATCGCCGAAATGCTGGATGCGATTCCGATTATGGCGCACCGGATTGATGTAAAGCGCGGTGTCGGCCTGGTTGTCGCCGGGTTAGCTGTAGGTAAGCTTGTCGGCTCGCTTTTTTATTATTTGAACGGAGTATATGGCTGGTAGTTTTGCGCAAACTAATTGTGAGGTGATGATATGGTAAATGAGGAACAGATCCGCATCAGTCCGAATGCGGCAAAGGAAATTCAGGAAAGTAGTGAGACGTTGGAAGGTGCGCTCGCTCCTTCGCCTTCTTCTTCCGCGCAGGCGGATATGGCAGGTGAGGGCAGCAGCAAGCAGGAGAAGGAGCAGGAAAAGCAGGCCTACAACGAGTATGTCAAGCAGGTGACGCCAAAGAAGAATTTGCTTTGGCAAATGTGTAAGGCTTTTCTTGTCGGCGGTATGTTTTGTGTGCTCGGGCAGGTGATTTTGAATGTGTGCAACTCGCTTGGCCTTGACAAGGAGACTTCCGGCTCATGGGCTTCGCTTCTTTTGATTTTGCTCAGTGTGCTTTTGACGGGATTTAGCTTGTATCAGTGTCTGGCAGCCTGGGCGGGCGCGGGCGCGCTTGTCCCGATCACGGGGTTTGCGAATTCGGTTGCCTCACCCGCCATCGAGTATAAGGCGGAAGGCCAGGTGTTCGGAATCGGTGTCAAGATTTTTACAATTGCCGGACCTGTGATTTTGTATGGTGTGTTTACAAGCTGGCTGTTGGGCGTGCTGTACTGGATCGGGAAGATGATGGGAATGGTGTAAGGGGAAGGTTGTATGGCTTGCTTGGCGAGCGGGCGGGGGGATTGGTTGGCGAGTATAGGCTTGCCGGGCGTCGTGGGTAATAAAAGCAAGTTTTTGAAGGAAACTTGCCCGCGCGCCGG
>JAZQDJ010000092.1:0-7228 GCA_045546735.1 Lachnospiraceae bacterium | reverse complement strand
ATAACTTCCTTCCGTTCATGGTTCTTCCGATTTACAATTCACTTGCCCGTATGGACCGTGATGTCATCAATGCAGCACACGACCTCGGTGCCAACTGGATACAGACATTCTGCCGCATTATTTTCCCACTCAGCATTCCGGGTGTGGTAAGCGGTGTCACTATGGTGTTTGTACCTGCACTGACAACATTCGTAATCTCTGCGATTCTCGGCGGAAGCAAAATTCTTCTGATCGGTAATGTCATCGAACAGGAATTTACACAGGCTTCCAATTGGAATCTCGGCAGCGGACTTTCTATCGTGCTTATGATCTTTATTATTATCAGCATGGTAATCTCCGCCATTCTTGATAAAGATGGGGAGGGCGCGCTGTTATGAAAAAGTTTTTCTCAAGATTTTATATTGCAATTATTTTTGTGTTTTTATACGCTCCGATTGCTACGCTCATCGTTTTATCTTTTAACAAAAGTAAAACAAGAGCAAAATGGGGCGGCTTTACAACGAAATGGTATGTAGAACTGTTTGAAAATGAGATTATCATGGAGGCTCTCAGCAACACACTATGGCTTGCTCTGCTCTCCGCTCTCATTGCAACCGTCATTGGTACCGCAGCTTGTATCGCCATCCATCACATGAACAAAGCATGGCGTACGTTCTTTATGGGTGTGACAAACATTCCTATGTTAAATGCAGATATCGTAACCGGTATCTCACTCATGCTTCTTTATTTGAGCTTCGGAATGAGCTTCGGCTTTTCCACAATCCTTCTGGCACATATTACATTCAATATACCTTATGTCATATTGAGTGTTATGCCTAAGATGAAACAGCTCAACAAGCATACGTACGAGGCAGCGCTTGACCTGGGTGCAGGACCGGTATATGCCTTCTTTAAAGTTGTATTTCCGGATTTACTTCCGGGTATTTTTACAGGCTTTTTGATGGCATTTACAATGTCACTTGACGATTTTATTATTACACACTTTACAAAAGGACCGGGCGTTGACACACTGTCCACTAAGATTTATACGGAAGTTAAGAAAGGCATCAAACCTGAAATGTATGCGCTTTCTACTATCATATTTGTTGTTGTTTTGGCTCTTCTTCTTTTTATCAATAAGAGCCCATCCAAAAAAGACAGCGACAAACAAAAAGTATAATACTTTGTAAGAGGAGAATGAAAAAATGAAAAAAACAAAGTTTATTGCATTACTTGCACTTATGATTGCTGTTACAGCACTTTCTACAGGTTGCGGCGGCGACAAAGGCGGCGAAAACGGTGAAGTTATCGTTTACAACTGGGGGGAATATATCGATCCTGATACGATTGATATGTTCGAGGAAGAAACCGGAATTAAAGTTATTTATGACGAATATGAAACAAACGAGATTATGTATCCGAAGGTAGAATCCGGTACAAGTAACTACGATGTTCTCTGCCCTTCCGATTATATGATTGAAAAATTGATTGAAAATGACCTTCTTGCAGAAATCAATTTTGACAACATTCCAAACAAAGATAATATCGGGCAGCAGTATTACGACCAGTCAAAATCATTTGACCCGGAAAACAAATACACTGTTCCGTATTGTTTCGGTACTGTAGGTATTCTTTACAACAAAACGATGGTGGATGAACCGATTGATTCCTGGGATGTCCTCTGGGACGAAAAATATGCAGGCAATATCCTTATGCAGGATTCTGTAAGAGATGCCTTCATGGTATCCTTAAAACGTCTTGGCTATTCCATGAACTCACTTGACAGCGCGCAGCTTGAGCAGGCCCGCGATGAACTTATCGCACAGAAACCGCTTACACAGGCTTATGTTGTTGATCAGGTCCGTGACAAAATGATCGGTGACGAGGCTGCCATCGGTGTTATTTATTCCGGTGAAGCAATCTATACGCAACGTGAAAATGAAAACCTTGAATATGTTGTTCCGAAAGAAGGTTCTAACGTTTGGATTGACTGCTGGGTTATCCCGAAAGCTTCTAAAAACAAAGAAAATGCAGAAGCCTTTATCAACTTCATGTGCCGTCCGGACATTGCTCTTATGAACTTTGACTACATTACATATTCTACACCAAACGATGCAGCACGTGATATGATTGAAGACGAAGCAATCCGTAACAGCGAAATCGCATTCCCGGATCTTTCTCAGTATGAGAATATGGAAACCTTCAAATATCTAGGTTCTGAAGGCGATGAAATCTATAACGAATATTGGAAACAGGTAAAATCTGCAGACTAATTTATGAAACGAACATTTGAATACGATATTACATCTACCGATGCCAATCAGACAATTTTACAATTTTTAAAAAACAAAGGCTACTCATCTTCGAATGTGGTAGCCTTAAAAAAAATCGAAAAAAGTATACTTGTAAACGGTATTTGGGAACATGTGACATATAAACTAAAAGACGGCGACCGGCTTACCATTCACTATACAGAAGATAGTTCCAGTGAACATATCGTTCCGACTGCTCTTCCGTTTTCAGTTATCTATGAAGATGAGGATATTTTAGTCATCGATAAACCGGCTGATATGCCCATACATCCGTCACTTAACAATTATACAAACACATTGGCCAATGCATTAATGTACTACTATTCTCAAAAAGAAGAAAATTTCACATTCCGATGCATAAACAGGCTTGACCGTGACACTACAGGCCTTGTCCTTTTAGCCAAGCACGGAATCAGTGCCGGAATCCTTTCTTTACAAATGCAAAACCGAGATATTCACAGAACGTATTTAGCTCTTGTTGAAGGCGGTTTTTCTGATACCGGCGGTACGATTGATGCTCCGATTGCACGTAAAGGTAAGTCCATTATTGAACGTGAAGTAAATTATTTAACAGGCGAACGGGCTGTTACACATTATGAAGTTGTTCAGGCATGCAAAAACTCCCCTTACACCCTTTTATCGCTTCATCTTGAAACAGGACGCACTCACCAAATCCGTGTCCATATGCAGCATATCGGACATCCGTTAATCGGTGATACCCTCTATCCATCAGATTGCAGTCAAATCAAAAGACAGGCCCTGCACTCAAGCCGTCTTCAATTTAAACATCCGATTACCGGAGCAGATATGGATTTTAAAACAGAATTACCAAAAGATATGAGCAGGCTGCTATGAGCCTGCTCTTCTTAACTTAGTCTTCACACGAGTCACATTCCATCTCGGATGCTCTGCATCCACAGTCACGTTCCGGTGCAAATGGCGGACGCGGATAGTCTCTTTCTCTTCTATGTTCACATCTCTCTTCTCTTCTCGGCTGAATGCAAGAGTCATCATTGTTATTTCCCTTACAACAACAAAGTAATAAAATAATCCAAATCCAGTTCATAATAAAACCTCCTTCTTTATCATTAAGATATGAAGGAGGTTTGTTTGGTGTTCCGGTTATAAAATATATGATTTTTTCAAAATACGTTTACGTATATAAGCAAATGTTTTGTCTTCCCCGCGTTTGGCAAGCATGCGAAGCAAAATCTCTAATTGCTTTCTTGTCTTCGGATGCAACAAATCCTGATTTTTTCCGCTCAAAAAATAAGTGAGCGGATCGCTGTCTTTGTAGTTTTCTTTATTATAAACTTTACTTGCCGCCACACGGTCCATAAACATCTCTACAACATAACGCACAGGCATCGGAGCCGGATGCATTCCGCCCTCAATATCTTTCATACTATAGTCAATCCAGTATTCGTAGTGATGTTTATTTCTGCCTTTATGATGAAGCCACGCAGATGAATATCCGATTGCCTCACGCTCAGCATTATTCGGACTTCTTGTCCCCTGAAAATATTTGGCACCGACCAAAAATTCCGCCGGCATAAACTTTGACAAATCATGTGTCAGCCCCTGCCAATAAAGTCCGACCCTAAAACACCCCTGCATCACAAGGTATTTATGATATACAATTGTTTTAAAGTGTTGTATTGCCTTCATCTTTTATCTTCTTTCTGTTTTCAATTTGTTTCCCGACTAACACCAGTACACTTCGCGGAGCCGTCATCACTTTTTTCTGCTCCTGCTCTGCGTCAAACAACGTATCATCTACTAACGATCTCGTCGCGTATGCCACTTTCCACTCATAATCTTTCGGCAAAATCGGAAGCGCGAACTCATGTGTAATCCAATGCATATTGTACGCAATATAGATAAAATCATCCGGCGACATGTCCGCTTTTTGTTCATACAATCCACAATACATAATGCCCAAATGACGGTTATAATTTTCAAACTGAGCATACCATGCCTGCTCACCATGATATGAAATATCAGGATATCCTTTTGACGCATAATCCATAGCGCGCATCAGCTTTTCAGAATGAAGAATCGGATGCTGTTTACGGAATGTAATCAGCTGCTTGGTAAATGCCAAAAGTTCCTCTCCCGACTTATCGCATTTCCAATTAAGCCAATTCACTTTACTGTCATGACAATATGCATTATTATTGCCTCCGGTAGAATGACCAAACTCATCTCCTGCCATCAGAAGCGGTGTTGCCTGGGATAACATCAGCATAGAAAGTGCATTCTTACGCTGTGAAAGACGGAGCGCTGTAATCGCTTTTTTTCTTGAAGGACCTTCTGCGCCGCAGTTCCAACTATAATTATAATCGCTTCCGTCGCGGTTATCCTCACCATTTTCTTCATTATGCTTTCTGTCATAAGAAACCAAATCCAAAAGCGTAAATCCGCGATAATCCGTAATATGATGAATCTGCGCTTCATACTCACTGTTTTCTTTCACATATGCTCCCATCCGTGCAAGCATATCCTCGTCCCCTTTCAGGAACTTGCGGCTGTCAAACCGGAAATCTTCTCTGTAACATCCGATATTACGAAATTGCGGTACTTGTCCGTCTTCGTAAATCTTGTTACTCATCGTTGTTTCACAATATATTTTCGTATGCTTGAGAATCGGATCCTTTCCGAGAAGTTCCATCGGAAGACCGATTCCCATTAAATGAAATCCATCCACATGATATTCCATTACCCAAAAACGTAACACTTCCTGAATGAATGCATGCGTCTGCTCTTTTGAAAAATAAATCTGCATGATAAATTCAATTCCGTTTTCATGTAATGTACGGATCATATCTTTACATGAACTTACCGGATCTTTTCCGCTACCATAAGAATATTTCGGCGCAAAATAATAATTGTCTTTGTCTGCAAATCCCCAATAATTAATACGGTATTCCCACACATTTTTATCTTCCATAAACGGCAGATTCTGCACCTTAAACGTTGTATAGGCAGGATTATAAATAATCTCATTAAAATCATATACAGGCATAGCCTCAATCGCAGTCACGCCAAGACTTTTTATATAATCAACTTTCTCCGACAAACCTTCAAAAGTTCCTTTCGAAGCCACTCCTGAAGAAGGATGCTTTGTAAACCCTCTCATATGCAGACTATAGATTATAGAATCTTTATACGGAATTTCAAGGCATTTATCGCCCTTCCAGTCATAGGATTCCATCTTACAATCAAACTCCGCATATACAGGGGCTTTTTCTCCTGTCGGAGCCCCCCATTTCTCACGTCCCGAAATCTTACGCGCATATGGATCGCAAAATTCCAAATCATCCACAAAAAAGCGATACGTAAATTTCGAAACACAAATTCCTTCAAGACGTACGCAATACAATGTTCCGATTCGAAGTTCCTCACAAAAAGAAATCCGCATAGCCTCGTGATTTTGGGTATACAAAATGATACCACAAACCTTTTTCGGGCTGTGCGGAAATTCAATTACAATATTAATTGCGCCATCGCGCATTGATAATCCCATCGGGTATGGAAATCCAAGTTTTGTGCTATATTCCAAATTCATATAATTCTCCCTGAATTTTCAAAAAATATAGCATAATTATACCATAAAAAACATTATGGTACAATCTTTGGAAGGATATCTTTTACATACTCATGAATTACGATATCCGCCGCTTTATCCGTAAAATGATCGTGAGGTGTTACAAGAATCAGCTTGTCTCCCTGATAATGATTTACCGCAAACTGCACCATATCATCAAACAAATTAGTTCCGAGTACTAAAAGCACGTCCGCTTCTGCGCAGGCGTTTGCGGCCTTTGTCAGCAAATTGTTGCGCATACGTTCTCCATGCAAACGAATACCGGGTCTAATCGCAGCTTTACACGAATCACAAAGAGGGACTCCTTCACTGTCACGCAAATATTCCATCGGGAATTTTTTACCGCATTTACTGCACCAGTTATTGTGAATGCTTCCATCCAATTCATATACATTTTCAATGCCCATCTGCCCGGCTATCCCATAAATATTATATGTAATGCAAGCCTTTAATTTATCACATTCCTGTAATCGCCGAAGCGCATCATATGTTGCTGTCGGTGTCAATTTCAGATTTAAGAGTTCTTTTTTATAGAAATCATAAAACTGCTTCATACGGACATTATAAAAAACAGAAGACATAATCTCTTCCGGACATCTGTCGTACTCTTCCTCAATGCGATATGCTACATCATCTCTGTTAAAATTCAGTGCGCCGCACTCCATGACAACCCCGACTCCGGATAGACATACGATATTCTGTGATTGATTGATAAGACGCTTTGTATAATCTATCTTTTCACCAAGACTCCACAGTTCTGCTTGATTATTTTGCTTTGTCATAGTATCATCTCCCTTTCAAATATTGTATACATTTTTAAGAAAAAAGTCAATAATTTTCGCATAATTGCACATTTGTAGCGCCTGTTTTTTGATAATTTTCAGACAATTCAAACGTTAAAATCAGATTCTTCCTTTTCTTTTTATATAATTCGTGATAATATATCAAAAAACGCATGGAAAGGATTGATATAGATATGAGCCAAAATGAAATCATACAAAAAAATGATAATGATGAAGAAATGACCGTCACCATGAATTTTGATGACGGGCGTCAGGTCACATGTGCTATTGTAACTATTCTTACTGTTAATGAAAAAGATTATATCGTATTACTTCCGCTTGATGAAAACGGTGAAAATCAAGACGGTGAAGTTTGGATTTACGGATATAAAGAAGATGAATCAGATCCTAACGTCGAACCTGAACTCATTTTTATCGAAGACGAAGAAGAATATGAAGCCGTTTCCGATGCATTTGATGAATATTTGGACAACGCAGAATTCGACGAATTACTATAAACAAACGCAAGAGAGCATATCATACAGATA
>JAZQDJ010000091.1:0-4334 GCA_045546735.1 Lachnospiraceae bacterium | reverse complement strand
ACTTCTTCCGTATTTTCTCTTATTACGCTTTTTGGATTCCATATTCCCACCTCAAAAAAACGGCAGTTTGCCACTAAACAATTATACCCATTTTTTCCGTTTCTGTCTACCAAAATTCACGATGTTTTTTGATTGACTTTTACCCATTCAGAGGGTACGATTTTTATAAGAAAATCATCTTCTACAAGGAGGTCATATGAAAGAGTTTTCCCTTTACCGCAGACGTATTATTCCTAACGAATGCATTCTTTTAAAAGACGATGAAATTGTTTTTTTCGAAGACAACAAACTTGTCACACGCTGGAATACCATCCGCCCGAAAAAGGATATTCATCACGGTATTTCCTGCTTCTTTCTTGCCGATGGTTTCAAAGTCAGCAAGTTTTACGGTCACAGCGGACAACTCCTTTATTGGTACATAGATATCATATCTTACGATTGGGACGAAAGCACTTCCTCCCTTTACGTAACAGACCTGCTGGCAGATGTCATTATTTATCCGGACGGTTTCGTCAAAGTAGTCGACGTCGAAGAACTCGCCGACGCACTCGAAAAAGGTGATATTTCTACGCCGGTTTTATGCGACTCCCTGCGGAAACTTAACCAAATCTTAACCGCAATTTACTCGGATGAATTCAAAACAATGAAAGATTTCGTCGAATCTTTCGAATAATTACTTTGCTAAAACGGAGCCTGCAAACATGAACAAAGAAAGAGCACTTTACATCGACGCCGCAAAAGGCCTCGGTATTATACTGATGTTTCTCGGTCATATGCAGATCGGGGAATCTCTGCTTGCATTTATATACTCATTTCATATGCCGCTTTTTGTTATCATAAGCGGCTTTTTATTTCGCAGCGACAAACCGGTTTCTGTTTCTTTAAGGCATCGTGCCAAAGCCCTTCTGCTGCCTTATCTTTATACAAACTTTGCCGCTTTCTGTGTCCGCCTCCTTCTTCTTGCAAAAGCAGGCACCTTTACTTTCCCCGGCGCTCTCGGAATTTCTTTGGCGCAAACCAAAGCGACAATTCTCGGGATGGGCTTTGCACGCAATCTTTTTACAAATACAGAATCCGTCGGACCCGTTTGGTTTGTCCCGTTTCTTTTCTGTGTTTATGCACTGTTTCTTCTGATTGAAAAAATATGCTCAAATAAATATGTCGAATTTCTTGCCGTTGTATCTTTGAGTCTGCTCGGCTTTTATATTGGTACCCGCATTGCTTTTCTTCCGTGGAGCTTTGATGCTGCGCTTACTGCACTACCGCTCTTTTATGCCGGCAATAAAATGAAACAATATCATTTTTTCAATTGGAAATACTTCGGCCTTTTTGCTCTTGCATGCGCTGCATTCTGGCTACTTCTTTACCGCAAATCCGGAATGGTCGCACTCGTGACACGGGCCTACAAATCCTTCCCGCTTTGTCTTTTTACTGCACTTGCCGGAAGTATTTTCATCCTATATATCCTGCAACTTGCAGAACGCAGTAAAAAAAGTGCTTGGCTTTTAAAACCGCTTGGCTTTTTCGGGCGACACTCCATGCTGCTTTTAGGCATTCACACCATCGAGCGCTGGCACATCGGCTGGCTTGACACGATCCAAAGCAAGTGCCCGAACCTGCTTTGCAGTTTCATTGTGTATCTTGTGTTGCTCGTTGCAATTGCCGTTGTAATTTTATTCATAACGAAATTTGGGGCCTCCGTGACAAAAAAGACTCGCCCAGACCCAAATTGACAAGCAAAAGGAGAATTGCAACCGCAATCCTCCTTTTTTATTTAATAGAAAATATGTCCGCCAATCTGCTGTCCTTCCAGTCCCGGAATCGGTGTTCGGAAAAACAGGCAGTCACCCACAGGCGATGCTCCTGCCATTGCATCGCGCGCCGCCTGATAACACGACTCATTTGCTCCTCTTGCCAGTACAATTGCAAACCGTCCGCTTCCGACCGGTGAAAACTGTTTCGGTGCCATAATCACCTCAAGTACCGTATTCGGAAACAACGGACTTCTTACACGGTTCATAACAACAGCTCCTACCGCCACTTTACCTGTATAACTTTCCCCTCCGGCCTCACATTCAATAATCGCAGCCATGATATCCTCATCACCGCTTGCAAATATGATATCCGAAATATCCCTGTTTTCCATCTGTGATGCCTGCGCAGAAATAGCCAATTCTTCTTTATACTTTGCACGGAGGGCAACCAAATCCCCCTCAGCCTCGGCAATTTCTTTTTCATAAGCAAGTGCCTGTGCTTCCTTCTCCGCAATTTCCGCCGTGTACTTTTTCATATTCTTTCCGGCTTTTTGTATCATCTCATGCATTTCCGAAGAAGTCTTGTTCGCATCCTGCTCCAACACAAGAAGCGTGTCCTTATCCTGCTGAAGTTCTTTTTCCTTTTTGGAAATTTCTTCCTGTACACGTGCATATTGATCCAGCATGTCTCTGTCATACTGGTTAATCATCTCTACATAATCCGCTTTATTTAAAAAATCCGCGAAACTGTCCGCCGTCAAAAACAATTCCAAATACGACTGGCTTCCCGACTCATACATAAACTTAATACGATGCTGCATTTCCTCGTATCTTTGCTCCTGCAAAAGCTTTGCCTCTTCAATCTGCGCCTGGGCTGTTGCAATCGCCTCTTCTTTTTCCTTGCGGATATTCTCAATTTCCGTCAACTTTGCAGTAACCTTATCAAGTTCACCGTTCAAGTTCGCCAAATAAGTCTGAAGACTGGCACGGTCCTCATTCAGATCTTTTAAATCTTCATTCGTCCTATCCAATTTATTTTCTGTCTGCTTTTTCTCATTCTCTGTCTGCTGTATTTTTTCACCGGTTGTCGTCGCAAAGACAATCATCGTCATTTGTATCGACAAAAATACCGCCAGAAAAAGAGCTAACTTCTTTTTCATAAATCCACCTATTATAAATCCATTACAATCTTTCTGCCCGTCGGTTTATAAGCCACATACTCCACTCCCGCTGCGTCAAACATCTTCTTCGCCGCTGTGTTCATAGGTGTTCCCGCATACTTATCACATTCATAAACCACACGCTTAATCCCCGACTGAATAATCGCCTTGGCACATTCATTACAAGGAAACAGGGATACATAAAGGGTCGTCCCTTCCAAATCACCGCCGCGGTAATTTAAAATAGCATTCAGCTCACTATGTGTAACAAACGGATACTTTGTATCCAGTTCTTCCCCATCACGTGCCCACGGGAAATCTTCATCCTTACATCCGTTCGGAAATTCGTTGTAACCCATGGAAAGAATTCTGTGATCTTTACCGACAATGCATGAACCGACCTGCGTATTCGGATCCTTCGATCTCATACCGGAAAGCACAGATACTCCCATAAAATATTCATCCCAGGAAATGTAATCTTCTCTCTTCTGCCCCATACTTTAACCCTCTATACCATCAATTCTTCTCTGATGTCTCTCCTCACCCGAAAACTCTGTTCCGAGAAACACATCCACAATTTCCAGAGCCAGATTCGGACCGACAATCCCTGCTCCAAGCGCAAGAACATTGGAATTATTGTGAAGTCTTGTCAGTTTCGCCATCAGCGTGTCCGTGCAAAGCGCCGCGCGGATACCCTTTACTTTGTTTGCGGTAATCGAAATACCGATTCCGGTTGTACATATCACAATGCCTTTCTCACATTCTCCGGATGCAACCGCCTCTGCTACCGCCCTTCCGTAAACAGGATAATCACAAGATGATTTGTCGTAACATCCGACATCCTTTATTTCCATTCCGCACTCTTTCAAATGCGCAATTACCATTTCTTTTAAATCAAAACCGCCATGGTCACTTCCTATTGCTATCATATGTCCTCCTACTGCTCCTTTGCATCAATTATTTTATGTCCTGCTGCCTTTAGCATGCGGTTCATAACCGCCTGTCCGATTCCGTCCTGCGAAAAAGCCTGCACATACATGCGCTGCACTTTTTCATCATCGAATTCTCTTAAAATGCGGAACAGGTTTCTTGCCACTGCTGCCATATCTTCCTTCTCACCGGTCACTTTAATACTGTCCGCTTCATAAAGGTTGACATCTTCCTGTGAGACAATCACACCGGTTTTTTGTCCATCCTTTTTATCCTTCTCAAGAAGTTGTTTTATTTTCACTACAACCTCCTGCGCCTCACCTGTTACGATAGACAGTTCTCCCTGCGGTGCATAGTGTTTATATTTCATTCCGGGTGCTTTCGGCGCCTGCGTACTTCCCGCATCAAGCATCGTCGGGTCGAGGCAAACTTCCCCGAGCACCTCCTGCAGCATCTCCTGCGTCACATGCCCAAGTCGGATCGTAGCCAT
>JAZQDJ010000090.1:0-9701 GCA_045546735.1 Lachnospiraceae bacterium | reverse complement strand
ACCGATAGAGAAAATACCCGGATCGAACACACCGATAATATCTCCCGCATATGCCTCGTCCAAAATCTTACGGGAATCCGCCATAATCTGCTGCGGCTGAGACAGACGCATCACTTTATTTCCCTGTACATGCTTTACTTCCATACCCGCATCAAAACGTCCGGAGCAGATACGCATAAACGCCACTCTGTCGCGGTGGGCTTTGTTCATATTGGCCTGAATTTTAAATACAAAAGCAGAAAAATCATTCTCTACCGGGTCGATTGCACCCTTGTCCGAAATACGAGGAAGCGGTGTTGTTGTCATCTCAAGGAAATGCTTTAAAAACACCTCAACACCGAAGTTTGTCAGCGCAGAACCGAAAAATACCGGTGTCAGGTTTCCCGCCTGTACCTGCTCTAAATCAAACTCCGCACTCGCACCGTCCAAAAGTTCAATTTCATCATTCAAAAGGGCAAATGCATCCTCGCCGATCTGCGCGGTGAGCTTGTCCGTATCGTCAACGGAGATAACTTGTGTCTCACCTTCTTTTGTGCCTTTTTCTGTATCAGAGAACGTAAATACATTGCGCGATTTACGCTCATAAACACCTTTAAATTCTTTTCCGGAACCAATCGGCCAGTTTACCGGACACGTTGCAATTCCGAGTTCTTTTTCGATTTCATCTAAAAGTTCGAACGTATCATTCGCATCACGGTCCATCTTGTTAATAAAAGTAAAAATCGGAATCTTACGCATGACACAAACCTTAAACAGCTTTCTGGTCTGTGCCTCAACACCTTTGCTCGCATCGATAACCATGACCGCCGAATCCGCTGCCATCAGCGTACGGTACGTATCTTCCGAGAAGTCCTGGTGTCCCGGTGTATCCAGAATATTAATGCAGAATCCGTCATACTCAAACTGCAATACAGAGGACGTTACGGAAATACCTCTTTCCTTTTCAATCTCCATCCAGTCGGAAACCGCATGTCTGGCTGTCGCTTTACCTTTAACGCTACCTGCCAGATTGATTGCGCCTCCGTATAAAAGAAATTTCTCCGTCAGCGTCGTCTTACCCGCGTCCGGATGGGAGATAATCGCGAACGTCCGTCTCTTATTTATCTGGGCCTCATATTTACTCACTTGTCTTTCCTCCAGCTCTTATGTTCTTACAGCATACTGCTGCCCTTAATCTCGCCCTCTACACCGAGATATGCAAGCACAGTTGCACCGATATCCGCAAAACTGTTTCTCGTTCCGAGATTTTCCGGCGCTATGTTCTTACCGTAAATCAGACACGGCGTATACTCTCTCGAATGATCCGTTGACACAGTATACCCCGGATCACATCCGTGATCTGCCGTGATAATCAGCATATCCTCGTCTTTCATTCCTGCCATAATCTGAGGCAGTTTTTCATCAAAATAAGCGAGCGCTTTCGCATAACCGTCAATGTCATTGCGATGCCCATATAACATATCATAATCCACAAGATTGATAAAGCATAAACCTTCAAAATCTTTCTTCAAATATTCTAAGGTTTTCTCAATACCTTCTGCATTACCGCTTGTGTATGTGTGTTCCGTAATACCTGCGCCCGCAAAAATATCAAAAATTTTCCCGACTGCAATCACGTCTTTTCCGGCCTCAGAAATATAAGAAAGCATCGTCTTTTCCGGCGGAACAAGAGAATAATCATGTCTGCGCGAAGTTCTTGTATAATTGCCGCTTTCACCGATAAACGGACGGGCAATCACTCTTCCTACTCCATGCTCTCCGACCAGAATCTCTCTGGCAATTTTGCAATATTCATAAAGCTGTTCTACCGGAACAACATCCTCATGGGCTGCAATCTGGAACACACTGTCCGCAGATGTGTAAACAATCAAATCACCCGTCTTTACATGCTCATCACCATATACCTTAATCACTTCGGTTCCGGAATACGGCTTATTGCAAAGTACGCCCCGTCCTGTCTTTTCACAAAAGGCATCAAGTACTTCCTTAGGAAAACCATCCGGATACGTCGGAAGAGGTGTCTCTGATACAAGTCCCGCTATTTCCCAATGTCCGATTGTCGTATCTTTCCCTTTGGACAACTCTGTCATACGGGCAATCCGCGCAGACGGAGTCCCTGTCCCTAAAACCTTTCCGCCGACATTAACGCCCTCTATATTAAATAATCCTAACTTTTGCATATTCGGCATCTGAAAATACTCCGATGTGCTGCAGGAACCAATCGTGTTTGTCCCTGCATCCCCGTAAGAAGCCGCATCCGGCATTTCACCGATTCCGAAACTGTCAAGCACAATCAAAAATACTCTTTTCATAAATTGCCTCCTTTACACTTTTTTACCATGTAAAGTATACCATAAATGAACGTATTTTACACTATTTTTCTGCCACCGGTGAAATAATGATATTTTCAGCTGCAATGCCTGTTTTTCTCTTTACAATATCCTCAATCTGAGCACGCTGCGCATCGGAAAGTTCTGTTGCTGCCACTATCACATCCGCCGTATCCCCCGTAATGCTCACAACCACATCCTCAAATCCTTTTGCTTCTAAAAGAATTTCCGCAGAACACTCTTTTTGTGAAATATCCGTCAAGGCAATCATACTGCTTACCGCATCCTGCTTTGCACTGTCCGGAAGATTGTCGGAATTGATAATCTCCATAAGCATCTCTTTGTTTCTGGCCCTCGTCTGCTCTCTCAAAATATTAGCACCCTCAAGAGAAGTAATTGCTGTTGTACTTGTAAAAACTGCTTCTCCCGGTGTTTCGCCGTCATAATCTTCTGTTACTGCTGCTGTCATATTTTCGCCCTGCTCCTCATCTAAATAATCACTGTAAAGCATTTCTTCTTCCGAATCCATACTGTCAATGTCCGTCAGTGATGCTGACGCATCCAGTTCATCCGCTCCTTCGGTAATCAGCGCAAGTTCATCGCTCGTTACGTCTGTCACCTGTGCCAGTTCTTCCTCCTGACCGGCCGAAAGATCTGCATATTCCTCCGTCCCCGTGACATCTGTCACATCCGCCACCTGCACTTCCTCAAACTGTGCGGACGTCGTAAATAAATCCTCCTGATCCACCTTCTTGCCCATAAAATTTAAATACCCTGCGATGGCAATCATAAGGGCAAGTGCTGTAATCATAATCTGATTTCTTTTCCACAATTTCTTCACCGATAATCTCCTCCCTGATTATGTAGATAGTTTTACTACTCTAATTTTATGTTCCTCAATCCCAAATAATGCCATCACAAGAGACGTGATCTCATTTTTTATCCTTTCATTCCCTCCGCCCTGCGCCGCCACGACAACCCCGCTCACGACCGGAGCTATTTCTTTCACAATAATCGGCGACTGCTTTCCGTCCTCATTCTCCACCAAGACAACTTCCGATGCATTCTCCGTCTCAGAAGTCCTATGCGATTTTTCCTGTGAAATCTCCTCCTGCGTCCGTTTTGTATATGGGCTGTTTCTTTCTACGATAATTTCTTCCGTCGAATGCATAGTTATGTAAACCTTTGTCTGCCCGACGCCTTCCATATGCCTAAGGAAATCTTCCAACTGACGGCAAAGCTGTTGTCTGTATATTTCAAGATCCGCCTCCTGCTGTATACTTTGCTCTTCCTGCACCGTCTCCGTGGCAATTTGCTCCTTCGTTTCTTTTGTTTCTTTCTTCTGTGTGGGCAATGCAATAATCACAAGCATAAGTCCTGCCAAAAACAAAAGAAGAAACCTGTCTTTTCCCATCGTTTGCACTTTTTCAATTATCGTTTCCCATTTCATTTTCTTCTTCCATCTCCTCCAACATCCGAATTGCCGACTGCTCACTTTCTTCTTCCAGTTCCTCTGCGGTAAATCCGATCATTTCCTCTGTCCGGACTTTCCAATTCTCCTCCCACTTCTCATATGTCTGTGCAAATTTTTCTTCTGATAAAACCGGGGATAAAAAAATACAAAAAGCAATCCAGCTAATCAGCGCACTTATGTATTTTTCATATTTTTCACTCGGACTCATATGCAAAAAAATGCGTGCAAACACAAAAAAACAACATATTTTCTCTAAATACTGCATCAGCCTCCTCCTTTTACTACAAGCATCGTCATGGCAATCGATATACACATTGCAATTGCTGCACACATAACAATGCGCATGACAAGTATTCCTCCCTCACCGACTTTTGATATCGTATCAGAAAGATTGCTTTGCCCCATCACCCGGACACAGGCCCCTGCCACTTTCATAGTCAACGCAACGCAAAACACTTGGCACATCGGTCGCAATATCACCAAAAACAAAAGAATCATTGCCGCCCCTCCGATACTGTTTTTAATCAGTCCGGCTGATCCAAGCATCAGTTCAGTTACCGACTCCGACATATCACCGATTCCCGGAACTGCACCGACTGCTTTTTGAAATACCGTCTTTTGCACACCGTCAATCTGTGAAGTAATCGTATTTTGCACACCGCTGATGACTACCACAGTTGTCAGACATATCCGTATCCCCCAGGAAATTAATCTCTCCGTTAATTTCACAAAATCTTTCATCCGGTGTTTTTCATCCAGTCCGTCCATAATTACGAGAAAAACATAGGACTGCGTAAGCGGCAGCAAAAGTCCCGCCAATATGTAATCAATTCCCGCAAAAAGAAGAAGCACAAATTCATAATAAGCCGCAGCGCCGGCCGCTCCGTTTGCAAATGAAACCGACAGACAGTAAGCAGGGACTAACGCCGCAATAAACTGCTTACAGATTGATAATGTTTCTTCTGCTGTCGCAAAAATCAAATCAAAATTATGTAAAAGAAGAAGAATCAAAAGAAGATAAACAAAATACCCTGCCAAATCAGCTACTTGTCTGCTTTTTACAACACCGAACGTATAGTGCAAAAACATGGAAAGAATACCGAGCAGCAAAATTCCGGTAAGCATACTCTTCCCCTCTCGCAGTCCCGGCAAAAATACATTTAAAAATGCCGTCCACATCATCTCGAGCGCCCCATTCATATTTCCCGTTGCAAGTTCTTTTGCCAGTTCCTCTATTCCGTATGTTTTTTGAGCCGTCATTTTTTCCACGAAAGCATTCATCTCGCTTAAATCAAGCTGCTGCCATATCTTTTCATTCATCCGACATACCCCGTAATTGTTTTTAAAAGAGCCCATAAGACAGGCATTCCCAAAAGCATAACCGCAATTTTTCCGCAAAGTTCTATCTGGCTTGCAATCAGCGTATTCCCGCTATCCTTGCACACATTGGCAGAAAACTCACACAAATACGAAATGCCGAGCGCTTTCCAAAGCACTCCCATATATTCCGATACCCCTTCCGTATATTTCTCCCATACTTCAAGCACCTGCGACAACTGAAGTAAATAACGCAGCAAATATATTGCAATCATCAATCCTGCAGCCAGCGTCAGAAAACTTGCCCACTCACTCTTATATGTTTTCAATAGGAGTCCGAGAAGCAGTGCCGTCATTCCGAAAGCAACAATTTTTACCACTTCCATGGTCATCCTCCCAAATGAAACAATTCTTCTACTGTTTCGAACAACTCACTGATATACGGAACAAGCCATGTCAGCACAAGAATCAAGCCTGCAAGTCCCACAAAGAAAGAATACTCTTCTTTTCCACTGTTTTTCAGTACCTGTCCGAGTATCATGACCAATATTCCGACAGCTGCCATTTTAAACAGTAATGCAACACTCATTTGTTTTCTCCTTCCTAAAGCAACAAAATACATACAAATACCCCTGACATAACTCCAAGGGTCCGGTACAACTTACACTTTTCTTCCTTTTGCTCCGACAATCTGTGCAGCTCCAGTTCCAGCCTTTGCTCATAAGCCTTAAGTGCCCGGCTCTGTTCTTTTGCCTGCGAAAATCCGGTCTGTTTCATACAATTTGAAAATTCCTCAAAATCTTTTTTGTTTAAAACAGTTTTCAACTTCATTGCATTATTTTTCCAAAGAAAAGAAACATCCTCCCCGGAAAACTCTTCCATTTGCTCTGCCACTGTGTTTAAAAAATCTGAAAAAGGGGATTCCATTCTCTCACCCGCCTTAGAAAATGCCTCCGGCAAAGATGCATATTCATACAGCACAAAATCATTTATGTAATGTATCATGTCTCTTATCTGCCCGAGCGTACGGATGCGCAAAGCATATTCTCCCACCAAAGAAAAACCCACACCTCCTGCCCCTGCAAGTATGAACAAAAAACCAACCCATTTCATCTCACCACTTCTCCTTTCTCATTAAACAACCGTACCTTTCCTTTCTCTTCCAGCACCATAAAGCGCTGAAAATAATTTGTTTCAAAAAGAGGTCTGAGATACGGTTTTCCCATAACTTCTTCCATTGTCTCCCCGTGTACGGTAGCAAGTATGCGGACTCCGCAATGCAAAAGAAGAAGTAATGCTTCCACGTCCTGCGCAAGGGCAATCTCATCTACCGCAAGCACTTCCGGCGCCATTGCCCGAAGCATCATTTCCATTCCGAACGCTTTCGGACAAGCATCTAAGACATCCGTTCTTATTCCGACATCATTTTGAGGTTCTCCCTGAAAACATCCTGCAATTTCACTTCTCTCGTCCACAATCGAGACCTGACACCCCTCTCTTTTCGCATCTCCGTCCGATATAAGACGGACCAAATCTCTGAGCATGGTTGTCTTCCCTCTTCCGGGCGGAGATATCACAAGACAGTTTTGTATTTTTCCGCCGTTTTTTTCATACAAGTACGGAACATACGGCTTTGCCACATCTCTTATCTCATGCGAAATCCGGACGTTTAAAAATCGGATGTTCCGGATTCCGCCGATACCATCGCTTGTCCGGAACACTTGCCCTGCCACACCGATGCGATGTCCTCCGGAAACCGTCAGGAATCCCTGTTTCAACGCCTCACTATGCGCATATGGTGAATACTGACACAAATAGGAAAACATGTTGTCCACCTGCGCTGTCCCCGGACAAAACGCATCCGCAAAACAGTTACCCACCGCTAACTTTTCCATCCCATTCTTTGTCAGGTAAAACTCCTTTCCCCTACGTCTTATAATGACCGGACGACTGGTACGGATTCGTATTTCCGTTAAATCCTCATGCCTTGCTGCGACCGATTCAAAATATTCTCTTAATCCTCCCGGAAACAATTGCAAAATACTTTTCTCTTTTTTCATTCGGCGCTCCTTTGCACAAAAAAATAGGATAAGGTCATGCCCTATCCTATGCTTGTTTTATTCCATATATGCTATTTTTTATTCCGCCGGCTCAGACACTTTCTCTGCCTGCGCCTGTTTCATCTGCATCTCCTGAACAACAAACGGATCATCAATATGAAGCATCAGCACCTCAATCTGTTCTTTGTGCTGATCAATCTCTTTACGAAGCGCTGCCATCTTATCCTTAAATGCATTCGCAGTCTCTTCAATCTGTTCCGCATACAGTTTTTTCATCTTTTCAAGCTCAGCTTCATGTTCTTTTTTCAGCTGCTCTGTCTCCTCCGTATGCTCAGAAATCATCTGTTTTTCTTTCTCGTCAAATTCCTTTTGGAGAGTTTCTCTCACCTTTGCCTTTTCTTTCACAAGAATGTCGTGAATTACTTCGTTTGCTTTCGCAAGTTCCTTCTCTACTTCCTCCTCGACACTCTTCATCGCCTTGCGCCATTCCATCCCCGGCATAATATATACCGTATCTTCCTCCTGCGCCTGCGACTGTGCTGCTTTCATCGCTTCTACCGCCTTGATTGCCTCTTTGGAAACTTCTGTTTTGTTCTCCATATCGCTCATTTGTGCCTTCCTCCGTCGTAAAAATTATGCCAACAAATCACCGAGCTGTGATTTAAAAATATCAATCTGTCTCTGCAGTCCTGCGTTCTTTTCACGGAATGCCTCCTGCACTTCCGCAAGCTGTTCATCATAAAGTTTTTTCATCTTTTCAAGTTCTGCTTCATGAGACTGTGCATTGTTTTTATACAAAAGCATCTGTTCATTTGCCGCATCAATCTCTTTCTGCTGCTGGGCAAGTTTTGCCTGGAACACTTCTTGAATTTCAGAAATCATACTCTCATAAACATTTCTCATACGGTTCATTTCCGTCTCGTGTTCACTTTGAAGCTTCGTCATGTTATCCGCACTGCTGTCAAACAGTTCCATTGCCATAGCCTGTTTCTTTTCCTTGAACGCTGTCTGAATCTCCTCAATCTGTTCATGATAGAGTGCCTTCATCTTTTCAAGCTGTGCTTCCTGCTTTTTATTCTCTTCCTCAAACTGTTCGCTCTTTTCGCGGTACTGCTCCATCTCCTGCTGCAAAGAAGTGTTGCGGTCACGGAATGCTGACTGGATTTCTTCAATCTGCTCATGATAAAGTTTTTTCATTTTTTCAAGCTCTGCTTCATGCGCTGCTTCCATCTCTTCAGAATTGTGTGTCGCTTTATACTGTTCAAAATCCTGCTTAATGCTGGCAGTTTTCGCACGGAACGCTGTCTGTATCTCATCAATCTGCTCATGATAAAGCTTTTTCATCTTTTCAAGCTCTGCCTCATGCTCTTTTTTACTGATTCCGCCAAGTAAATTTAAAAGAAAACTCATTTGTATCACACTCCGTTTTTTTGTTATTTTAGCACTTATTTGTGTGGTTGTAAAATAAAATAAGGGGATTATGTGATAAGTTTTGAATATGTATATTTTGACTCCCGGCGCCGGGATTTTGAATTCATTCGCAAGCGCATTCCGGGCGCACGGTTTTTTCGTCGATATCCGCCTAATTTGTGGAACACATCTGTAAATCATTGTTTTTGGGGTTTACATAAGTATTCCTGTTTGTCACTAAAGTGATATGTTTTCGTCTATATATCACTGTTCTAAGCAAATATATCTGTAAAAAAATTGAGCCCTTTCCTCTAGGAAGTTTCTTTACACATAATATATCTGTGTATTTTTCTTATTTTCGTCTTGTTTGGTTTACATAATTTTCTTCACAAGCCCTTACCCACTATTTTTTCGTCTATATATTTTATTTTGACAAAATATAGACGAAAATCATTTAAAAAATCACCTCTATATTTGTCTCTTATAACATTTCTGTCTGCTTTTCGCCGCAAATTCCACCCTATCAAATCCCCATATCAAATTCCCCCACATCAAAAAAGGGACTTCGCAAAAGCAAAGTCCCTTCACTTACCTATCTTACTGTGCGTCTTTGATAGAGAAGCTGAGTCTTCCCATCTTATCTTTTCCGAGGCACACAACTGTTACAACATCACCGAGTGTGAGAACATCTTCCACATGGTTGATTCTCTCTTTTGCAATCTTAGAAATGTGAACCATTCCTTCTTTACCCGGTGCAAACTCAACGAATGCGCCGAACTCTTTGATGCTTACAACAGAACCTGTATATTTCTGTCCTTCTACAAAGTCAGATGCAATCATCTTAATCATCTCGATGGCTTTGTCCATACCTTCTGCATCGTTTCCGCATACAGAAACTGCACCGTCATCTGTGATATCAATTTTAACACCTGTACGTGCGATAATCTCGTTGATTGTTTTACCGCGCTGTCCGACAACATCACCAATCTTTTCAGGATCAATCTGGATCTGAACAATCTTCGGTGCATACTGGCCAACTTCCTTACGAGGCTCGGCAATTGCAGGTTTCATACATGTATCCATGATGAAAAGTCTTGCTTCTCTTGTTCT
>JAZQDJ010000089.1:0-1759 GCA_045546735.1 Lachnospiraceae bacterium | reverse complement strand
CCTGTAATAGTTTATGATGGCACTTTCGATGAGTTTATGAATTCCCGAGTGTGGCCTTTGACTGCTGTTTCAAAAATTACGTTCATGCCGTTCAAACGAAAGTGGGGATATTTTGGTGCTGCCCTTAACGGTAGTTATACCCGGATGAATACTGAATTCGACAGCTACAAAATCGACGGAAACCTTGTTACTGCACATCTTGATTTTGTGTACCAGAAAGTTTTTAACAAAAAAACGGTCTGGCAGGATCCACTGGAACCGGAAAAGTTGCAGATAAAATTCAAACACATTGCAAATCTGGAACTTCATGCCGGCGCAGGCTTTACTTATTTTATGGACTACGTGTTTCATTTTGATCACGATGTTGAATCTGAGCATTTTGACAGTACGAATATCAGCGTAAATGTTGGCGGTGCGTTCCAGTGGTATTTTACAAAACGATTTTATACGGAATGTAACGTGGACTTTGTTGCAGCCTTTACATCGGGTATGTCTTACGGAATGATTATTCCGTCTATTTCTGCGGGCTGGCAATTTTAGCGGGGGAATGAATGAAATTAAGTGTTACAGTTTTTCTGAAAAAAATAATCTTCTCGATTGCCGCACTTTTCTGTGTTCATTCCTGCAAAATGTTTGACGGCGATTCCTTTAATGCCGACATGCACGAATTTTTTAAGGACTACACCGAAACCGCCGCAATCTACAATTCCTATGCAAACGACAGTTACCGAACAGATAACAGCGGAAGAATCTGCTACGACTGTACAAGCGATAAAACCTACACCTTTATAATGCGAAACCCGCAGAGATATTCCCTTACTTTTGGATATAATTTTACATCTGGTGCTGCAACGGTCGCTTACAATAAAGTGAAGAACGAAAATATTGCCGCAGGAATTACTGATTCTGCTCCGATAAAGTTTTCTCAGGACCGATTTGATACTTCCCGGGTAACAATGAAAATTTCCAAGGATTTAATAGAAGAACTTGATGGCGGTGGAAATCTTTCCGGCGAAATAACTTTGCTTGAACCAATGTCAAACCGGAGCTTTGAATCCTTTTCACTGAACATTTATGCAAATTCTCCTCCGCCGGCTGTGCAAAGCCCGATGTTTCAGCTTTCAACAGCTTCTAACCCGACTTATTACATCTGCTTTTGTATTCCGGAAATTACCCAGGATGCAATGAAGATTCATTCAAAAGATACACGCACAATTCGGGTAAATGACGAACTGCGATATTTTGACGGCGGCAAGGTGTACAAATCTTATTCTAACGGAATTTATTCGGACGAAGATACTCTTTACGAATATGGTAGTGTTTCTGTTCTTCCGTTGGTAGAAGACGGTTATAAATTTGACGATGCAATTTGTCCTCCGGGATTTTCACGAATTTATTACAATTCTGGCGTTGTACCGCCGGGTGGAAATGAAGTTGTAACCTATACAATGACTGTAATCGATGATGCTGGCTTGAGCACAACCACAACAGTTTCAAATCAGGCAAAACAGCTTTGCAAACCAAATCTTCCGAGTCAAAAAATCTCTGTTGATGAAAACACTGGACTTGCGGATGCGGTATTTACTCACAACGGGCTTTGCACCGACACTGAACATTCTGAATGTGGCGAAGTAACAATTAATTATGTTTTCAAAGAAATAAACGGCGAAAAAGTATTTTCTCGAAAAACCAGCGACACTTTAATCGGGGCAAAGGTGACTTCCGGCCATCAGATTACAGTTCCGCTTCCAAAGGGAAA
>JAZQDJ010000088.1:0-6414 GCA_045546735.1 Lachnospiraceae bacterium | reverse complement strand
GGTTAATTTAAAGTCTACTTCTTCTGTGCATGCACATCTTGAAACTTTAGAGAAGAACGGATATATCCGCCGTGACCCTACAAAACCGCGTGCGATTGAGATTTGTGATGATAGTTTTCAGCTTGTCCGTCACGAAATGGCAAGTATTCCGATTGTCGGTACTGTTGCTGCCGGCCAGCCGATACTTGCTGAGGAAAATATTGAAGGCTACTTTCCACTTCCTGTCGAGATGGCACCTAATGCTGAGTCTTTTGTATTGAAAGTGAAAGGTGACAGCATGATTAATGCCGGTATTTTCAGTGGTGATCAGATTTTTGTTGAGCGTACAAACGTGGCGCGTAATGGTGATACTGTAGTCGCTCTCGTTGATGATTCTGCTACTGTCAAAACATTCTATAAAGAAAACGGACACATCCGTCTTCAACCTGAAAACGATGATATGGATCCGATTATCGTGGATGACTGCATGATTCTCGGGAAAGTATATGGTGTATTCCGCCTGTATCATTAAAAATAAATATTATATAAAAATAAAAAAATCAAACAAGTCAGCCACTGCTTTCGAAGTTTGATTTTTTTATTTTTTAACTACTTTAATTCATCCTCTGTCACTACTTTTCCGTCTCTCCAGATACGTTCCAGATCGTAAAAGCTTCTGCTTTCTTTGTCAAAGATATGAATAATCACATCTTTGTAATCAAGCAGAATCCAATTTGCACTGTCATACCCTTCAATCGGACGTCTTTCGTAGCCGAGTTTGCCGAGCAATTCTTCTACATTGTCAGCAAGTGCCTGTACTTGATTGCGGTTTGTACCGTTTGCAATAATGAAATAGTCTGCAAGCGGAGAAACTTCACCGATATCAATAATTTGGATATCTTCGGCTTTTTTATCTTCTAATGCATCAATGGCTGCAAGTGCCATTTTCTTTGAAATATCGTTTGTCATTCTTTCTCTCCTTCTTCACAGGCTTTTTTATAATAATCGTATGTTTCCTGTGTGATTTCGTCAATCGTTGCCTCTTTCTTGTGCAAATAATCTAATGTGCTTTCTAAAATCAGCAGCATACAGGCATCCAAGTCATGAAAAGCAAGTTGCCTTGCTTTTTCCAAATTTGGCAATGGTTTGCGATGAATTTCAATATAGTCCGCAATATAAATAATCTGTTCGAAAACAGACATTCCGGGTTTACCGGTTGTGTGGAATAATATAGCTGACAATATTTCCTCGTCCTCTATGCCATATTTCGAACGTGCTAAATAACTGCCGAGTTTTGCATGCAGCAAGTCAGGATTTTCTTTTTCTGTTGCTGTTATCCCGAGGCTGTATTTTGCGCATAATGCCATTTTATCGCTGTTTGGGATACATTTTGCGCAGTCGTGCAATAAACCGGCCAAATAAGCCTTCTGCGGGTCAAGATCATGGCACATGGCTAATGCAGCTGCTGTATGCGCTACAGAAATAGTATGACGGAATCTTTTATCGTCTAATTCTTTTTGGATTTCTGAAGTCAATCGCTTCATTATGATTCCCCGTTTTCGTTTTTTGTATAAAGATGATTTTTCTCAATAAACTTAATCACCTGATCCGGAAGCATATAGCGGACAGATTTTCCTTCTGCAATCAAATCACGGATATCTGTTGAGGAAATATCAACACGTCTTGCAGGCAAAATACGGATATCTGCATTATATTTTCCGTGGAGATATTCGATTTGCTTAGAAAGTCCTTCCTCATCACAATCATCACGGACAGCTGCAAGAAGAATACATTCTGCCATTAAACGGTCCGGATGTTTCCATTTTTCGATTTCGAGAAGAGAGTCTGCGCCTAAAATGAAATAGAAATCCGTTTCAGGCTGTTGTTTCTTTAATTCTTCTACTGTTTCGTAAGAATAAGAATTGCCTTCGCGGTCAATTTCGATCGTAGAAAGTGCAAAACTTGCATTGTCTTCGATGGCGATACCGGTCATGGAAACACGTTTGTTTTTAGAAAGAACTTTTGTTGAATCTTTGAGCCACGGTGTTCCGCTCGGAACAAACATGATTTCATCAAGTTCGTATGTTTCGAGTGCGTTTTGTGCCAGAATTAAATGGCCGTAATGAATTGGGTCGAAAGTTCCGCCCATGATACCTACTTTTTTATTTTGGTAACTCAATTTTCTTATGCTCCTTTGACTCTTTGTACAGTACAATCTTTTTTCCGATTACCTGTACGACCTGTGAACGTGTTCTCTCTGCCAGTGTACGTGCAATTTCATTCGGATCATCCATACAGTTTTTTAATACTGCAATTTTAATCAGCTCTTTTGTATTGAATGCTTCAGCAATTGCATTTGTCACTTCCGGCGTAAGGCTGCCTTTTCCGATTTGGAAAATCGGGTCGATATTCATGGCAAGTCCTTTTAAATAAGCTCTCTGTTTGCTTGTCATAACCATGCTCCTTACTTGTAATAATCAAACGACAGACCGTACATGCGTACTGTGTCGCCTTCCTGGATACCAAGTTCCTCTAACTGTTTTAAAATACCGTTTTCGCGGAGGAAATTCTGGAAGAAACGGAATCCTTTTTCGGATTCTAAGTTTGTATAACCGAGCATCTTTTCGATTTTCGGTCCTTCTACAATGTATTCGTTTTCTTCTTCGTCATATTCTACCGTAAACGGTTCTTCGATAAATGCTTTCTCGATTTCAGGGAAGTATTCCTGCTCAAATACAATCGGTTTATCATCAAGATGTTGAAGCATATCCGAAACTTCATATAATAACTCTTTCACATTTTTACCGCTGACTGCGGAAATCGGAAAGACTTTGATTCCCATTGGTTCAAACTTTTCACGGAGTTTTGTAATGATTTCGTTTTCATCACCGTATACAGCATCCATTTTATTGGCAGCAATCACCTGTGGTTTTCCTGCCAGTTCTTCGCTGTAAGCTGAAAGTTCCTTGTTGATGGCTAGAATATCCTCAATCGGATCGCGACCTTCTACCGAAGCAGCATCTACCATATGGATAATCACTTTTGTACGCTCGATATGACGTAAAAACTCATGTCCGAGTCCGATACCGTCAGAAGCTCCTTCAATCAGTCCCGGTATATCTGCAATCACAAAGCCATTTCCACCGTTATCAAGATCTACAACACCGAGATTCGGATTTAAAGTTGTAAAGTGATAGTTGGCAATCTTTGGTTTTGCATTTGTTACACGGGAAAGAAAGGTGGATTTACCGACATTCGGGAATCCTACAAGTCCGACATCTGCAATGACTTTAAGTTCAAGGAACAAATTCAGTTCCTGGGCAGGTTGTCCCGGCTGGGCATATTTCGGAGCCTGCATGGTAGACGTTGCAAAATGCTGGTTTCCTCTTCCGCCGCGTCCGCCTTTTAAAATCATATAACGGGTATTTTCACCGGACATATCAGCGATAACTTTACCGGTTTCTAATTCTTTGATGACAGTTCCTGCAGGAACCTTTAATGTGATATCTGCACCGTTTTTACCGCGACAGTTTTTCTTGCCGCCTTCTGCGCCGTCTCCGGCCTTATAATTGTGGACATGACGGTAATCTGTAAGTGTATTCAGGCCTTCGTCAACCTCAAACCATACACTTCCGCCGTCTCCGCCGTCTCCGCCGTCCGGACCGCCGTCCGGTACGTATTTTTCGCGTCGGAACGAAACGTGTCCGTCTCCGCCCTTTCCGCTTCTGATATAAATTTTAGCTCTATCTGCAAACATAGTCTTCTCTCCATGAAAGAAAAGAGCTCCAAACAAAAAGTTTGAAGCTCCTCGCAATTTCGTAATTAGTCTTCTACCGGATAAACGGAAGCCTGTTTTTTGTCTCTTCCTTTTCTTTCGAATCTAAGAACACCGTCAACTAAAGCGAATAATGTATCATCTCCGCCACGGCCTACGTTAACGCCCGGATGGATTTTAGTTCCACGCTGTCTATATAAAATATTACCGGCTTTTACGAATTGTCCGTCAGCTCTTTTCGCACCTAATCTTTTTGACTCGGAATCTCTACCGTTCTTTGTAGAACCTACTCCCTTTTTATGAGCGAAAAATTGAAGGTTTAAATTTAACATGTGCGTTACACCTCCTTGAATTTTAGTGTCACATTTTTTTTGTAATTCTTTTCTAATTCTGACAAACCAAGTATCATGGAATTCATAAGTAATTCAGAATCGTGATTCGGCGTTTCCTTAATCAAAAATCGAATACGGGTACGATGTGTATCTGAATCATACTTAATGGCAAGATCAGTGTATTTCTCAATAGAGTTAATCGTGTTTACCGCAAGCATGGAAATTGCTGCGCAAACGATGTCATTTCCTTGGTAAGCAAATTCAGCATGACCCTGCACTTTAAAACCTTTATGCATTCCGGATTTGTCATTGTAAATAGTAACTGTTGTCATCTCTTAACCTGCATATGAATTAAGCGTTGATTTTGTCAATCTTAACCTTAGTGTATGCTTGTCTATGACCGTTTTTCTTGTGATAACCTGTTTTTCTCTTATATTTGTAAACGATAACTTTACGAGCTCTTCCCTGCTCAACAACTGTAGCTGAAACTGTTGAAGAAGCAACGTCAGCGCCAACCTTAAGATCAGCATCGCTTACTGCAAGAACCTGGTCAAATGTTACAGCAGCACCTTCCTCGGCGTCGAGTTTTTCTACGTAAATTACGTCGCCTTCAGAAACTTTGTACTGTTTTCCACCTGTTGCAATAATTGCGTACATATAGGGCACCTCCTATTCATCTAACTCGCTAACTACGGTGACCGGAAAATCCGATACTTAAACCTCATTATGCGGCATACTCTAGAATAATACCATGCACTTATTTAAGTGTCAATGGTTTTTTGCGAAAAAATATGCAGCAATTTGGCTTCTGGCCGAGAACTCTTCCGTTTTGAGCATCTGTTCTATCTGTTCCTTTGTGTAAAAGGCAGCTCTGATTTCTTCGTTTTCCGAAGTGTGGTCTCCGATTTCACCTTCAGCCTCGACAAAAACAATGTGTGTCTGCACATCGGAAAATCCGACAGCTGAAAACGCCGGCGGTAAAATATCAATAAAATGCTTTACGCGAAGTCCTGTTTCTTCATATAATTCACGCTTGGCGCACTCTTCCACCGTTTCGCCGTCTTCTATCATTCCGGCGCAAAGATTGTAGATTTCTTTATTGATAGCCATACGGAATTCTCGTAAAAGCAGCATTTTGTCTTCTTTAAATGCTACAATAGAAATTCCGCTCACTTTATGGCCGAGGTCATCCGGACCGTTTATCTCTTTACGACTTACAATCTCGTATTTTTTCTCGCGACCTGCTTTATTCATATAAGTGAGCTCATATTTTTTTAAGTATTTCCCATCATGTACTTTTTTAATGGATTCAAGTTTCATGAGGCAAAGTTCCTTTCTCTAACTTTTCGTATAAAGAAGATTCTGTCTTCTTTCTGGTTATTTCTACAAGACCGAGGGCTGTTGTTCCGACAATCACAGTCTGTATCGGATCTTTTATGGCTTCTTTTCTTAACAATTCAAGAATTTGTTCATTATAAGTATCGCTGTTCTTTAAAAAATCAACAATAATAATACCGGAAATATTACGCAGACGAAGTTGTCTCATAATTTCTGCCGCCGCATCACAATTTATTTTGTGATGAAACTCTTCCGGGGAGAGTTTATTTTGCGTTTTTCCACTATTTACATCAATAACGGTCAAAGTTTCTGTCGGTTCAATGATAAGATATCCGCCGCATTTGAGCCAGACCTTCTTACAAAGAGCTTCGTTTACTTTTTCTTCTAAGCTGTAAAGACTGCAAAGAGAAATACGCTTGTCTTGATAAAGGCGGATAGGAACAAGATTTGACAAATTCTCATATACATCGGAATCATCGGTTATGATTTCGATATCCTCTGTCACAAAATTCTGCTTTAAAACCTGTTGAAAGAATGAATTTTCTTTGTAAAGGCAAGAAAAAACAGTTCTTTTATCAGCAATAGAAAGAATCTCTTTCGCCTGATGTAATAATGCACGCAATTCCTCCGAGATATCATCAGAAGAAACGTTTGCAACATTTGTGCGGAGAATAAGTCCGTATTGTTGTAAAAAAGCATCGATATCACCGAATATTTTCGATATGATAACGGTAATATCGCCGCTTAGCCTTTCTTTTGTTTCGAAATCCATTTTTTTTGAGTAATGAATTCCGCGGCTAAAAGGAGTTAAAACAAGATTTCTGCCGCTGAAACTGATATCCGTTGTAAGTGTCGCTTCTTTTGTTTTGTGTGCCTCTTTGCTGACCTGTACAAGAATTTCATCCCCGCATTTAAACTGCTTTGTATCCTTGCGGTTTAAAATGCTGTTTGGGTGAAAATGTGAAAAAGGCAGGAAACCCACAAGTCGGA
>JAZQDJ010000087.1:0-1996 GCA_045546735.1 Lachnospiraceae bacterium | reverse complement strand
TTTTCCATCCGGGAAGCATCTCTTTTTTTATTTGCAGATACGATTTACGGCCTCTATCAGCTTTTCAATATCCAGATGTGTGTACACGCGCTCCGTAAGTGTCATGGCACCGGCGTGACCGACAATCTTTTTGATGACTTTGTCGGACACTCCGGCGACGGTCAACATCGAAATGCAGGTGTGACGGGTATCATGCGGGCGATGCGACATTCCCAGTTTATCAATCAGAGGCATCCAGTAACTATCATAATAATTCCGGTATTTGAAATGTTCGCCCTCCGGAGTAGAGAGCAGGTATTCACAATCGTTGAGGTTGTACCAGTGTTCAAAGAACGGATAAACCTTTTCGGCAATCGGTGCAGTTCTGATTCCTGCCTCTGTTTTGGAGGCGACGATTTTGAAATATCGTTCCTCAAGGTTCACATTTTCCTTTTTCAAGTCCAACAATTCCCCGATTCTGCATCCGGAATATATCAGCATGAGGATGACAGTGTAATATATATTCGTGTCCTTGACATCCCACAGCCTTTTGACCTCTGTTTTTGAGAATGGCTTGCGGTTGTAGGCGTTCGGATTGCCCGCCTTTTTGATGTCGAGATATTCGACGAGGTTTCGTTCCTTTGGAATGATTTCATGAATCACGGCGTATTTATACATCAGACCGAGGAGAACTTTCAGTTTCCGGAGGGTCGGATAATTCTTGCCGGATTCATCGACAATCATTTGCAGGTGGTCGAGTTTGATGTCAACGAATCGCATCCGTGCAAGTTTGTCACAAAGTAAATACGCAGCCTTGTACCCTTTGACGTTGGAATCGCTGACTGTTGGGAAGTGTTCAGAACTCCATCGCTCATACACATCCTCGAAAGTGACCTTTGCAGCGTTCACATCATACGGATTTGCGTTGAACTCTGCGAGGGCGGTCAATGCCTCTTTGCGGGTCGGGTAATATCCGACGACCGTGTATAATTGTTTCGTTTTGCCTGTTTTCGGGTCGATTTCCCATCCTCTTGTCTTTTTGGCGACGTAAGGATTCCGGCGATTTCCCGACAATTTGTAGACAGAACCGAATCCATTTGGTAGTTTCATAAAATCACCATCCTATTTTTGAGTATAAAAATAAAACCAATGCAAAAAGCACGGTTTTATGATAGAATGGTATTGTTCGGATACATTCTATTAGTGCTTTTTGCAGGAGCATGAGATAGAGGTTTCACAAAAGGCGATTCACGTTGCAGCGTGGGTCGTCTTTTTTGTTGTGCTAAATATCAGACGCACGATGTTCTTTGACCCTTTTTCTATATTTGCGACCGATGACAAAACATAGGACACCGAACGCAACAGCAATCAATCCTCCAACCGGAAAGACAAGCAGCAGGAGCAATCCTATGAGTACGAGGATAAACCCGAGGACAATCAAAAGGATTCCGCATACACTGTATGTTTTATCAGAGTATTGTTTAGGCTGCGATACACTGCGAGAACCGGATGCAGTAGGTTTCACGTTTGCAGCCGTGACGCCTTTTGCAATGTCGGACACGCCGACGGTCGTTCTGTTATATATTGCATTATACGCAGCCTTTTTCGGGTCATTGATGACGCCCATCCCCTTTTTACCATACAGAGGATTCACAGCTTTTTTGACTTGTCTTTTCAGTTTTCCGGTGGTTCGTGCCTTGATGCTTTTTTTGATGTTTGGTTTTCTGACACCAACTTTTACACACATACCTCCATTTCTAATAGAGCGGAAATTCCATTTTGTACAATCTTCCTTGAAAGGAGGTGTACAAAACGAAACTTCTTTTATGGGAAACGAGAACCGCAAAAGGGTTCACGTTGATGGCGTTATCGAAGAAATCCGGAATCGGAAAGTCAACAATAAACAACATTGAAAACGGTAAGGTGTCACCGACGTTATTTCAAATTGAAATGATAGCGATTGCATTAGGCGTGAAAATCACCGACCTGTTTGAATCCGAATACAAATAATTGTACC
>JAZQDJ010000086.1:0-6980 GCA_045546735.1 Lachnospiraceae bacterium | reverse complement strand
GATTGTACTTTGCTGGTGAGTGTATTGATGTGGATGCCTTGACCGGCGGATTTAATTTACAGATAGCCTGGTCGACCGGATATTTGGCCGGAGTCAGCATGAGTGAAGGAGAATAGATATGAGTTTTAATGTAGCAATAGACGGACCGGCAGGTGCAGGGAAAAGCACAATTGCAAAGCGTGTGGCAAAACAGCTTGGATTTATATATGTTGATACAGGTGCAATGTATCGTGCGATGGCACTTTATCTTCTGAGAAACAATGTGGAGAAAGAGGATGCGGATGCAATAGGCACAAAATGTCAGGAGGCAGATATTTCTATCCGCTATGAAAACGGAGAGCAGATTGTATTGCTTAACGATGAAAATGTAAATGGACTGATCCGGACGGAGGAAGTGGGAAATATGGCTTCTGTAAGTTCTGCCAATCCGCTTCTGCGTGAAAAACTTGTGGAATTGCAGAAGAAACTTGCGTCAGAGGCAGATGTTATTATGGATGGAAGAGATATCGGTACATGCGTACTTCCGAATGCGGACGTAAAGGTCTATTTAACAGCTTCATCAAAAGTGCGTGCCATGAGACGTTTTAAAGAACTTGAGGCAAAAGGTGCCGCATGTGATTTGGATCAGATTGAAGCGGATATTATTGAAAGAGACCACAGGGATATGACAAGAGAGCATTCGCCTCTTAGACAAGCGGAGGATGCGGTTTTGGTAGATTCTTCGGATATGTCGATTGATGAAGTGGTAGACAAAATTTGTGCTCTTGCACAGGAAAAGATGGTATAAACGGATGGAAGTAATTTTGGCAAAATCCGCAGGGTTCTGTTTTGGAGTGAAACGTGCTGTTGATACGGTTTATGAACAGATTGAAAGCGGAGATCGGATTTATACTTACGGACCGATTATTCACAATGAAGAAGTTGTAAAAGATCTTGAAAGTCATGGGGTTGAGGTAATCGGAAGCGAGGATGAATTAAGAAAAACCGAAAAGGGAACGGTGATTATCCGCTCGCACGGTGTGGAAAAAAGAGTTTGTGATTGTATTGAGTCACAAGGGCTTAAATGCGTTGATGCGACATGCCCCTTTGTGAAAAAGATACATCGCATTGTGGCTGAAAAAAGCCGTGAAGGAGAGCTGATTGTTATTATCGGCAATTCGCAGCATCCGGAAGTGCAGGGGATTTGCGGATGGTCAAAAACACCTCCGGTTGTGATTGAGACAAAGGAAGAAGCAGAAAAATTTACGGCTGAAAAAGGACAAAAAATATGTATTGTTTCACAAACGACATTTAACTACAATAAATTTCAAGAATTAGTTGAAATTTTTATGAAAAAAGGTTATGATATAGGTGTTGTGAACACAATTTGCAACGCAACAGAAGAACGACAGACAGAAGCGCGGAACATTGCGTCGCGTGTGGATGTTATGATCGTGATAGGCGGTACTCACAGTTCCAATACGCGGAAATTGTATGAGATCTGCAAGAAGGAATGTGAGAACACGTATTTCATACAGACACTGGCTGACTTGCATTTAGAGTTACCTAAATCTGCAAAACTGGTGGGAATTACCGCTGGGGCGTCTACCCCGAACAATATTATTGAGGAGGTTCAAAATTATGTCAGAATTAACTTTTGAACAAATGTTAGAAGAATCATTAAAAACAATTCATAATGGAGAGGTAGTCGAAGGAACAGTAATCGATGTAAAAGCAGATGAAGCTATTCTTAATATCGGATACAAATCAGACGGTGTTCTTGCTAGAAACGAATACACAAATGAACCGAATGTTGACCTCACGACTGTGTTAAAGCCGGGCGACAAGATGGAAGTAAAAGTAGTCAAAGTAAATGACGGCGAAGGACAGGTTATCCTTTCCTACA
This sequence comes from Lachnospiraceae bacterium, assembly GCA_045546735.1. GTDB lineage: Bacteria > Bacillota > Clostridia > Lachnospirales > Lachnospiraceae > SVFI01. The sequence goes on along the minus strand of JAZQDJ010000086.1, from coordinate 5,095 downwards.
AGAGACTTGCTCTTGAAAAAGGCAACAAGAAAATTGAAGATGCTTTCAATAACAAAGAAGTTCTTACAGCAAAAGTTGCACAGGTACTTGAAGGAGGTCTTTCTGTAGTAGTTGATGAAGTCAGAATCTTCATCCCTGCAAGCCTTGTATCAAATGTATACGAGAAAGATTTATCAAAATATGACGGACAAGAAATCGAGTTCGTTATTACAGAGTACAATCCGAAGAGAAGACGTTACATCGGTGACCGTAAACAGCTTTTGGTTGCTAAGAAATTAGAAGCACAGAAAGAACTGTTTGACAAAATTGCAGTTGGTGATGTTGTTGAAGGTACCGTTAAGAATGTGACAGATTTCGGTGTGTTCATCGATCTCGGCGGTGCTGACGGTCTTCTTCATATTTCTGAGATGTCTTGGGGACGTGTTGAGAATCCTAAGAAAGTATTCAAGGTTGGCGATGCTGTGAAATGTCTTATCAAAGATATTGACGGAACAAAAATCGCACTCAGCCTTAAATTTGATGATACGAATCCTTGGAAAGATGCTGACAGCAAATATGCAGTTGGCAATGTAGTAGAAGGAACTGTTGCAAGAATGACAGACTTCGGTGCTTTCGTTGAGTTAGAAGCAGGAGTTGATGCTCTTCTTCATGTATCACAGATTTCAAAAGATCACATCGAAAAACCTTCAGATGTATTAAAGGTTGGCGATGCTGTAACAGCTAAAGTTGTTGATTACAATGCAGCTGACAAGAAAATCAGCTTAAGCATGAAGGCACTTCTTGCTCCGGATCCTGTAGAGGAAAAAGCAGAAGATGAAGATGCAGACGTTGTTTCGGTAGATATCGACGCTGTAATCGCTGCTGAAGATGATGCAGAATAATCTTTAAAAGAAATAAATAGTTTATTACGAATAGGCTGTATTTATATACAGTCTATTCTTTCATTATACGATAGCCGGGAGGATGTTTTTATGCCTGAGTTTGACTATGAATATTTTAAAAAGGCAGTTTATGACCTGACAAAAATTGATTTAAATGCTTATAAAGAAAAACAGATGAAACGCCGGATAGATACGTTGATTACGAAGCACGGTATCAGCGGATATGATAAATATGTACACGTGCTTAAAACAGATGAGAAGATGTTTGAGGAGTTTGTCAATTATCTTACCATTAATGTTTCGGAGTTTTATCGAAATCCGGAGCAGTGGGATCTTTTGGATAAGGATGTGTTTCCTGAATTGATTAAGAAATATGGTAAGCATCTGAAAATATGGAGCGCAGCCTGTTCGACGGGGGACGAGCCGTATTCGCTTGTTATGGCGCTTTCGAGACACCTTCCGCTTTCGCAGATACATATTATTGCAACGGATATTGACAAACAGGTAATTGCAAAAGCGAAAGTCGGTTTATATTCAGAAAAGAGTATCGCATCTGTACCTGCTGATTTGAAAGAGAAATATTTTACTAAGGTGGGGGCATCTTATCAGATTTCGGAAGAGATAAAAAAGTGCGTGGAATTCAGACAGCATAATTTATTGAAAGATCCGTATGAAAAGGAATGTCATTTGATTGTGTGCAGAAATGTGCTTATCTATTTTACAGAGGAGGCAAAAGATGAAGTTTTTGCCAAGTTCAGTAACTCGATTGTGAGCGGTGGATGTCTGTTTATCGGAAGTACAGAGCAGATTATCGGTTATAAGGCGATGGGATATTATCGTAAGAATTCATTTTTCTATGGGAAAGAGTAATTAAGGTCATATATTTCAAACCAAGGCAACGAAGTGGAGGCACAGTTGCCTTGAATTTGAAATATATGACCTTTTCTTTTTTGGGGGTCTATTCAGGTTTTCCGTGCGCCAGCATATCGATGATATGAAGCGCATATTTATAAAATTCTGCCGGTGAGCGTTTGATTTCTTCAGTCAGTTCAAAGTAACAAATTTTATCGCCGTATTCTTTTTTGAAGACCGGTGTAAATATCAGATCCCACTGCGGAAGAAAAGCACCTTCTTTTTTTGTGTAGCAAGTTGTAGCTTTGGCCTGTTCGCGGAACTGTTTGTCCACGTAAGTGGCCACGGATTTATGCAGTGCCACATCCTCTGCAGGGAGATAGTAGTAATCTTTATAATTGCTGTAGAAATACTTCAAAGTATCATAATAAATCGGAACTTTCAAATTTCCTTCTGCTTCAAAACCGTCAAAGCGACATCCGTTTCCGGTCAGTGAAATCGGTTTCGGAAAAGCGAACGGAAAACGAAGTTTCATCATGACCTCTGTTTGCGTTTGTCCATTTTCGCCGGTATATTTGTTAGCCTGGACTTTGGTTACTTTAAAAGGCTGTACAAACATATCTGCATAGGACAGAATCGGTAAAAGCTGTAACATTCCGCGCATGTCATCTGCGTTGTGTAGGAGAAGAAGCTGTGCCTTTTCCTGTGATGGGGCAGATACATAATCTTTATATATTTTAATCAGTTCTCCGCCGTTATATTTATCTTCGCGTTGGATTTCCAAATAGGTTTCCACTGTTTTTTGCTTTACATTATCAAGATGTAACATTTTTTTGTATGGCATAATACGCTTGTAAATGTCAACCCCTTCCATGTCGGAAAACGGTTCGTCAAGATGATATTGCTTGCATTTTTGATTCATATACGGAATGTCGAAATTGTTTCCGTTGTAATGTATCAGCGTCGTATGGCTTCTGCATTTCTGGAGAAATACAGAGAGAATTTTTTTCTCCTCTTCCGGTTTTTCGGCAAACCATTGTATTAAGTGTATTTTGTCAAATTCAAAGTAGATACAACCGATCATGTAAAGCGTGGAAGTGCGGGCTGTAAATCCGGTTGTTTCGATGTCAACAAACAAAATGTCTTCCGGCTCTGCGATTGTGTTGAGCGGATAAGTACATAGTTTTGGTGACAGGATTGTCTGTATCGTTTTCATAGAAAGCTCCTCATATAATTCTTTTACCAAAAGCTAATGCAATCATAACACAAAATGCTCAAAATATATAGCAATTTTCACTAAAAAAGGTTATGATATTATTCAGAGCCGTGCGAATTTTCGCAAGCGCAGACTTCGTGCTTGCACGAAAGGGAGGCTCTGAAGTATATGGGATATAAAATAAAGAAAGAAGGGCACTATATGGCAGGGAAATTAACTTTTACCGGTGGGATTCATCCGTATGACGGAAAAGACCTCAGTAAAGATAAACCGATTAAAGACGTGTTACCGAAGGGAGACCTCGTATATCCTTTGTCACAACATATCGGCGCACCGGCGGTTCCGGTTGTGAAAAAAGGCGACTATGTTTTGACAGGACAGAAGATTGCTGAGGCGGGTGGATTTGTTTCAGCCCCGATTTATGCGACGGTTTCAGGTACTGTGAAGGCGATTGAGCCGCGCAGAATTGTTGTCGGAGACAATGTGAATTCTATTGTAATTGAAAACGACGGGAAATATGATGAAGTAGATTACGGACCTTGTAAACCGCTTGAGGAGCATTCTAAGGAAGAAATTATTAAGAAAATTCAAGAAGCCGGTGTTGTCGGAATGGGTGGTGCAGGATTTCCGACACATGTTAAACTTTCTCCGAAAGAGCCGGACAAGATTGACTATGTTATTGTAAACTGTGCGGAGTGTGAACCTTATCTTACATCTGATTACCGCAGAATGATGGAAGAACCGGAACGTGTAGTAGGCGGTCTGAAATGCTCGCTTGCACTGTTTGACAATGCCAAGGGTATTCTTGCGGTTGAAGATAACAAACCGGATTGTATCGAGAAATTAAAAGAACTGACAAAAGATGAGGACCGTATTGTTGTCAAAGCTCTTAAGACAAAATATCCGCAGGGTGCAGAGCGTCAGCTTATTTATGCAGCAACGGGACGTGCGATTAATTCAGACATGCTTCCTGCAGATGCGGGTTGTGTGGTAAATAATGTAGATACGATTTGTGCAATTTACGGTGCAGTTCTTGAAAACAAACCGCTTATGTATCGTATTGTTACTGTGACAGGTGATGCCATTGCTAATCCGCAGAACTTCCGTGTTCGTATTGGTACGAATTATCATGAGCTGATTGAAGAAGCAGGTGGATTTGTTCAGGAACCGGAGAAAATTGTTTCCGGCGGTCCTATGATGGGCTTTGGTATTTTTGATTTAGATGTACCGACGACGAAGACGGCGTCTGCATTGTTGTGTTTGTTGCATGATGATGTTTCGGCAAGTCCTTCGACGGCTTGTATTAACTGCGGTATGTGTGTGGAAGCTTGTCCGGGACGTGTTGTACCGAGTCATTTAGCAAAAGTAGCAGAGCGTGGAGATAAAGAAGCGTTTGTTGCCATGAACGGTATGGAATGTTGTGAATGCGGCTGCTGTAGTTTTGTGTGTCCGGCAAAACGTCCTTTAACGCAGCAGATTAAATCTATGAGAAAAATGGTTCTTGATGACCGCAGAAAGAAAAAGTAGGAGGAAAAGCAGTATGAGTGGACTGAGAAAAGTATCATCCAATCCGCATATCCGTGCGGCGATCACGACGAATAAAATCATGCTCAGCGTTATTGTTGCGCTTTTGCCTACGACGATTTTCGGTGTGGTTAATTTTGGATTAAATGCACTTATGTTAGTGCTTGTGACAGTAGCATCTGCGGTGATTTCCGAGTGGTGTTTCTGTAAAATTTGTAAAAAGAAAAGTACAATCGGTGACTTCTCGGCAGTTGTTACCGGCTTACTTTTGGCATTAAACCTTCCGCCGGCAGCGCCTTGGTGGATTGGTGTTATCGGTGGTATATTTGCCATTGTGGTAGTTAAAATGTTGTTCGGAGGCCTCGGACAGAACTTTATGAACCCGGCTCTCGGAGCAAGGTGTTTCCTTGTAATTTCATTTACGTCTATTATGACAAATTTTAATTGTGATGCATATACAGGTGCAACACCGCTTGCAGTGTTAAAAGAAGGCGGCGTTGTAAATGTGTATAATATGGTAATCGGAAAAACTGCCGGAACAATCGGTGAGACAAGCATGGTTGCTATTGTGGCAGGTGCATGTTTCCTGATTTTAATCGGTGTGATTGATCTTCGTATTCCG
>JAZQDJ010000085.1:0-18010 GCA_045546735.1 Lachnospiraceae bacterium | reverse complement strand
TATCGCCAAGCGGTAAGGCACAGGACTTTGACTCCTGCATTCGGCAGTTCGAATCTGCCTAGCCCAGTTTCTTATTTTATTATGGGCCACTAGCTCAGGTGGTAGAGCACTTGACTTTTAATCAAGTTGTCCGGGGTTCGAGTCCCCGGTGGCTCATGCAAAAGAATCCGAGAGAAATCCCGGATTTTTTTCATATTACATATGTACGCGGGTGTGGCGGAATTGGCAGACGCGCCAGATTTAGGTTCTGGTGGGCGACCGTGCAGGTTCAAGTCCTGTCACCCGCAGGAAAGAGAGGCCTCCAGGCGAAAGCTTGGAGGTCTTTTGATTTAAAAGAGCATTTATTACATAATGTTAATTTGCGTTGCTTGAGGCAACGGGATGATATGCACTACACTTGAGCCATCAAATCGAAGGAGGAACTTAAAATGTTCAATGAAAATTTAAAGACTTTAAGAAAACAAAAAGGTTTTACGCAGGAAGAATTGGCAATCCGGGTAAATGTAGTCAGGCAAACAGTGTCTAAGTGGGAAAAGGGATTGTCGGTTCCGGATGCAGAAGTATTACAAAAAATTGCAGAAACATTAGAGGTAGGAGTAAATGAACTCCTAGGTGCAGATTTGACGCAGAATGCAGATAACAACGAGGTGGCGCAGCAACTTGCCAGAATTAATGAACAGCTTGCCATTAAGAATAGAAGGTGGAATCGTTTTTGGAAGGTTGTCGGGATTATTGCGTTGGTAAGTCTTATATTCACTGTTTTAGGTTATATATTATTTAGTGCAGACTTTTCGATGCAGACGTCGACATATGAAGTGGAAGAAACGATGATGGATGGAGGACATATAGAAAATTAAATAGTGAAAAATTCTAAGATTAGTTTTGTCTTGTTTCTATCATAATCACGTAGCAAATTTATGATTTGTATGTTGGCTTCACACATGAAATGTTATATAGTATAGATACGATACCGGTCAATGTATTGCTGTTGATGTGTTTAGGGGGTTACTGATGAAAAATAATAAACTGCACAAATTAGATTGGATTCTTCTCGGTGGAATGGGCCTTATAGGACTCATAGGTGTATTGCTGGATCTTGTCATTATAAGAAAGATTAATTTTCCTATTTATTCCATTGAGAGTATATATGCTTCTTATGCTCTGTGGATTATACTGCTGGTCTATTCATTCATTAAAAATAAAGGAAATCAAGACAAACCAAAACTTGTCAGGTGGTATATTGGGTTTGCTTTGCCGTATTTACATTGCGTGTTTATAGTAGCCGGCTTTGCAATTGTTATTTTGTTCATGAAACTCTTTAATCTATAATTAACAAATTAGATAAGTTTTGGTGGGCGACCGTGCAGCTTCAAGTTCTGTTACCCGCAGGAAAAAAGTGTTAATTTTACTGTTTAGCAGTAAGATTAACACTTTTTTTGTAATGTATTATAGACATTGATCGGTTGTAGACGGAATATATGTAACGACGTCCTGAATGTTGCAATTCAAAATGCGGCACAAATCGTTAAGTGTTTTTGTGGACACGTCCTTATTATGCTTTAAACGATGGAGTGTGCTGTGTGACATCTTATATTTTGAAGTCAGCGTATACCAATTTTCGGTTGAGCTTTCTAAGGTTTCCCAAAAGGGAGAATAGTCAATCATTTTTATACCTCTGTAGTTCTTATGAAAACAGCATAGGACATATTCTTGTACTTGAATATCTTCGGAAAAACGAATATACTATATTGGGATGGTGAGGATAATGTACAGAAAGGAAGAAATATGTCGTATACATCATTGATATACCTGCTTCTCGTGGCGGGAACATTTTTATGCTATTACATTGCACCGAAAAAAATCAGATGGACGGTTCTTTTGGCAGCCAACCTGGTTTTCTATATTTCAGCCGGCTGGTCAGAACTACTTGTTTTGACGGTGGCAGTGGTTTCATCTTTTTTTGCCGGAAAAATCATCGGTAATTTCAATGCTGCGGTAAAAGGTCTTAAAACGGATGAGACGCTTGATAAAGATGCCAAGAAGCAAAAGAAAGAAGAATATAATAAGAAGAAAAAGAATACGCTTTGGCTCGGACTTGGGGTTCCGATCGGAGTGCTACTTGTAGTAAAGTATACAAATTTTGTGCTTGGTACGGTAAACTCTGTGCTTCATGTTGCAGGTGCGGACGGAAAACTCTCGATGGTATCATTGGTTGTTCCGCTCGGTATCTCGTTCTATACGTTCCAGATTATTGCGTACATTATGGATGTATATAAAGGAAAGATTGCGGCCGAGACGAATTTTGCGCACTATTTCATGTATGTATCGTTTTTCCCGAGTGTGGTTCAGGGACCGATTCCGCGATACGCAAATCTTGCCCCGCAGCTTTTTGAGGGGAATGATTTTGAGTTTGAAAATCTGCGTAACGGCGCACTCCTTATTTTGTGGGGATTTGCCAAAAAGCTGATAATGTCGGAGCGCCTTGCTGTATTTATCAGTACGATTTATGACAATTACACAGATTACAAAGGAATTATCTTTATTGTTGCAACAATTGCGTTCTCTATTCAGATTTACGCTGACTTTTCGGGATGTATGGACATTGCAACCGGTACGGCACGTATTTTCGGTATCAAATTGGAGCAGAACTTCCTGCGTCCGTATTTTTCGAAGAATATGCCGGAGTTTTGGAGGAGATGGCATGCGACACTCGGAAGCTGGTTCCGTGATTATGTGTTTTTTCCGTTTTCTATTTCAAAAACTTCGCTCAAGATTAACAAGAATGCACGTAAATGGTTTGGAGAGGGCGCAGGACGTATTGTGTCTGCGTCAATGCCGATTCTTGTTGTCTGGGCATTGACCGGTATTTGGCACGGACCGGAATGGAAGTATGTGGCATGGGGACTGTTTCATGGTACGCTTATTATTTTAAGTACGATTTTTACACCGAAGTTTGCAACGCTCGGCGAGAAACTTCATATTAAAATGGATTGTTTCAGTTTTCGTCTGTATCAGATGATGAGAACGTTTTTCTTATGCTGTGTCGGTCGTGTCTTTTTCCGTGCAGACAGTATAACAGCGGCATTGTCCATCTTTAAGAGAACGTTGGTTTCTCCGGGTCTGAATTTCCTTAAACCGGGTAAATTTTTTGAACTCGGCTTAAATGAGGCGAATTGGATTGTTGTGATTGTATTCTTTGTTGTATGGTTTACGGTCAGTGTATTGGAAGAAAAATACGGAGATGTCACAGAGCTTCTCGGAAAACAGAATTTGATTTTCCGCTGGGCAGTTGTGTATGTGCTGCTTATAGCAGTTGTGGTGTTTGGACAGTATGGACCGGGTTATGATGTGGCAGACTTTATTTACGAGCAATTTTAAGGAGCGTTATGGAAGAGAAAAATAAGAAGAATTTGAAAAATATAATAGGAACTGTTGTATTTCTGCTAATTGCCGCTTTTTTTCTGATGAGTGTTTCTTATATCCTGCGCCCGACAGAGAGTGATACGGCCCGTAAGAGGGTGACGGGATTGTATGCGGAAGAGAAGAATTCCGTTGATGTGGTGTCAATCGGAAGCAGTTCGGCGTACCGATATTTTAACAATCCTTATTTTTGGGAAAAATTTGGTATTACATCTTATAATTGGAGTTCTCCGCATCAGGCGCCTCAGGCGACGGGAGCCATTATTGATGAGGTGGAAAAAACACAGTCGCCGCAGCTTTATATTGTCGAGGTGCGCAAGTTTGTGAAATGGATTCCTCTGAACGCGGAAGAAGGGGAAGAAGATACCGGTTTAAAAAATATCGAGCTTCGAAGAGTGACCGATAATATGAAATATTCCCTGAACCGTTTTCGGTTGATTGAAACGCTTGTCGAAGGGGATTGGCAGGAAAGATTGGACTATCATCTGGATATTATAAGGTATCATAGCAACTGGGAAAATTTGGATGCTTTTACAATCCGCCAGTATTATGACAATGAGCGCGACCATGAATTGAAAGGCTGGTCGAATACGGTAAAAGTGGTGGCACAGGAGCCTTTGGATAAGACGGCAGATATAAAACCTGTCCCGATAGAGCCGGATGCGGAAGAAGCATTGAGAGAGCTTCTGGAAGAGTGCAAAGGAAAAGATGTGCAGATAATATTTGTTGCCACGCCTTGGAGCGCGTCCAATGAGGACAGAGGGGAAAATTTGTATATCGGAAATATTGTAAAAGAGTATGGTTTTGAGTTCTATAACGGAAACGAAATGGTGGATGAAATCGGGCTTGACTATGACACGGATTTCTTTGATCCTGAGCATGTTAATACGCGCGGATCTGAAAAGTTTATGCAGCATTTCGGTGAGTATATTGTAGAAAAATATCAGATTACTCCTTCTGCTTACAGCGATGAAGTAGTTGCAAAATGGAATAAATGTCTGAAAGTGCATGCAGAAGATATTGAGAAAAGAACTGCGAAATTAGAAAAGAAGAAAAAGGGAGAAACGCAATAATGAGATCAATTGTTGAAGCGGTTGCTGACTATGCAGTAAAACAGCCGGAAAAACTTGCGGTAACTGACGGCAAATATGATTTGTCGTACGGAGATTATTGGAAGCATGTGGCGGGCTATGCATTGCATTTAAAAGAACAGGGTATCGGAAAAGGTGATTGTATTGTCGTCAGAAATTCACAAAATGCGGAGTTTGTAACATGCGGACTTGCGATTCAGCTTCTCGGAGCCGTGTTTGTTCCGGTAGAGAAAAATATTGCCGAACAGCGTATTTTTGAAATCTATTCAGAGGTGGATGCGAAGTTTTATATTGCTACGAAAGCTCCGGAACTTGAAGTGAATTACAAATCCATGAAAGAAGTTATGGATTATGTTTCGGACGAGCCTATGTCTTCGTTTGATTTTCCGCAGGAAACAGATATAGCGGAGATTTTATTTACGACAGGTACAACAGGAAAATCCAAAGGAATCGAAATTCTTCATAAAAATGTCGTGGCTGTTGCGGAAAATGTAATAGACGGAACGGAAATGAAGAAAAATAATGTGGAGTTGATTCCGGTTCCGCTCAGTCATTCCCATGGTCTCAGACGCTATTACGGAAATATGCTCAATGGCAGCAGTGTTGTTTTGATGGACGGCGTCATCTTTGTGAAAAAGGTATTTTCCAACATGGATAAATACGGTGTAAACTCTATGGATCTTGTGCCGGCAGCGCTTGCGGCTTTGTTAAAACTCGGCGGTGATGAACTTGGAAAATATAAAGATGTGATGGACTACGTACAGCTTGGTTCTGCACCGATTCCGGAGCCGGACAGAGCGAGACTTCGCGAGCTTCTTCCGAATTCGCGTTTGTACAATTTCTATGGAACGACAGAGTCGGGTTGTTCGTGCATTATTGATTTTAATAAAAACAGCGAAAAGAAAAACTGCATCGGTCGTCCGACATGTCATGCAGTATTTGCGTTTCTTGATGATAATGGTAATGAAATTGAGGCGTCGGAGGAAACTCCGGGCTTACTTGCCTGCAAAGGTGATATGAACATGGCGGGTTACTACCATGCACCGGAGCTTAATGCGGAGGCGTTCCGCGGAGATTATATTGTGACTCAGGATATGTCTTATATGGGAGAGGACGGAATGATTTATCTTCTCGGACGTAAAGGAGACGTTATCCAAAGCGGCGGAAATAAGATTTCACCGCAGGAGATTGAGGAAGTGGCATTGACGCATGAAGCGATTGCAGATTGTGCCTGTATTCCGGTTGACAGTGAGCTTCTCGGGCAGGAACCGAAACTTTTCTATGCACTTGAAAAAGATGCAGAGATTACGGAAGATGATATCTATCAGTTTTTGAGACAGCATCTGGAGACATACAAAGTTCCGAAGCAGATTGAAAAACTGGATAAAATTCCGAGAACTTACAACGGAAAAATACAAAGAAACGTATTAATTCAAAGAGAAAAAGGAGAATGATTATGGAACAGTTAATGGAAGTTTTAAAAGCAGCAGCACCGAAGGTTGATTGGACAGCAGAAGGTGATTTGATTGAGGAAGGCATCCTTGATTCGGTAGATATCATCAGTGTGGTATCTGAGCTTACAGCAGAGTATGATATCGAGATTCCTGCTGAGGAAATGGAAGTAGAAAACTTCTGTAATGCACAGGCTATCTATGATATGGTGCAGAGATTATTAGAAGAATAAGTGTAAATGAAAAAGAACGGTTGGATGGCTCCAACCGTTCTTTTTTGTTTGAAATTTTTAGCGCGTCGGCATTTTTTTGAGTTTCTTTGCATTGAAGCCGCTTACGGCGTTTTTCCAAGAGGATTTACCGATGGTCTTCAGGCAATCTTTTGTATAAGTTTCATATTTCGGAGTATCCATGTATTTGTATACTTTTTCGGCTTTGCGTCCGATGAAGTCGAACTGGTATCCGGCGCCGCCGTGATCACCGCTTGAGAAGATGACTGCGTCAATCATGTCGTTAAACTGAGCTTTGTAGTAAAGCCATGCAACGGCTGCAGCCTGCACATCCTGGCCGGTTTGACGGCCGGCGTTGTGAGGAGAACCGACACCGCCGGAGCAGGAGAAGCCTTGTTCCGAAAGAATGATGCGCGTATCTTTACCGAAATTCTTTTTGATGTAACTTGTCAATATTTCAAGGTTTTTTGGTGAAACGAAGTCTGCGTTGATATTATTCGGTGCAAGACCGCCGTCATTCCAAAAGTCTGCATTGGTTAATACTGCAGAGTATGCATGGTATGCAAGGTTCCATTTGATGTTTTTGTTCTGGCTTTTGATTTCGTCGTGGAATGCTTTGGTAAAGTATTTAGTTCCCCAATCATTTTCGCGATTAATCCAAGTGTGATCGCAGCAGATGTATACGCGGCCGTTTTTGTTGTTGGATTTTACCGCATAATAAAGCATGCGGAATGTGGAAGCATAATTGTTTATAAATTTATTGCGGGAAATGTTTCCTGCATAATACCACTTTGCATTCATGTTTGCGTAGGTATTTACTTCATTTCCGAGGATCCAGTTGTCAACGTGACAGTCCTGTCTGCTTCCCTGTTCTGCAAGGAAACAGAAGGCAGCTTCCAGTTTTTCTCTCGCTGCTTTTGTTTCGGTGTTAAACGCATAGTAGTGTGCACCCGGTTTGCGTCCGCTCTTTAAAATCAAATCTTTGCATTTGCTGTCATATGTAAGCATAATCTGGAGTGTTACGGTGCCTCCGTCTGCGTTAATGCCGGAGAACGGGAAGTTTGGGTAGTAAAAATAGTAAGTTTTTCCGTTATATTTGTATGCCACGTCATGACTGCCTTTGGTGGCGATGATTGTATTTAAATTAAAGTTTGCAAAGTAGTTTTTATCGCCGAGGGAACTGTCGTAGCATCCCTGACGGCCTTTTTTGGAAGCCGGTGTCGGGAATGGTTCGGTGTAAGCTGCTGCCGCTTCCGGATTGTTAATGTAGGAAGTGTTGGAAATCAGCATGTATTTCTTGCCTTTTTTTACGGCGATACCGAATTTTCCCTGAATGTGGTTGTTTCCTTTGGCGTCCTTTAACGGAAGCTGGAATTTCACGGTTTTGGTTTTTTCTGATTTTGCAATCTGCTTCAGTACTTTTCCGGTGTTTGGATCGACTTTGACAAGATAATAAAAATCATCAGAACTTTTAAGGCGCTTATTTACTTTTGCCTGTACAAAAAGGTCTGTCCTGTTTTTGACAAGTGCTTTCTGGAGTTTTCCGGAATTTTTCTTGGCCGTTACTTCGGCGACACCTTTTTTTACTTTGCAGGAAACGACAGAAGAAGCTTTCCCGTACGTTTTCTTGCCTGTCGAATCGGTTGCATAAGCACGGACTTTGAAATAGTAGGTTTTTCCTTTTGGCAAATTAGTAAAGGTAAATGTCGTCTTTTTGCCAATGTCTTTTGCTAATTTATTTTTGGTTAATTTTTTGTTTGTTGCAAATATAATTTCGTAGCCCTGCGTAGCAGTTGCTGCGTTAAATGTTACTTTTATTTTTCCTTTGGCAGAATTGACAGCCTTAACGCCTTTGACCGCACCCGGCTGACAGGAAGTCCATTTAGCATATAAGGTGTAAGGGGCAACTTCGCCGTCTTCAACAGCATCGACATAAGTGCCGCCCGGAATGGTTTTTGTCTCATTTTTGTAGGAGGCATCTGTATACCAGCCGTCAAATATATAGCCTGCACGTTGCGGCAACGGAAGTGTGATGGTATCGCTTTCTACATTGAAAGTGTACGGAACCTCTTCGGAATTGGCAAAAGTGCCACCGCCGAGTTTATAGTCGATGATAAATTCAAATGGTTCATCGTCCCAGATAGCGTAAAACACATGATCTTTTTTCATGGTCAGTGTGTTATATATGTAGGTTGTTTTGTATTCGTTGTCACGCTGCGGGCATTCCCATCTGTAAAGCTCATAGCCCTTTTTGATCATAGGTATTTCGGAAATATCATCCAGGGTTTCGCAAAGTTTGGAACCATCATTCGGTATCGAAATGCTATACAGTAAGGTGGTGTAATCATCGTCATAGAAAGAGACGAGAACTGTGTCCTCAGAGGTATCGTTGCTTGAAACGGTTGTTTTCGAAACGTTATTTTCGGAGATGGCTCCGGGAGCTGTTTCTGAAGCTGTATTATCTGATACGGCTCCAAGGTCTGTTTCTGTTGCCTTTGCTGTAATTGCGTTTTGCGGTAATGATGTAAATACCATCAGGAGGCAAAGAAAGAGAGATAAGAATCTTGTTACTGTTTTCTTCATGAGTAAATCCCTCGCTTTCTTAATTATAAAAAATACAATTTTATCTATTTAATTATAACGGAAAAAGGGGTGCTGTACAACTGAAAAGACTTTACAAAGAGCCGTTTTTGTTGTAGATTTTTAAGGAACGATGTTAGTGGTTAGTATAGGAGGATGAAAATGACACTACAGAGAGAAGTAATTGAATTGAAACTTGAGGAACAGCTTGAGAGCATCTTACAGGCAAACTACGGGAAGAAGATTGCGCAGTGTGATGATGCGGAGCTTTACTATGGGATTTTACAGCTGACAAAGGGGATGCTTGATGCGACAGAGCCGATCAGCGGTCAGAAAAAAGTATATTATATTTCGGCAGAGTTCCTGATTGGAAAGTTGCTTTCAAACAACTTAATCAATCTCGGGATTTACGGAAAATTAGAAGAAATTCTTGCAAAGAACGGTAAGAAACTTTCTGCGATTGAAGAGGTGGAACCGGAACCGTCACTCGGTAACGGAGGTCTCGGACGTTTGGCAGCATGTTTCCTTGATTCGATTGCAACACTCGGATATCCGGGTGACGGTATCGGTTTAAATTATCATTTCGGATTATTTAAACAGGTATTCCGTGAACACAAACAGTGTGCGGAAAAGAATGAGTGGATTGAAGACCGGTCATGGCTGAATAAAACAGATGTCAGCTTTGATGTTATGTTTGGTAAGCGTAAGGTAACTTCTCGTCTTTATGATATCGATGTGGTTGGTTATAACAATGGAACAAACAAACTTCGTCTTTTCGATGTGGAGTCTGTGGATGAGAGCCTTGTAAAAGACGGAAGTATTGATTTTGATAAAGAAGAGATTGAAAAGAACCTGACATTATTCCTTTATCCGGATGATTCCGATGAGGCAGGTAATCTTCTCCGTATTTACCAGCAGTATTTTATGGTAAGCAACGGTGCGCAGCTCATCTTAAAAGAGTTAAAAGAGAGAAAATGCGATCTTCGTAAGATGTATGACTATGCGGTTATCCAGATTAACGATACACATCCGACGATGGTAATTCCGGAACTGATCCGTATTCTTGTAGACGAGAAAGCATTTACAATGGATGAGGCGATTGAAGTTGTAAGCAAGACTTGTGCGTATACAAACCACACAATTCTTGCAGAAGCACTTGAAAAGTGGCCGCTTGAGTATTTAGAGAAAGTAGTTCCGCAGCTTGTTCCGATTATTAAAGAACTCGACAAGCGTGTGAGAGCAAAATATAAAGATGAGAAAGTTCAGATTATCGACAAAGATGACCGTGTACATATGGCACACATCGATATTCATTACGGATTTTCGGTAAACGGCGTGGCTGCTATTCATACAGAGATTTTGAAAGATACGGAATTAAATCATTTCTACAAGATTTATCCGGAGAAATTTAACAATAAGACAAACGGTATTACATTCCGCCGTTGGTTGCTCTCATGTAACCGTCCGCTTGCAGATATGATTACAGAGACTATCGGTGACGGATACAAAAAAGATGCAGATGAGCTTAAGAAGCTTCTTGCATTTAAAGAGGATGCAAAAGTTCTCGATGCCATTGCTTCGATTAAGCAGACAAAGAAAGAGGAACTTGCTGCATACTTGAAAGAAAAAGAAGGTGTGGATGTAGATCCGACTTCTATCTTCGATATTCAGATTAAGCGTCTTCATGAGTATAAACGCCAGCAGATGAATGCACTTTATATCATTCACAAATACCTTGAAATCAAAGGCGGCAAGAAACCGGCGACTCCGATTACATTTATTTTCGGAGCAAAAGCTGCACCGGCTTATGTGATTGCACAGGATATTATCCATCTGCTTCTCTGCTTACAGGAGATTGTAAATAACGATCCGGATGTAAAAGATTACATGAAGGTTGTTATGGTAGAAAACTACAATGTAAGTTATGCGGAAAAACTGATTCCGGCTTGTGATATTTCCGAGCAGATTTCTCTTGCAAGTAAAGAGGCTTCCGGAACAGGTAATATGAA
This sequence comes from Lachnospiraceae bacterium, assembly GCA_045546735.1. Taxonomy (GTDB): domain Bacteria; phylum Bacillota; class Clostridia; order Lachnospirales; family Lachnospiraceae; genus SVFI01. The sequence goes on along the minus strand of JAZQDJ010000085.1, from coordinate 7,229 downwards.
GTTCATGCTTAACGGTGCTGTGACACTCGGAACAAGCGACGGTGCAAACGTGGAGATCGATGAGCTTGTAGGCCGTGAGAATATTTATATTTTCGGTCAGGATTCCGATACAGTTATTGCTCATTATGACAAAGCAGATTATGTATCAAAAGATTACTATAAGAAGAGTCCTGTGATTAAAGAGGCTGTGGACTTTATCGTGAGCAAAGAGCTTCTTGCAGTCGGTGATAAAGTGAACTTAGAGCGTCTTTACAATGAACTTTTAAACAAAGACTGGTTCATGACACTTCTTGATCTTGAAGACTACATTAAGACAAAAGATCAGGCATTTGCAGATTATGCAAAGAAAGAAGAGTGGAAGAAGAAAATGCTCGTAAACATTGCGATGGCAGGTTTCTTCTCATCTGACAGAACAATCAAACAGTACAACGATGATATCTGGAAACTCAAAACAGAGTAAGAGGATTTTTATGAAAACAAGAAAAAGAACGGCGGGAGTTTTGCTGCCGATTACAAGTCTTCCGAGCAAGTACGGAATCGGAACGGTCGGGAAGGCTGCGTATGAATTTGTAGATTTTTTGAAAAAGTCCGGACAGACCTACTGGCAGATTCTGCCGGCGGGTCCGACCGGTTATGGTGATTCGCCGTACCAGTCATTTTCGACTTTTGCAGGAAATCCGTATTTCATCGATTTGGAGATTTTAGTTAGCGAGGGCTTACTTCTTGCAAAGGAGTGCGATGCGGCTGATTTCGGTGACAATGCGCAGTATGTGGATTATGAAAAACAGTATTATATCAGATATCCTTTGCTGAAAAAGGCATTTGTCCGTTTTGTTACAGCAGGCGGTCAGGAAAGAGACGAGTATGTATCTTTCTGTAAAGAAAATGCGTACTGGCTTGATGATTATGCAATTTATATGGCTGTTAAAAACTATTACGGCGGCAAAAGCTTCAGCGAATGGGAAGATGAAGATATCCGTATGAATGATGTGCTTGCCTGTGATAAGTATCGCGAGAAGTGTAGGGAGGATTATGATTTTTATTGTTTCCTTCAGTTTAAATTCCGCGAGCAGTGGATGGCTTGGAAAGCTTATGCGAACTCTAACGGTATTAAAATTATCGGCGATATTCCGATTTATGTGGCAGCAGACAGCGCAGATACATGGGCAAATCCGGAACTCTTCCAGCTTGATGAGGAGGCAATCCCGACGCGAGTGGCAGGTTGTCCGCCGGATTATTTCTGTAAGACAGGGCAGCTTTGGGGTAATCCGCTCTATGACTGGGAGTATCACAAAAAGACAGGTTATGCCTGGTGGGTGAAACGAATCGCATACTGCTTTACTTTGTATGACGTAGTTCGTATTGACCATTTCCGCGGTTTTGATGAATATTATGCGATTCCGTACGGCGATCCGACGGCAGAGTTCGGCCGCTGGGAAAAAGGACCGGGTATTGATTTGTTCAATGCGTTGAAAGAAAAACTCGGAAAGATGGATGTAATTGCGGAGGATCTTGGTTTCCTTACGCCATCGGTACTTCGTCTTGTGAAGAAGACAGGATACCCGGGGATGAAGGTGTTGCAGTTTGGATTTGATCCGGACGGCGACAGTACTTATTTGCCGCATCATTATCCGGAAAATTGTATTGTATATAGCGGAACACATGACAATGATACGTCTATCGGTTGTTATCAGACGATGAGACGTAAGGAAAAAGCGTTTGCAAAGCAGTATTTGAATATTACAAATGCAAAACAGGTGAACTGGGCATTTGTCCGTACGGCGCTTGCCAGCAACGGAAATACGGCAATTATCACGATGCAGGATTATCTCGGGCTCGGCTCTGAGGCGCGTATTAATACGCCTTCTACGCTCGGTGACAACTGGAAGTGGAGAATGCTTCCGGGACAGGCAACGGATGAACTGGCTGATAAAATCCGGCAGATGTGTTTTGTGTATGCAAGATGTGAGAAATAATATTTTTAATGAAATAGGGTATAGAGCACTTATTATAGTGTCTATACCCTGTTTTTGTTTGAAAGACTTATTGCTTACTCATATTGGAGTTGTGATAAGCCGGATTGTTCGTAACATCTGCGTCAAACCAGTCGGGCGGCGTGAAGGAAAGAGCACTTTCTTCATCAGGGAACTCGACTTCGGCCATGATAAGATTCGTCGGGCTTGTGAAGACATCCAGTTCGATAAGAAGTTCGCCGTGTGGGATGAAATATCTTGTTTTGGAAATGATGTTTCCGTCTGCTTTCGGAAGCAGTTTATCAAATGCTTCTTTAGTTAGCGGAAGGTTATATTCTTCGCGGACCATCAAGCCTTTTCCTTTATAGGTAAAAACATATTCTTCGTCCTGTTTGCGGATGCGCATGACAGGTTCAGTACAAAGGTACGCCTGTGTGATTTGTGCGTGCGAATAACTTTCGATATGTTCGGGCAATGTTTTTATTGTAAATTTGCGTTCGATTTCCATAATGCGGTTTTCCTTTCATAAGAAATAAGGTTATCAAATGTTAACGCAGGTTGCGCTTTCTCCTTTAAATAGTATATCACAAGTGATTGCACTTTGGACTTGTTTTTATTATAATGTAACTATTCAGAGCCATGCAGATGCGGCTGTGAATAGAAAAGGAGACTCTATATGGAAAAAATTTGCGTGTTCCTTGCAGAAGGAATGGAAGAGATAGAGGCACTGACGGTCGTTGATATTTGTCGTAGGGCAAAGATTGATATAAAGACAGTTTCGATTACGGACGATCTTATGGTGACAAGTTCGCATGGAATTACGGTGAAGGCGGATATGTTACTTTCTGAAGTTGATTTTGAAGAGATTGATATGATTGTTCTTCCGGGAGGAATGCCGGGAACGTTAAATTTAGAGGCGTGTGAGCCTCTTATGAAAAAAGTGGAAGAGTTTGACGAGATGGGCAAATACATTGCAGCCATCTGTGCAGCGCCGAGTATCTTCGGGCACAAGGGAATGCTGGAGAAACGGAACGCATGTTGTTATCCGAGTTTTGAGGAGCATTTGACAGGAGCGCTTGTGAGCAAAAATCCGGTAGAGATTTCGGCACATATTATTACAAGCCGCGGAATGGGAACGGCGATTGATTTTGCACTTCAGATTGTTACCTGTATGAAGGGACAACCGTGTGCTGACAGTATAAAAGAGGCAATTATTTATCAGCAATAAATTGCAATACAAAAGTGAAAGGGAGAAAAAATATGTGGACTAGAGCAGATTTAAAAGCAAAAGCAAAAGAAGACCTGAAACGCAGTTATTGGGGACTTGTGCTTGTGGCATTTATTTTTCAGTTGCTGGCAGGAGGCGGAGGAGGCGGCGGAAGCAGTGCCGGATCTTCATCAGGCGGCAGTTCTGATTCGTCGGGAGGTATGTTTGACGGTATAGATATGTCACTTGTACTTACGATGGTTACCGTTTTTCTTGCTGTGTTAGTGATTGCTCTGATTATCGGCATTGCAGTGGCGACGTTTGTGGTAAATCCGATTAAAGTCGGTGCACACAGATATTTTATCGAGGCGACATATGATCAGAAAACAGTGAATGATATCGGTATCATGTTCAGCATGTTCAAAAAAGGAACTTATATGAATGTGGTAAAAGTTATGTTCCTGAGAGATATGTATGTATTCCTTTGGACGTTGCTTTTCATTATTCCGGGAATCATTAAAGCATACGAGTACTATATGGTTCCGTACATACTTGCGGAAAATCCGGAGCTTGAAGCAGAGGATGTATTCCGTCTGACAAAAGAAATGATGGATGGCAATAAGTTTGAGACATGGGTGCTTGAGCTTTCTTTTATCGGATGGAGTATTCTTGCAGTGTTTACATGCGGATTGCTTGCTATTTTCTATGTAAATCCGTATATGCAGATGACATTGGCACATTTGTACGAGACGCTGAAACACAGAGCATCTACAGATTATTATGATCACAGCCTTGCAGGAAACGGATACGCATATTCAAGTTCGTATGGAAATCCGGGCGCCTATGCGCAGGCAAATCCATATGCAGATCCGTATGCTAAGCCGGAAACACCAAGTTATGCAAGCGGTGAAATGTTCAACCCGTCAGCACCGGTAGATGATAGTTTTGACGATCCGTATAAGTTACCGGATGATAACAATTAAAAATAATATAAAAAGCGCCGTTTCGGAAGAAACGACGCTTTTCTTTTTGGGTATACTATTTGAGCTGAGACTCGTAGTTTTTCACCATTCTACGAACCATTTCGCCGCCGATAGAACCTGCTTCTTTAGAAGTTAAGTCACCGTTGTAACCTTCTTTTAAGTTTACACCGAGTTCAGATGCAACCTCTGTTTTGAAACGATCCATTGCAGCTCTTGCTTCAGGTACTTCCATTTTATTTGTTTTGTTACTTGCCATTGTTTTCACCTCCGTGATTTTTATTGTTTTTCTTTGTTTCCAAGATAAGTGTCAAACACTTATCCGGAAACTTTCGGACATGTGTTTTGTTTCTCACTTATCTTGGTTTTATTATGTTCGGATTGTAAAAGGATTATGATGGTAACTTTTGTTAAAAAACAAACATAATTCTGTCGGATTATCGAAAAGAAAGACGCAAAAAAGTGCTAGTAATTGATAAAAACTTGTGCTATAATCTTAAAATGACTGTAAGTATGGGAAATTGTGTCTATTCCCATTTTGCATAGGAGAAAAAGAAGAAAGTGGTGCGTAACGTATCACATAAAGGAGGAAATACAAAAATGAGTTTACAGTTAGAGAAATTAGAGCACAATATGGCTAAGCTTACAATTGAGGTTTCAGCAGAGGATATGGCAAAGGCTGTAAATGCTGCATACCAGAAAAATAAAAGCAGCATCAGTATGCCTGGATTCCGTAAAGGAAAAGTTCCGTTTGCAATGGTAGAGAAATATTACGGAAAAGGTGTATTTCTTGAGGATGCAGCAAATGCAGTAATTCCGGGCGCTTATGAAAAAGCTGTCAGTGAGTGCGAGGAAGAAATCGTTTCTTCACCGGTAATTTCAGTTATCCAGTTAGAGCCTGATAAAGAGTTTATCTTTACTGCAGAAGTTGCATTAAAGCCGGCAGTAGAACTCGGAAAATACAAAGGCGTTAAGATTGAAAAAGTTGACGTTGAAGTGACAGATGAAGAAGTAGATGAGATGATCGAACGCGAAAGAAAGAACAACGCACGTGAAATCACAGTAGAAGATCGTCCTGTAGCAGACGGAGATAAAGCAACAATCGATTTCGAAGGCTTCATGGATGGTGTAGCTTTTGAAGGCGGAAAAGGTGAGGATTATGATCTTGTAATCGGTTCTCATTCATTCATCGACACATTTGAAGAACAGCTCATCGGTAAAAATATCGGTGATGAAGTAGAAGTTAATGTTACATTCCCGGAAGAGTATCAGGCAGAAGAACTTGCAGGAAAACCGGCTATGTTCAAAGTAACAATCAAAGGCATCAAAGTAGATGAGCTTCCTGAGCTTGATGATGAGTTCGCTTCAGAGGTTTCTGAGTATGAGACATTTGCAGAGTACAAAGAAAATGTAAAGAAAGGCCTTATGGCTAAGAAAGAAGATGCTGCAAAAGATGCAAGAGAAAGAGCAGCAATTGAAGCGGTAGTTGAAGATGCTAAGATGGATATTCCGGAAGCTATGGTTACAACAACACAGCAGCAGATGATGGACGAGTTTGCACAGAGAATTATGAGCCAGGGACTGGCATTTGAGCAGTATTTACAGTTCACAGGCCAGACAGAAGAGGCTATGCTTGAGCAGATTAAACCGCAGGCTGAGATGCGTATTAAATCAAGACTTGTTCTTGAGGCAGTAGCAGCTGCAGAAGGTATCGAAGCAACAGAAGAAGATTTTGACAAAGAAGTTGAAAAGATTGCAGGAATGTACCAGATGGAAGCTGACAAAGCAAAAGAGATGATCGGCGAGATGGGCAAAGCAGAAATCATGAAAGACCTTGCAATCTCTAAAGCAGCTGAATTTGTTACAGAAAATGCAAAAGAAAGCAAATAATCAATCAGACAGATTGGATGTTAAGGAGGAATTGTTATGAGTTTAGTACCTTACGTCATCGAACAAACAAGTCGTGGGGAACGTTCCTATGACATTTATTCAAGACTTTTAAAAGAGAGAATTATTTTTCTCGGTGAGGAAGTAAACGATGTGACAGCAAGCATTGTTGTAGCACAGCTATTATTCCTTGAAGCAGAGGATCCGGAGAAAGATATCCAGATTTATATCAACAGTCCGGGCGGTTCTGTGACAGCCGGTATGGCGATTTATGATACAATGCAGTATGTAAAATGTGATGTGTCTACGATTTGTATCGGTATGGCTGCAAGCATGGGTGCATTTTTACTTGCAGGCGGCACAAAAGGTAAGAGAATGGCACTTCCGAATGCAGAAATCATGATTCATCAGCCACTTGGCGGTGCGCAGGGACAGGCAACGGAGATTGAGATTGCTGCAAAGCATATTTTAAAAACAAAAGAAAAACTCAATCGCATTCTTGCGGCAAATACAGGACAGGATTATGAAGTGATTGCAGCAGATACAGAGCGTGATAACTGGAAGAGCGCAGAGGAAGCAATGGCTTACGGTTTAATCGATAAAGTCGTTGAAAATCGTGCAAAATAAGTAAACAGTTAGGGAGTCAAAAAGAATGGCAGGGAAAAATCCTGAAAATAAAATCAGATGTTCTTTTTGTAATAAGACGCAGGATCAGGTGAGAAAGTTAATCGCCGGTCCCGGCGGTGTCTATATTTGTGATGAATGCGTGGATGTTTGCGCAGACATTATAGAGGAAGAATATGAGGATGAGATTCCGGAAGGCGGTCCGGAGATTAATCTTCTTAAGCCTGTAGAGATTAAGGAATTTTTAGATGATTATGTGATCGGTCAGGAAGAGGCAAAGAAAGTCCTCTCTGTTGCGGTATACAATCATTATAAACGTGTAACAGCGGAAAAGGATTTAGACATCGAATTACAGAAGAGCAATATTATTATGATGGGTCCGACAGGAAGCGGTAAGACGTTTTTGGCACAGACCCTTGCAAAAATCATCAATGTACCGTTTGCGATTGCGGATGCCACGTCATTGACAGAGGCCGGATATGTGGGAGAAGATGTAGAGAATATACTTCTGAAACTGATTCAGAAGTCGGATCGTAGCCATGTCGTTCTGTGAGCCAA
>JAZQDJ010000084.1:0-24477 GCA_045546735.1 Lachnospiraceae bacterium | reverse complement strand
GTGTGTAAAGATGCTTAAAGTACAACCGCAGGAGTGTCTGTATGTCGGAGACGGCGGCAGCAGCGAACTGGAGGCGGCGCAGGATTTCGGAATGACGGCGGTGCAGGCTTGTTGGTATTTAACGCAGCGGGAGGACTGGCCGGCAAAGAGGAAAGAAGAGTTTGGACAGGTGTCGGAGCCAATGAAAATATTGGACATTATAAAAACAGGGAGATGACAGAAATGATAATCAGAAGAGCAACTGCGGCAGATATGCCCGGAATAAATAAATTGCTTCATCAGGTTTTGACGGTGCACCACAACGGAAGACCGGATTTGTTTAAGGCAGATGTAAAAAAATATACAGATGAGGAACTTACTTTAATTATAGAGGATGACAAAACACCGATTTTTGTGGCGGTGGATGACAAAGCACCGAAGGGTGAAATTTTGGGTTATGCATTCTGTATTTTCCAGCAGCACATCAATAACAATATTCTGACCGATGTAAAAAGTCTTTATATCGATGATTTGTGTGTGGATGAAGAAAAACGAGGCTTACATATTGGGAAACAGCTTTATGAATATGTGCTGGCATTTGCGAAAGAGCAGGGGTGCTACAATGTGACGCTCAATGTCTGGGCGTGCAATGAATCTGCGATGCGGTTTTACGAAAAATGCGGATTACAGCCTCAGAAAGTCGGAATGGAAAAAATTTTGTAAAATTTGTTTGAATGGCAAAGTTAAATCTAGTCAAGTGCATGGTTTTTTGGTATAGTTAAGAAAGGGTAAAGGGGTACTTTGGGGAAGGTATCTGGAAATTGGTTTTAGTAAAGGGTTAGTAAGAAATTTATGAGTGATAATTTTTATCTCAGAGATATTGAAGAAGGTCAGGAGATTACCATTGCCTGCAAACTTCCGATGCAGGAAAATGAGATCGAGTTTAAGGCGACTGTAACACAGACGAGCGCACAGTATATTTTGCTGGATATCCCTAAAGTGGATGACAAGCGTTTATCTTTTAAAGGTGTGCAGACATCTATTTTGACCGAGAGAGATGGCGGAGCGTATGAGTTTTCGCCGTGTAACATTGTTTTTTACAAAGGCGCTTATGTGGCACAGTGTGCAAAAGAAGGCCGCAAGATTAATCGCCGTAAGAGCTTCCGCGTCGGTATCAGTATTATGGGAAGCATGATTCGGGGCGGTGACAGCCCTGTAAACGTATATGTGCGTGACGTCAGCGCGAGCGGTTTTTCGATTACCACGGAACGCCAACTCAGTATCGGGGAGGAAATCACGGTCAGATATTCCGATATGGGAATCAAATTGTCCCTGACAGGAAATATTGTCCGTATGGTAGAAAATCAGGAAGAAGGGAAAAATGTATACGGCTGTAAGCTTTTGCGTGAGAGTGAGGGGATTGCGCAGTATGTTCAGCAGAAGCAGAGAGAGATTTTGAGAAAAAGAAATCGATAAATTTTTTGAAAAAAATCGAATTTGCCTATTTACGAATTTATATTTACCCTTTATAATGGAACGAGTGAAAAAAATGCGGAGGAAAAGGATGAAAGCACTTGGGAAATTACAGCCGAATCTTTTGTTTGAAGGAACAAGGGTTTCGTATTCCCTTTTTTCAGCCGTTTACTTAACATAATATAGTTGTCAATCAGAAAAGTCAGTTACTTTCAGTGCTGACTTTTTTCTTGAAATGTCATACGGATATGACAAATATAGCAGAAGAAGGAGAGCAAAGATGAGTAAGAGAGAAGACATCAAAAAAGTATTGATCATCGGTTCCGGACCGATTATTATTGGACAGGCATGTGAGTTTGACTATTCGGGAACGCAGGCATGTAAAGCTTTAAAACAGCTTGGATATGAAATCGTTCTTGTGAATTCCAATCCGGCGACAATTATGACAGACCCGGACACAGCGGATGTAACTTATATCGAGCCGTTAAATGTAAAGAGACTGGAGCAGATTATTGCAAAAGAGCGTCCGGATGCAATTTTACCGAACCTCGGAGGACAGTCAGGACTGAATCTTTGTTCTGAACTTGCAAAAGAAGGTGTTCTTGATAAATACGGCGTAAAAGTTATCGGCGTTCAGGTAGATGCGATTGAGCGTGGTGAGGACCGTATCGAGTTTAAGAAAACAATGGACAGACTCGGCATTGAGATGGCGAGAAGTGAAGTTGCCTATACAGTGGATGAGGCCCTGGCAATTGCAGATAAATTAGGATATCCGGTTGTACTTCGTCCGGCTTATACCATGGGCGGCGAAGGCGGCGGTCTTGTATATAATGTAGAAGAGTTAAAAACAGTATGTGCGCGTGGTCTTCAGGCCAGCCTTGTAGGTCAGGTTCTTGTAGAAGAGTCTATCCTTGGCTGGGAAGAACTTGAAGTTGAGGTTGTGCGTGACGCAAAAGGTCAGATGATTACAGTATGTTTTATTGAAAATATCGACCCGCTCGGCGTACACACAGGCGACTCTTTCTGTTCTGCTCCGATGCTGACGATTTCTAAAGAATGTCAGGAGAGATTAAAAGAGCAGGCATTTAAGATTGTAAATGAAGTACAGGTAATCGGTGGTACAAACGTACAGTTTGCGCATGACCCGGTTTCAGACCGTATTATCGTTATCGAGATTAACCCAAGAACATCACGTTCTTCCGCTCTTGCCTCCAAAGCAACAGGTTTCCCGATTGCGCTTGTTTCGGCAATGCTTGCATCCGGACTTACACTGGATGAAATTCCTTGCGGCGTAAACGGAACACTTGCAAACTATGAACCGAGCGGAGATTACATTGTTCTCAAATTTGCAAGATGGGCGTTTGAAAAATTCAAAGATTCTCAGGACAAACTCGGCACACAGATGCGTGCGGTAGGAGAAGTCATGAGTATTGGTAAAACATATAAAGAAGCGTTCCAGAAAGCAATCCGAAGCCTTGAAATCGGACGTTACGGGCTCGGATTTGCAAAAGACTTTAATGAAAAAAGCAAAGAAGAACTTCTCAAGATGCTGAATACTGCAACAAGTGAGCGTCAGTTTATCATGTACGAAGCACTTCGTAAAGGTGCTACCGTGGATGAACTCTTTAACCTCACAAAGATTAAAAAATACTTTATCGAGCAGATGAAAGAGCTTGTGGAAGAGGAAGAAGCACTTCTTGCCATGAAAGGCAGCGTTCCTTCAAAAGAAGTTATGGAAAAAGCAAAGAAAGACGGTTTTGCAGACAGATATCTTTCCAAACTTCTTGAGGTTTCCGAAGAGGAAATCCGCAAAGCAAGACTTTCTTACGGTATCACAGAAAGTTGGGAGCCGGTTCGCGTAAGCGGAACAAAGGACAAAGCTTACTACTACTCAACTTATAATGTAGAAGATAAGACAACGGTAAGCGACAAGCAGAAGATTATGATTCTCGGTGGCGGTCCGAACCGTATCGGACAGGGTATCGAGTTTGATTATTGTTGTGTACATGCAGCTTTTGCATTGAAAGAACTCGGATTTGAGACAATCATCGTAAACTGTAATCCGGAGACGGTTTCAACAGACTACGATACTTCTGATAAATTGTATTTCGAACCGTTGACGCTGGAAGATGTTCTCAGTATTTATGAGAAAGAAAAACCGGTTGGTGTTATCGCACAGTTCGGTGGTCAGACACCGCTCAATCTTGCAGCAGACCTTAAGAAAAACGGCGTAAACATTCTCGGTACTTCACCGGAGATTATCGATATGGCAGAGGATAGAGATTTGTTCCGTAACATGATGGAAAAACTCGAAATTCCGATGCCGGAAGCAGGTATGGCAGTCGATGTAGAGGAAGCGCTTGAAATTGCAGAAAAAATCGGATATCCGGTTATGGTTCGTCCTTCCTACGTTCTCGGCGGACGCGGAATGGAAGTTGTCAATGAACCGGAAGCGCTTAAGAAATATATGGCAGCAGCAGTCGGCGTAACACCTGACAGACCGATTCTTATCGACCGTTTCCTCCGTCACGCAACAGAGTGTGAGGCGGATGCGATTGCTGATGGTAAGACAGCGTTTGTTCCGGCTGTTATGGAGCATATCGAGCTTGCGGGGGTACATTCCGGAGACTCGGCTTGTATTCTTCCTTCTAAGAATATTCCGGCAGAGACTGTGGAGACCATCAAAGAGTATACAAGAAAGATTGCAGAGGAAATGGGTGTTTGCGGTCTTATGAATATGCAGTATGCAATTGAGGACGGAAAGGTATATGTACTTGAGGCAAACCCACGTGCATCCAGAACTGTTCCGCTTGTTTCGAAAGTATGTAACGTTAAGATGGTAAAACTTGCGACAGAAATCATGACAAGAGAGTTGACAGGAAAAGCTTCTCCGATTGATGGAATGAAGGAAGTAAAACCGACATTCTACGGTGTAAAAGAAGCAGTATTCCCATTCAATATGTTCCAGGAGGTTGACCCGGTTCTCGGACCTGAGATGCGTTCGACAGGTGAAGTTTTAGGACTTTCTAAGAGTGTAGGTGAGGCGTTCTACAAAGCGCAGGAAGCAACACAGACACAGCTTCCGACGAAGGGAACCGTGCTTATCAGTGTAAACCGTAAAGATAAACCGGAAGTAGTAGAAGTGGCACAGAAATTTGCGGATTGCGGTTTCGATATTATGGCGACAGGTTCTACTCACGATCTTCTTGTGGCAAATGGCATCAAGTCAGCGCGAGTGAATAAAATGTATGAAGGAAGACCGCATATCGGTGATGAAGTGATGAACGGAAATATCCAGCTTATCGTTAACACGCCGAAGGCAACGGAAGAGTCTAAGAATGATGACAGCTACATCCGTAAGACAGCTGTTAAGGCAAAAGTGCCTTACTTCACAACAATGGCAGCTGCCAAAGCGACAGCCGAAGGTATCTATACAATCCTCAAAGAAGGCGACAGCGAAGTAATGTCTCTGCAGGATATTCATGCAGCAATTAAATAATCAGATTTGATATGGTCGCGTCCGCTTTTGCGGGCGCGATTTTTATGTGATAGAAGAGAGTATTTCTTGTAGAAGAAGTGGACAAATAGTATAATTACAATAAAAATAAGCAGGAGGAACCTGAAATGTCTTGGGAACAGGTAAAAGAGTATTTTGAGCAATATGGAATGGGAGATAAGGTACGGATTCAGGACCATATAACAGATACAGTAGAACATGCAGCAGAGGAAATCGGATGTGAACCGGCGCGAATTGCCAAGACGATGTCATTTCGATTAAAAGAGCATCCGATTGTGATTGTGATGGCGGGGGATGCCAGAGTGCACAATGCAAAATACAAAGCACAGTTCCATGAAAAAGCGGCCATGGTACACGGTGAAGATTTGGAGATGATGATCGGTCATCCGCAGGGCGGCGTTTGTCCGTTCTGTGTGAAAGAGAATGTAAAAGTGTATTTGGATGAATCTTTGAAACGTTTTACAGATGTGCATGCAGCGGCGGGAAGTCCGGAGGCGACCATCAACTTGACGATACCGGAACTTGAAAAGTATTCGGGTATGGAAGCATGGGTAGATGTGTGCAAGGATTGGCAGGAAGAAGAATGAAAGTAGTTATTGCAATGGATTCTTTCAAAGGAAGTATGACGTCTATGGAGGCGGGAAAAGCGGCTGCAGAAGGGGTGCAAAAAGTATTTCCGGTTGCAGAGATTGTTGTCAAACCGCTTGCTGACGGAGGGGAAGGGACGATGGAGGCACTTGTTGAAGGTATCGGCGGTGAGATGATATCCGTGCAGGTCAGTGATCCTATCGGAAGAAGAATTGTAGCAAAATACGCAGAGGTCACGATAGCAAACGGTCAAAAAACAGCAGTGATCGAGATGGCACAGGCAGCAGGACTGACACTTCTTACAGCGGAGGAAAGAAACCCGTTGAAAACAACAACCTATGGAGTCGGAGAATTAATACATCATGCCATAGACAGAGGTTGCCGGGATTTTCTGATCGGTATCGGCGGAAGTGCGACCAATGACGGAGGAATGGGAATGCTGAGAGCATTGGGATATTGTTTTTGGGATGATAATCAGCAGGAAATATGCAGTCCCCAGGAACTTGGAAAAATAAAGCAGATTTATGGAAAAGACGTAAGAAAAGAGCTGGGTGACTGTACATTCCGTATTGCATGCGATGTGACGAATCCGCTTTGCGGGAAAAATGGTGCGACATATGTTTACGGACCGCAAAAGGGGTTAGCCAAGGGTAACTTGGAAGCTGTTGATAAGGCGATGAATTCTTATGCGGATGCGGTGGCGCAGTTTGCGGGAAAAGATAACAGAAATATCCCGGGGGCAGGAGCTGCCGGCGGAATGGGATTTGCTTTTGTGAGTATGCTCGGTGGGAAATTACTTCCGGGAGCAGAACTTGTGATGCAGGCGACAGGATTGGAAGAAAGCATGAAAGATGCAGATATTTTCCTGACGGGAGAGGGCAGAATCGATGCGCAGACAGCCATGGGGAAAGCACCGATGGCAGCAGCACTGAAAGCAAAAGAGAAAAGTCCAAAGTGTAGAGTATTGGCATTAGCCGGTCAGGTACAACCGGGAGCAGAAAAATGCGTTGATACCGGATTTGATGAAATCTATGGAATTACCCCGGAGAAAATGCCTATAGAGCAAGCGATGCAACAAGAGACAGCAAAACAAAATATGATAAAAGCAGTGGAGGAGAACATAGTATGAGTGTACCGATGATTGGAGGAGCGGACGGCCCGACTTCAGTTTTCTTGGCAGGAAGACTTGGCGGAGGCTGGATTAACATTTTGGGATTGTGTATTGTAATTGCCATCTTAATTCCGAATATTATTTATGCAATTAAGTTTCGCGGTATAGAAAATAAATGTATGAATAAAGGCATGAATGTGATGGAACAGATCGGAAGATATGCTTGCATGCTGCTTATGATATTACATGTGGGGAAAACAGAATTCACTTTTGGCAGCATAGGCGCTTTTTTAAGTTACCTAATCGGAGATGCAGTACTTATCCTTATGTATTGGATTGTCTGGATACTTTACTTTATAAAACAGAGCAAGTGGAAAAGCTTGACGCTGGCAGTAGTTCCGACTGTAATCTTTTTGCTGAGTGGTATTACACTGCAGCATGGATGGTTGGTGATTGCAACTGTTTTGTTTGGCGTGGGGCATATCTATGTGACATGGCAGAATGTGAAGTAGTGTGTTATAATAAATAGATAGTTATTTATAGAATTCACAATGATGAGAGAGGTTGAGACTAGTTATGAAAAATGTGAATAAAAATGTATTTAAAATTGTAATTTTTATGTGGCTCTTATGTGCAGGATGTTTGTTTTCGGGAAATGTGCGGGCAGAAGAAACATATACGACAGCAGACGGCGTATGGAAATACAGAATTTCAGCCGGCGGGGCGGTGATCGGAGAGTATAATCACCAGGACGGAACGACATGGGATGTTGTGATTCCGGAAACAATTACACATGGAGGAAAAACCTATCCGGTTACGGAAATAAATGGAAATACATTTTTGACGGAAGTTGAAATTACATCGGTAAAAATACCTGCAGGGGTGAAAACGATCGGTGATTATGCGTTTCAAGGTTGTACGGCAATGACAAAAGTAACCTTTGCGGAGAATGGTAATCTTGAAACTATCGGAGCATATGCATTCGGGCAGACTGCGATTGCGGAAATTGAGATTCCGGCTTCTGTAAAAACATTGGGAGAGCAAGTGTTCAACGGTTGTAACAAGTTAACAAATGTTACCTTTGAAAAAGGAAGTAAACTTGAAACGATAGGGAATTCTGCGTTCAGTACGTGTGCGATTGCACAGATAACGCTTCCTTCGGGATTGAAAACCATTGGTGACAATGCCTTTGCGGGGCAACCGCTTAGGGGGATTAAGATACCTGCGTCTGTAACATCTATCGGAACAGGGGTATTTTCTGCATGTGAATCTCTTACGAGTGTAACGTTTGAAAAGGTAAGCCGGCTTGAAAGTATCGGGCAGCAAGCATTTATGCAGACACCGATTACAGCATTGGAAATTCCGGCATCGGTAAAAACAATCGGAAATAAGGCATTTCAACAATGTAAATCTTTAGAAACAGTTTCATTTGAGGAGGGAAGCGTCCTTGAATCGATAGGAAACATGGCATTTTGCTATGTGCCGATAAAAGAAATCAGTATTCCTGCATCCTGTGTTACGATAGGGGACAGGGCGTTTGAATATTGTACAGTGTTGGAAACAGTTGCGATTCCTAAAGACAGTAAACTGGAAAGTATTGGGGAATTTGTTTTTTCGGGAGCAAATGCGATAAAGAGTTTTTATTTTCCCCCATCGCTTAAAAGTATCGGAGCTAATGCATTCCGTTTTACAAATGTAACCTCTTTTGAATTTTCGGAAGGGCTGGAAACGATTGGAGCAGGGGCGTTTGTAGGCAATGATATAACGATAGCGGTGCTTCCTCAAAGCCTTACAACGATAGGGGATGGAGTATTTACTTCTTGCAATGAGTTGAAAGTTGTTTATCACCCGGCGGATTTGGATATATCGAATTCTTTGGGGACACATAATCTGCCGGTTCTGGCTGGCTATACAGTTTCTGAAACGGTTCCGCCGGTGGTAACGATTACGTTCCCGGAGAATAGTACCGGAGAGTTTGAAATACCGACTCAGATTCCGGGCGTGGAGAACGCGCAGATTAAGGTGGGAGATGTTCCGGTTCTTCCCGAATCTTACAGTACGGATTGTAACGTGAAAGTGTTGTCGCAGCTAGCATCGAAACTTCCGGCCGGTTATAGTTTTGAAACACCGGATGCAAAACTTCCGGCGGGTGAAACGACGGAATGTGTTGCTGTTTATGCGGGCAATGGCACAACATACAAATTTACTACGAAGGTTGTAGTTGGGGCACATGAAGAGGATAACACTCTTCTTTATACAGGAGAAGGCGAAAAAGAAGCCACTTGTACGGAAAACGGACTTGCGCATACAGAGTGTGGTATCTGTCATGATCCGATGACTGAAAATATTATAATTGACGCAACAGGTCATCAGACAACAGAAATCCGTGATGTAAAGACGTCGACCTGCTCGTCAAAGGGATATACGGGAGATACGTGGTGTCTGGATTGCAAAACGAAGATTGAGTCAGGAAAAGAGATTGCGATGAAAGCGCATACATGGAATGGCGGTGAAGTGACAAAGGCAGCCACAAGACTTGCCAAAGGTATAAAAACCTATACATGTAAAGTCTGTCGGGCAACAAAAACAGAAGATATTCCGTCGCTCGGTGCACATGCAAAAGGAACGAAACTTCCGGATGATAAAAATCTTGCGATCTATAAAGTAACAAAAGCAGGAGTGAAGGGCGGTACGGTTACTTATGTAAAACCGGTAAATAAAAGAAAAACCAAAGTTTCGATTCCTGCGGCGGTTAAAATCGAAGGCATTACATATAAAGTTACGGCAATTGCAAATAATGCGTTCAAAAACAATAAAAAAATAAAGAAACTGACGATTGGAAAGAATGTTTCAAAAATCGGGAAGAAAGCATTCTACGGATGCAAAAAACTGAAAAACATTACAATAAAAACAACAAAGCTTACAAGCAAAAAAGTCGGAGCCAAGGCGTTTACAGGTATAAAAACAAAAGCGACAATTAAGGTGCCGAAAAAGAAATATAATGCATATAAGAAGTTGCTTTGGAAAAAAGGTGTAAGTAAAAAGGCAAAGTTTAGGAAGTGATTGAAAACTTCATCGGGGAAGGAGGATTTTTTATGAGCGAACGAAAAAAATGGGAAGATTATGATTTGTGGGACAGCCGCAGACTTGTCGGCGTGACGGAAAATTTACAGGAAGTATTACAGGTTCTTGTTTCTAATATGAAAACAGGTGTAGGTCTGTTTGAACTTCGTCCGGAAGAGGTGAAGGTTCTTTACTTGAATCAGGCATTTTTTGAGAGAATCGGAATGGTTAAGACAAATTATCCGGAAATTCCGAATATTATTAAAGAGTGCGTAAAAGAAGGAAAGGTATTAGAACAGAAAATCCAAATTAAAAAGAAGGATAAAACTGTTTCGTGGTTTGCGGTAAAAGTGGCTCCGGTGACAGACCCGAAGACGGAGTGCAGAGTCGCACTTTTGATTATGCGCGATATTACGGCTAAAATTGAGAATGAGCAGAAGATGAAAGAACTTGAGAAAATGAACGAGGAGCTCATGATCCGCGATGTGCGTTACCGTGTTTTGGCAGAGACAGTTCAGGGTATTTTGTTTGAGTATTTTCCAAACAAAGATACGATGGTATTTAATTACAATCTTCCGCACAATAAAAAAGAACGTGAAATTACAGGATATAGTTCTTATGTAAAGAAGAATCCGATTGTACATAGTGACCATCTGGCGATGTTTACGCAGACATTGCTGGGGGCGGTATCTGCTGAGAAGGAAGGGCAGATGGAATATTTGTCGGCGATTTCCGGTGGCGGCTATCGTTGGCACAGAGCCGATTATAAGAGTGTGGTCGGGGCGGACGGTAAAGTGGCAAGTGTCATGGGACGTATTACGGATATCCATGCGGAAGTGCTTGAGAGAGAAAAGATGAATTATCAGGCGCAGATTGACGGCTTGACGGGAATTTACCGTAAGGAGACCGTGTTTGAAAAGATGCAGGAGCTTGTAAAAGAAGCGCCGGAAGCAGAGTTCTATTTCAGTTTAATTGATTTGGATGATTTTAAAGCCATCAATGACCAATACGGACATCAGTACGGGGATAAAGTGTTAAAAGAGGCAGCAGATACGATTCTCGGACTTTATGCAGAGGATTCCGTTGTCGGACGTTTCGGCGGGGATGAATTTATTGCACTGACTAAGAATGTATCTCAGCAGGAAGTGACAAGAAAAGCGGAAGAACTGATTGATAAAGTTCCGTGCTGTGTCGGAATTGTTCCGTGGCAGAAAGGCATGGAAATTACAGCGGTTTTTGATTGGGCGGACGATAACATGTATGAAGCAAAACGTAACGGTAAGGCGGGCGTGTGCTTTAATGTAATTGCGCCGAGAAAGGTTTCGGAATGACGGAAGAACTGATAGCTTATTACAATAAATTTAATGAGGATAAAAGACTTTTGTCGCGCCACGGACAGGTAGAATATATCACTTCCATGAAATATATTCATAAATATTTGGAGGGACGGGAAAATCCGTGTATTCTCGATGTCGGTGCAGGAACCGGAAGGTACAGCGTAGCACTCGCTGAAGAGGGGTACGATGTCACGGCGGTGGAACTGGTAAAAAGTAATCTCGGAGTGCTGAAGAAAAAAGGCAGCAGTGTGAAAGCTTATCAGGGAAATGCAATGAAACTTTCCAGATTTGCAGATGACAGTTTTGACTTAACACTTGTGTTCGGACCGATGTATCATTTGCATGCATTTGAAGATAAGTGCAAAGCACTTTCCGAAGCAAAGCGCGTGACAAAGCCGGGAGGAGTCATTCTTGTGGCATATTGTATGAATGATTACAGCGTGCTTACGTATGCATTCCGGGAACGTCACATTTTAGAGAGCGTGGAAAAGAATGTGCTGACGGAAGATTTTCAGTGCAAACCGGAGGCAAATCCGCTCTACAGTGTTGTGCGTATAGAGGAGATTGACAAAATCAATGAAGCAGTCGGGCTGAATCGCCTGCAGATTATTGCGGCAGACGGGCCGGCGGATCATATGAGACCGGTCATCAATGCGCTCAGCGAAGAAGAGTTTGAGTGGTTTGTAAAGTATCATTTGGCGACGTGCGAAAGACAGGATTTAATTGGAGCAAGTTCGCACACGGTAGATATTTTGTCTGTTTTATAAAATAAAGCAGTTCCGTCGGGGGCTGCTTTTTGGAGTTATATATGAAAGTGATTGCACATATTTATACGGAGTTTCCGGAAAAATTCGGGATTCCGAGGCAGAGCGGACTTGTGAAAGGTTTGCAGGGGAAAATAGTGTTTGAGCCGGAGTACAGAGTGGCTGAGGCGATAAAAGGCCTTGAGGAATATTCGCATATTTGGGTTTTATGGAAGTTTTCCGGAGCCGAAAGGGAAAAGTGGTCGCCGACGGTGCGTCCGCCGAGGCTCGGAGGGAAAAAGCGAGTAGGGGTGTTTGCAACCCGTTCTCCGTTTCGGCCGAACCCGATCGGATTGTCATCGGTAAAATTGGAAAAAGTAGCATATGAGGAAAAATTCGGTCCCGTACTTTATGTATCGGGAATTGATATGCTTGACGGTACACCTGTTTATGATATTAAACCTTATCTTTCATATTGTGACAGTCACGAGGATGCGGAATGCGGCTTTGCAGATGAAGTAAAGTCTCATGTCTTGTCGGTAAAATATGAACCGGAATTGGAAAAGGAAGTCGGTGCCGAATGTATGCGCACGATATGTGAAATTTTACAACAAGATCCGCGGACAGCTTATATGGATGATGAGGAGCGAAAGTGGGGACTTTCCTACAAGGAATATAATATTAAATTTTCAGTCCGGGGAGAGGAACTTCGGATTTTAGAGATTGCTAAGGTTAGGAATGAAAATGGAAACAACGACTAATTTGGTGCTTGGAATTTTGGCGCATGTAGATGCGGGGAAAACGACATTGTCCGAGCAGCTTTTGCTGAAGAATAAAAAAATAAAAGATGCGGGCCGCGTGGATCACGGGAATTCTTTTATGGACACGGATGTGCAGGAGAGAGAACGCGGAATTACGATTTTTTCAAAACAGGCGCTTTTGCATTTTGAGGACAAGGTTTTTACGCTGCTTGATACACCGGGACATGTGGATTTTTCAGCAGAGATGGAGAGAAGCCTGCAGGTACTCGATTATGCGATTCTTGTTGTAAGCGCTGCGGAAAGTGTGCAGGGGCATACGGAGACTTTATGGAATCTGCTTCGGGAATATCAGGTGCCGACCTTTGTGTTTGTCAACAAGATGGATCAGCCCGGAATGGATAAGGAAAAGATCTATGCGGAGATTCGCAGTGGTTTGAGTACAGATATCGCAGATTTTTCCGATATGAATGATAAGACCGAGGCTTTCTACGAGATGGTTGCGATGGCGGACGAGGCGATGCTGGAGGAGTTTCTTGCAACAGGAGCGGTGGAAGAGGATAAGATTGTGCGGGCAATTGCCGAGAGAAAACTCTTTCCGTGTTTTTTCGGTTCGGCGTTGAAAGACTTAGGGATTGAGGAATTGATAGAAGGAATTGTTGCATACACAACAAAACCTTACCGTTTTACAGAGTTTGGAGCAAGAATCTTTAAGATTACCCGTGACGCACAGGGAAACCGACTTGTGCATATGAAGATTACGGGCGGAAGTCTGAAGGCAAAAGAAGTGTTAGCATCGGCTAACTGGGAGAAGGAAGAAAAGGTCAATCAAATCAGAGTTTACCATGGAGATAAATATGAAGTCACAGGCGAAGTGGTTGCGGGACAAATTTGTGCGGTGACAGGCCTTACGTATGCGCTTGCGGGAGAAGGACTTGGGAAAGAGCAGCAAAACATTGTTCCGTATCTTGAACCGGTTTTATCGTATAAAGTATACGGTCCAAAAGAGATGGATGCCCATACAGTGATTGGGAAATTACGCATTCTTGAAGAAGAACATCCGGAGCTTCACATTTCCTGGGATGAGGAATTATCTGAAATCCGCGCGCAGCTTATGGGGGATGTGCAGATTGAAGTACTGCAACGTATGATTATGGAACGCTTCGGCTTTGAGACAACATTTGATGAAGGAAATGTGGTGTACAGAGAAACAATTGCAAATACAGTGGAAGGTGTCGGGCATTTTGAGCCACTCAGACATTATGCGGAAGTACACTTGATTTTAGAGCCACTGCCGCGAGGAAGCGGGCTTGTCTTTGACACGGATTGCAGGGAGGATGACCTGGCGCTGAACTGGCAAAGACTCATACATGTTCATTTGCAGGAGAAGAAGCACAGAGGAGTGTTGACCGGATCACCTGTTACGGATATGAAAATTACGCTTGTTGCAGGAAAGGCGCATACAAAGCATACAGAGGGCGGGGATTTCCGCCAGGCGACGTACCGCGCGGTGCGACAGGGGCTGATGCAGGCAGAGAGTGTGCTTTTAGAGCCGTATTATTCGTTCCGGATTATGGTTCCGGCTGATATGATCGGGCGGGTTCTTACCGATATGGAACGGATGGGAGGAAGTTTTTCGCAGCCGGATATCCAGGGAGAGCAGGCAATTATTTGCGGCCGTGCTCCGGTTTCGACATCGAGAAATTATGCGCGTGAGGTGGCTTCTTATACAGGAGGAAGAGGACGCATTGTTTTGACACCGGAAGGATATGATGTTTGTCATAACACCGAAGAAGTGATGGATAGGAGATGCTATGACCCGTCACGCGATTTGCGAAACAGTCCGGATTCCGTCTTTTGTCAGCACGGAGCAGGGTACATTGTTCCGTGGAATGAAGTGTTTGAGCATATGCACATCGAGAGTGTGCTTGCGGAAAAGAAGAAACATGAATTTGACGAAGGGACGATTGCGCGTCTGCGCAGGGAAGCAGAGCAGCGGGGAAGTAAAACCTCGGACAAATTCGGTGCGGAAGAGGAAGAACTGCAGGCTATTTTTGAGAAAACGTACGGTGCTCCGAAACAGAGAGTCATTTCTGCGCCAAGGACAGTGACGGCAAATGCAGAGGCGACGGAGGAATGGAAAAAAGCGCATGCAAAGCCGAAGAAGGTTCTTGAGGAATATCTTCTTGTGGATGGATACAATATTATATTTGCATGGGATGACCTCAAGGAGTTAGCAGAGAATAACATTGATGCGGCCAGAGGGAAACTTATGGATATTCTTTGTGACTATCAGGGGTATAAAAAATGTCGTCTGATTGTCGTTTTCGATGCATATAAAGTAAAAGGCAATATCGGAGAGGTTCAAAAATATCACAATATAGAAGTGGTTTACACAAAGGAAGCAGAAACGGCGGATATGTATATTGAAAAGGCGGCGCACAAAATTTCAAAAGGAGATTATCGTGTGACGGTGGCAACTTCAGACGGACTTATTCAGCTGATCGTCTGGGGACAGGGATGTCTTTTGCTTTCGGCAAGAGAGCTGAGAGAAGAAATTAGCCGCTGTAAAGCGCAGATGCGAGAAGAGTTTATAGAGAAAAAAAGTGAGGCGACGAACCGTTTGGGGGATGCTTTGAAAGGAATATATTAAATATATAAATTGGCTTGGAGGAGTATGAATGATACAGGAGATTATGCCGCATAAATTTCACGTAGAGTTTTATAATAAAACACCGGAAGAGAAAGATTATATACTCGCTTTTTCAAAAGGGAAATTGCTTTTGCGTGATCAGGAGACGATAGATTTTCTTACATATTCTGAATGCACGATGCAGGGGGAAGAGCAGCCGGTGTATTTATTTGCGATAGATGAGATAAAATTTTTCTATTGGAAATTGCCGGAGGAAAAGGAGCAGGAATATTTGCGGAAAGGGTTCCGGTTTGCAGGCAGGCAGGAATTTCGGAGACTTGGACCCAAGCACCTTGCTTTTGCGGCGGTGACGGCGTGTATGCTGGATGGCTGGTATTCATCGAATTGTTATTGCGGAAGATGCGGACACGAACTTTTTCATGACGCAAAAGAGCGCATGCTTCATTGTCCGGAGTGCGATAACCGGATTTATCCGAGAATTAATCCGGCGGTGATTGTGGCGGTGACAGACGGCGATAAGCTTCTTTTGACGACCTATAAAGGAAGAGAATATAAAAATTATGCACTTGTAGCCGGTTTTTCGGAAATTGGGGAGTCTTTGGAAGACACCGTGCGGCGAGAAGTAATGGAAGAAGCCGGTTTGAAAGTAAAGAATATCCGTTACTATGGTTCCCAGCCTTGGGGCTTTGCAGATAATCTTTTGGCCGGATTTATCTGTGAGATTGACGGGGAGACTGACATACATATGGATGAAGAAGAATTGGCGACGGCAGAGTTTATTGCGCGGGAAAAAATCGACATGGAATACACGGACAGCAGTCTGACAAATGAGATGATTTGCGCGTTCAAAAATAATAAATATTAGTGTTTTTTGTCTTGTCTTTTACGTCGGAAATGATAAAATATATAGAGAGATGAATGGATGTAGGAGAAAGGGTTACCGCATATGTTTGATTTTAAGTTTGATTGGGATAAATCAATGGAAACGGGGCTTGAAGATGTAGATACACAGCACAAGCAGTTATTTAAGATCGGTCGCGATCTGGAGCAGCTTTTGCGCATTCAGTGTATCGGAGTGACGGATAAACAGCTTTTGGATATTGTCTGTGAACTTCGTGATTTTACGGGGTATCATTTCTATGTGGAAGAGCGCATGATGGATGAAATGTGCTATCCGCGTATTACCGAGCACAAGAAGTTTCATAAGAGATGTTCCGATTTTATTATGGGACTGGATCTTCCGAAGATTAAGGCAGAGCCGGTAAAAGAATTGAAAAAGATGCGTGACGAGGTTCAGGAGTGGATTATGAACCACGTGCTGAGTGAAGATTGCAAGATGGCGACTGCGTATAAAAAGTACCAGGAGGAAGAAGCGGCCAAGGCAAATAAGGTAGAGGTTCCGGCAGAGGAGAAGTACGGGCGTTTCTTGAAAGAGTACGATGTTGTAAAGGTTTATCTTTATAAAAATCAGGATTACAAAGGTCATTTGGTAGCGGTATTTAAAGAGTCTGCCAAAGAGTTGTGCAAACTTTCTGCGCTTGAGAGAAATCTGTATTTTGCAGATGTGGCGAAGGCGGCGAAAGCGCTTAAGAAATGTTATAATCCGGATGCAATCTGTTATATGGATTTGGAGGATATGGATGATAAGCTTGTGTCACATATTATTCCGAAGTATAAAGAAGATGGTAATTATGGTGTCCAGCCGGTGATTGCAACAGATGTGGAGTATGGAAATATGGTCCGTTACGAAGCGATTTATGAAAAGATGAAAGCGGCATTTTAAATATGTGAATTGTGGTTGTGCGGAGAGAAAATTTCCGCACAACTTTTTTTTGATGGTTTTCTATGGTATACTTGGAAGAGTGAAATAAGACTTACGAAAAGAAAGAAGGCAGAATATGTATAACCCGAATTCGTTAAATGCAGAAGAATTTATTGACCATGAGGAAGTGCTTGCTACACTTTCTTATGCAAAGGAGAATAAGAATAATCTTGAACTGATTGACAGTATTTTGGAAAAAGCGCGTGAGCGAAAAGGCTTATCGCACAGAGAGGCAGCAGTGCTTCTTGACTGTGAGATTCCGGAAAAGAATCGGGAAATTTGTGAATTGGCAAAACAGATTAAGGAAGATTTTTACGGGAACCGTATTGTGATGTTTGCCCCGCTTTATTTATCGAATTATTGTGTGAACGGATGCGTATATTGCCCGTATCATATTAAAAATAAAAATATAGCGCGTAAAAAATTGACGCAGGATGAGATCAAACGTGAGGTGATTGCGCTTCAGGATATGGGGCACAAGAGATTGGCGCTTGAGGCCGGCGAGGATCCGGTAAATAATCCGATTGAATATATTTTGGAATGTATTGATACCATTTACAGTATTCATCATAAAAACGGGGATATCCGACGTGTCAATGTAAATATTGCGGCGACGACGGTGGAAAATTATCGGAAGTTAAAAGAAGCGGGAATCGGAACATATATTTTGTTCCAGGAGACCTACCACAAAGAAAGTTATGAAAAACTGCATCCGACAGGACCGAAGCACGATTATGCATATCATACGGAGGCGATGGACCGCGCGATGGAAGGCGGCATTGATGATGTCGGACTTGGCGTATTGTTCGGTTTGGAACTTTACCGGTATGAATTTGCGGCGCTTTTGATGCACGCAGAGCATTTGGAGGCAGTGCACGGGGTCGGACCGCATACAATCAGTGTTCCGAGATTAAAGCGTGCGGATGATATTGATCCGGATACGTTTGATAACGGAATTGATGATGATACGTTTGCAAAAATTATCGCCTGCATCCGTATCAGTGTTCCTTATACGGGAATGATTATTTCGACGAGAGAAAGTCAGGAATGTAGGGAGTGTGCGCTTTCCCTCGGTGTTTCCCAGATTAGCGGCGCATCGAAAACAAGCGTCGGCGGATATGCGGATGATGAGCCGGAGGAGGAAAACAGCGAGCAGTTTGATGTCAGTGATAAACGTACCCTCGATGAGGTTGTGCGCTGGCTGATGGAGCTGGATTATGTACCGAGTTTTTGTACGGCATGTTATCGTGAAGGCAGAACAGGTGACCGTTTTATGGAACTTTGTAAGAGTCGTCAGATTCAAAATTGCTGTCATCCGAATGCGTTGATGACATTGATGGAATATTTGACGGATTATGCAAGCGATGAAACACGTACAATTGGTGAAGATATCATTCGTCGTGAACTTTGTAATATTCCGTCGGATAAGGTTAGGGATGTTGTCGTAGAACGCCTTGGGCGCATCCGAAACGGAGAGCGTGATTTTAGATTTTAATCAGAAGGAGAATGCAAAAGTGAACAAAACACCGGTTGCCAATCGCGTGTGCATTGGTTTTTTCGGAAAACGAAATAGTGGGAAATCAAGTTTGATTAATGCAGTGACAAGGCAGAGTCTTGCAGTGGTTTCCGATGTTCCCGGAACGACAACAGATCCGGTATACAAAACGATGGAACTTTTGCCTGTCGGACCGGTGGTGCTCGTGGATACAGCGGGTGTTGATGATGAAGGAATGCTCGGAAGTTTGCGTGTAGATAAGACGTATGAAGTTTTAAAAAAGACGGATGTAGCAGTATTGGTTATCGATGGGCGACAGGTGATATCCGAAGAAGAAAGAGATCTGATCCGTCAGTTTAAAGCACGCAATATTCCGTTTGTGGTTGCAGTGAACCAAGTAGACAGGATGCCTCTTGATAAATTTGAGAAGTGGGATAAACAGTTCCGTGATGAAAAGTGTTTGTTTGTCAGTGCTCTGCGAGATATTGGGATAAACGATTTGAAAGTTAGCATAGGGCAACTTGCTTGCGGTGCAAAGCAAGAGCGTCCGCTTGTTTCTGATTTGGTGGATAAGGGGGATTTGGTTCTTCTTGTCACACCGATTGATGAGGCGGCGCCGAAAGGGAGACTTATCTTACCTCAGCAGCAGACAATACGCGATTTGCTGGAAAAAGGTGCGATGACGATGGTTGTTCAGCCGGAGGAACTTCTGCAGGCACTGTCTGCATGCAGCAGAAAACCGAAGCTTGTCATCACAGACAGTCAGGTGTTCGGGAAAGTTGATAAAATAGTTCCGAAGGATACTCTTTTAACCTCTTTTTCCGTCTTGTTTGCAAGATATAAGGGGATATTGGACGGCGCAGTAGAAGGGGCCCGGGTACTGGACCGGCTTTGCGACGGAGATAAAATATTGATTTCGGAAGGGTGCACACACCACAGACAGTGTGGAGATATCGGTACAGAAAAGCTTCCGAAGTGGATTTTAGATTATACAGGTAAGAAATTAGAGTTTGATTGGACGAGCGGAACACAGTTTCCGTCGGAACTTACCGGATATCGTCTGGTGATTCATTGCGGCGGTTGTATGCTCAGCGATAAGGAAATGAGCTACCGCAGTCAGAGTGCAAAAAGTTATGGTGTTCCTATGACAAATTACGGAACGGCGATTGCACATATAAATGGGATTTTAGAACGGAGTATTAAATTAAAATGAGTCCGAGAAGCAGAGATATGAAATGGGACAAATTGGATAATACGGCATTGCTTTTTCCGGTAATTGCAAATGAAAGCATGAGTAGTGTGTATCGGATTTCGGTTACATTGACGGAAGAAGTTTGTCCGGAACTTTTGCAGCAGGCGCTCGACAGTATTTTACCGCTCTTTGATATTTTTCATGCGAGAATGCGGCGCGGACTTTTTTGGAATTATTTTGAGACCAATACGCGTCCGGCGCCGAGAGTCAGGGAGGAGACGACATATCCTTGCCGGTACATTCCTCCGTATCAGAACAATAATTATATGTTCCGTGTGACTTATTTCGGGCGTAGAATTAATATAGAAGTTTTTCATGTTCTGACAGACGGTATGGGTGCGATTACATTTTTCAGGGAGCTGATTTACAAATATTTGCGTCTTGCACATCCGGAGCTTGCAGAGCAGATTGGTGACGGTTTGTGCAGTGATACTTCGCTGAACAAAGAAGATAGTTATATCAAAAATTATTCCGGGAAAAAACTGAGCAAAAAATATAAGACGGAAAGAGCGCTTGAGCTGGACGGAGAGTTTCTCCCGACGCATGTTTTGTCGGTGATGCACGGCTATATGAGCATTGATGAAGTAAAAAGGGCTGCGAAACGACGGGGTGTCAGCATTAACACGTATCTTGTCGGTGTATATACGTATAGTATATATAAAGAAGTTCTTCACGGAGGAATCTCAAAGCGCCCGATCAGTATTTGTGTACCTGTTAATCTTCGTCCGTTTTATAATTCGATTACGACAAAGAATTTTTTTGCAATGGTGGAATCGGTATTTCGCACGGAAAAAGAGAATTATACGTTAGAAGAGATTTTGGATATTGTAGATGCCAGCTTGAAACCTCAGCTTACGAAGGAAAATATGGACAGTCTGATTGCTTATAATGTATCGAACGAAATGAACATTATGCACCGTGTTGTTCCGTGGTTTTTTAAGAGTATGGCAATGAGATGGGTGTATCGTGCCACGGCACTTTCCAATACATCAACAGTGACGAATCTCGGCGAGTTGCAGATTCGTGATGCCTATAAACCGTATATTGAAAGATTTCACCTGATTCTTTCGATGACAAAGGGACAAAATATGAAGTGTGCAGTTTCTACTTACAACGGCGAGATGGTGTTTAATATAAGCACAAAACTTTCGGATGTTTCGATTCAAAGACGTTTTTTCAGGACGTTGGCAGAGGATGATATTTCGGTGACGGTTGAGACGAACGGAGAGGGGTATGATATATGAAATATTGTAAACAGTGTAATGTGAATATCGCCGATCCGACGAATGTTTGTCCGTTATGTCAAAGTATTTTGGAAAAAACAAATCCGTCAGGAGATGAAGCCGGAAAGGAAGCGATGTATCCGCTTATCGGGCAGCAGAGAAGAGGATATACATTTGTGGTCCGTATTTTTGCGTTCCTTTGCCTGATTGCGATGGTGATACTTGCTATTGTCAATTACTTTACCTATAACGGAGTTATGTGGTTCCTTATTTGTGATGCAGCGATTCTTTATTTGCTTGTGACACTCCGCTTTACGTTGTTTAACGGGCGGGAAGGGCATACAATGAAAATTCTCATGCAGGTGATTGCAGTAATTTTATTGACGGTGTTAATTGATTATACGCTTGGATACCAGGGGTGGTCGGTGACATTTGCGATGCCTACCATTATTTTGGTGGCAGATGTGCTGATTTTGATTTTGATGCTTGTCAATTTAAAAACATGGTACAGCTATATTTTACTTCAGCTTTCCATGTCGGTATTGTCGGTCGGACTTGGTCTGTATTTACTTTTGAAGGAATCAGAGCATGCACTTATGGCAGGTATTGCTATCGGTGTTTCGCTCGTAATGTTCCTGGGAACAATTTGTATCGGAGATGCAAGGGCAAGAAATGAGATTAAAAGAAGATTCCATGTATAAAAGGGGATGGCTATTGCCATCCCCCGTCTATTGCGATGATTTGTCCGGTCAGATAGGAAGGTGACTGAATGAGCTGCGTGACAAGGCGGGCAACTTCAATGGCGCTTCCGATGCGGTCGGCCGGAATTTCACCTTTCAGAATTTCCATATCTTCCACGGAAAAACATTTATTCATATCCGTATCGATTACGCCGCAGGCAATAGCATTTACCTGAATGTTGCTTGGTGCTAATTCTTTGGCTAAGGCTTTGGTGAAACTGTTCAATCCGCCCTTGGATGCGGAGTAGGCAACTTCCATTGAGGCTCCTACATTTCCCCATACGGAAGAAATATTAATAATTTTCCCGTTTTTTTCTTTTAACATAAGCGGAGTAGCCAACTTACTTGTATAGAAAGCGGAAGAAAGGTTTGTGCTGATGACCTGATTCCAGTCGCTGACCTCCATATCGGAAAGGAGTCCGACATAGGAAATCCCTGCATTGTTAATCAGGACATCCAAAGAGTTGATGGAGGAAAAACACTTTTCCACAAATGTATAGTCTCCGATATCCCCGACAAAGCAAGTGCAGGAAATGCTGTATTTTTTTTCTAATTCTGCAGCAAACTTACGTAGTTGTTCACCGGAATTTTTGCATGTCAGATATAAATGATACCCGTTTTTTGCAAGTTCATCTGCGATAGCAGCGCCGATGCCACGGGAAGCACCGGTAATAAAAGCGTATTTTTTCATAGCTACCTCACTGTGTGAATAATTACTTTTATTCTAACGATAAGAAAAAAGGAATGCAATGTATATTTTTCCATTTTGCAGGAATAATGAAAATATAAAAAACAAGTGAGGTGTAAGCGATGGCTAATTTAAAAGAAAAAGAAGTGACTGCAATCAAGGATTTGCAGACACAGGAAAAAAGTTGTATTGAGAAGTATAAAAGATATGCACAGCAGGCAAAAGACCCGGTGCTCAAGGATTTGTTTTCTCAGTTGCAGAAAAAAGAGCAGGAACATTATGATACGCTCGGCCGTGTTCTGCAGGGAGAGGTAGTAACTTGTGATTGTAATGATTCGGACGGCAAAAATTATCAGCCGAAAGCTACGTATACGTCGATGAGCAGTCCGGAAGACAAAGAGAATGACTGTTTCCTGGCGACGGATTGTATCGGTACCGAAAAACTGGTGTCGGGTGAATACAATACAAATGTATTTAATTTCGGGGAAGCATGGCTTCGTAAGCTTCTTGCAGACATTCAAATTGAAGAGCAAAATCATGCAGAGATGCTTTACAAATATAAAACAGTAAATCAAATGGCGTAAGCATATGGCCGTCCGTTCATAGTGAATGGGCGGCCTTATTTTAAGTTGTTCTTTTTTGTTTTTGCATATATAATAAAGAAAGTTGATGAAGTTTGTAAAAAAGAAGGAGTGGCATTATGGAGCAAGCATTAGATGTCGTAATTATAGGATCGGGACCGGCCGGAATGGCAGCAGGAATATATGCCATGCGTGCGGGTCTTTCTACTGTTATATTAGAAAAAACGGGAATCAGCGGCGGACAGGTATTGTCTACGTATGAGGTGGATAATTATCCGGGACTTCCTATGAAAAGCGGATTTGAACTTTCGGAAGAGTTCCGTATGCATGCAGAGCGTCTCGGCGTGACGGTGAAGGCTGCTGCAGTGGACAAGATTATTGATCAGGGAAGTACAAAACTCGTTGTGACGGATGAAGGAAATTATGTGACGAAGACAGTGATTATTGCAACAGGAGCGGATCATGCCCATCTCGGCGTTCCGGGAGAAGAAGAGCTGGCAGGTATGGGAGTTTCATACTGCGCAACATGTGACGGGGCATTTTTCAGAGGCCGCACCGTGGCAGTTGTAGGCGGGGGCGATGTTGCAGTGGAAGATGCGATTTTTTTGGCGCGCGCGTGTGAGAAAGTATATCTGATTCACAGAAGGGGGCAGCTGCGGGCGGCAAAGATTTTACAGGAAGCGTTGAAAAAACTGCCAAACGTGGAGCTTCTTTGGGATACGGAAGTAAAAGAAATCCGCGGAGAGGATCAGGTGGAAGAATTACTTATTTATAATAAGAAAACACAAGAGACAAAAGAACTTTCTGTTGCGGGTGTGTTTATGGCAGTCGGTACAATACCGAATACTTCTTTTGTAAAAGGTCTGGTTGACATGGATGAAAAAGGATATATTGTTGCGGATGAAACATGTGCAACTTCTGTTTGCGGTGTTTATGCGGCGGGGGATGTCCGGACCAAACAGCTTCGACAAATTATTACAGCGGCTTCTGACGGGGCGAACGCAGTAACTTCCATCGAACAATATTTGTTACAAATTCTGTAGTGGAAACAATTACCAAGGAAAACCGCACATTTTCTTGCAACGAAAGGTTGACAAAAAGTTATGTAAATGATATATTTGTTAACAGATGTAATAAATTTGTAACAAATGTTAAAAATGCTCAACAATTTTGGGAGGCAAAAAATGTCAAATAGAAATATGAAACTGGCAGCATTCGGAGTTTTAGCAGCTGCAGTGATGATTTCAAATATCTCGTTAACAGCAAAAGCAGCATTACCGAGCGCAGGTGCAGGTGTTGCATTAGATAAACCGGTAGAAATAGTGGAAGTGGCACAGACAGAAGTGACAAAAGAAACTGTAGCACCGGAAGCGGCGACAGAAGTCGGATCGTAGCCATGTCGTTCTGTGAGCCAAGGAGTTGGGTCTAGTCATTGTCTTCCTAAGACCGCTTGG
>JAZQDJ010000083.1:0-17200 GCA_045546735.1 Lachnospiraceae bacterium | reverse complement strand
CTCCGGAAAGATCATAAACCTTCTGCCTTGTAACACTTCCGCCGCCACTTCATTAATGATTGTCATCGACTGTCTCAAATTGTCCAGCTCCATACGCTTTCCTCTAACCATATCAATCACTTCGCGCACAAACGGAAAATAGGAACGATTTTTATCCATCACGACACTGCACGGCTTTTCATGCCCATGCACAACTGCATAACCATCATACCTGCCTTGATGGTTCGGATACATAATATATCCACCTTCCGCAGGCAGATTGTCTTCCCCAAACACCTGTGTCCGAATGCGTCCGGTGCAGTTCATAATTCGGATGACTTTTTTTAAATATTCATATGCTTTCCATTCATCAAACGGGCTGGCATTTGCCAACTTTCGCATTCGCGGAAGGATGCGAAGCAAAAGCAGGAAAAAATTTTTAAAAATAATATAGTAAAATCTCAACACGTTTCTCTTCTTTCTTTATCAATTTTCTAAAAACAATTATATACATCAAAAATAATAAAAACAACCCGGATTTACTTTTCCATTTACACATGATAAAATTTTAAAAAAAGAAAAGGAGAAGGTTTCTTATGAAAAAACTAATTGCTGAATTTATCGGAACTGCAGTACTTGTTATTCTCGGATGCGGTACTGCCATGTTAGTAGGATGTGATGCTGCAAACGGCGGCGGATACATCCTGACAGCCCTTGCTTTCGGTCTTGTCATTGTGGGGATGGCTTATTGTATCGGAAACATTTCCGGCTGTCACATCAATCCTGCTGTATCACTCGGCGTATTTATGAGCGGCGGAATGAGCGCAAAAGATTTGTGTACTTACATCGCTGCACAATGTCTCGGTGCTTTTGCCGGAACAGGGGTCCTTGCTGCCATCTTTACTCTCGGCGGTGTTACAGACATGACAGGCGGCTATGGCTCAAATCTCCTCGGCGGAGTGAACGGAAGCGCTATCGCAGGTCTTCTTGTAGAAGTTGTCCTGACGTTCATCTTTGTTATGACAATTCTCGGTGTAACAAGTAAAAAGGCCGGCCACGGTTCTTTCGGCGGATTGATTATCGGTTTGACACTTACCCTGGTTCACATTTTCGGTATCGGGCTGACCGGAACTTCTGTAAATCCTGCAAGAAGCCTCGGTCCTGCTGTTGTTGCTGCCATCTCGGGAAACACAGCACCGATTGCCTGTCTCTGGGTATTCATCATCGGACCTTTTGTAGGCGCTGCACTTGCTGCACTTGTTTACAAGTACATGGAATCTGAAAACTAAGATAGGTTGATACATACACCCCGGAACCACATACCGATTCCGGGGTGTTTTTTATATGTACCGATCAAGTCACTGCACACAAAGGGAGTGTTGCAAAACATGATAAACTAAAGCTGCTATTGGCCGAGGCTTTAGCTATTGTATCCGATTTTAGGCTGGAAATTAAAATAAATCGGAGCATGTTTTGTGATTTGTACCGATTGATGTTGAGTTTTTTGAAAAAAATCGGAAGGTTGTTAAATAACACCTTCCGATTTTTGTGTTTGGTTTCATGAAAATCGGGGAGATACAGTGTTTTTACCCCGATTTATTTTATGCTACAAGAAAAAATAGGGAAATGTGTCAATAAAAGAATGGGCATCGCCCTATGGATGACTTACACTTCAGAAATCACTTATTTTGCGACACGCCCTTCATCTACACAAAATTTACTGTGCTACATTTTCTTCATAAAGCACTTTCACGGCATCTCCGTGTACTGCTGCGAAATTATCCTTAAACACTTTCATCACATCCATAGCTCCGAAAGCCACAACCACATACTCATCATATACAGAGTAAATCACATACTGGTCAGGCGAACCGCACATCCATTGGTTGTTTAAAATGCTGTTTTTCATCGAATCCGCAAATGCCTGCGCATTTCCTGCGTCTGTCAAATGGAATGCTGCACCCGTAAAAATATTCAAATTCATACCATGTACAAGTGATGCCGCCTCATCAATCATACCGGCTGCATCGTCTTTTACAAGAAGTGTTGCCGCAAGTGCCTCTTTATCTTCCAAACTGTAAAGTCCCGGCGCATTGTCAACCGGAGTGTTCATATCTCCGCCCATCGCATAGAACTTATCGCTCTCACCGTAAGCAGCCCAGACATCATTTAAGATAGAAACGCTGTCTACTCCCGAAAGATCAGCCTCTGTCTCCGCATTTTCATCTGCAGGAGCATCTGTTGTATTTTCGACCTCATCACTTGTACGGTTGCCCTCGCCGGAACAAGCCACAAGTGCAGTCGCCATCATCACTGTTAACAGTAACGCTAAAATTCTCTTTTTCATAGTTTTCTCCTTTAAATTTTAAAAATTCCAAGTGCCTGCAGCAGCAAATATAAGAGCAACACAGGAACTACAAATTTGACCATGACAATATACAAACCTTTTCTTCCGAATTTCAATCCGCCCTGTGTCACTTCATCAATCACAGTCTTAGGTTTGACAATCCATCCGACAAGTATACATGTTGCAATCGCCACAACCGGCATTAAAATGTTGTTACTTGTATAATCAAGCACATCCAAAATCTGTCCGGTCGAACCGTTCGGCAATGTCAGTTTAAAGAACCAGATATTGTATCCGAAGCAGACGATAAGCCCGACAATTGCTGCAAATATTCCGACATACAC
This sequence comes from Lachnospiraceae bacterium, assembly GCA_045546735.1. Taxonomy (GTDB): domain Bacteria; phylum Bacillota; class Clostridia; order Lachnospirales; family Lachnospiraceae; genus SVFI01. The sequence goes on along the minus strand of JAZQDJ010000083.1, from coordinate 14,530 downwards.
CGTACTTTTCTTTCTGCTGATATGGAACTTATCCATGCAACTCGAAACAATTGCTTCCATAATAGAAACAGATGAAGTCAGCGCCGCAAATGCTACCATAATAAAAAATATAACCGCGATGATACTTCCTGCTGTTCCCATTGCCTCAAATACCTTCGGCAAAGAAACAAACATAAGACTCGGTCCTGTTGCCATACCTTCCGTTCCCATGAACGTATAAACCGCAGGAACAATCATAAAACCTGCAAGAAACGCAACAAGCGTATCAAAAATCTCAATCTGGTTTACACTCTTTACAAGATTCGTATCTTTCTTTACATAGGAACCATACGTAATCATAATTCCCATTGCTACGCTGACAGAATAAAAGAGCTGTCCCGTCGCATCCATGAGGACCGTAATAAATTTCTTAAACGTCATTCCGTCAAAATTCGGTACGACATAAATCTTAAATCCTTCTATACCGGTACGTGTTACACCGCTTGCATCCGTATGCCTTAATGTCAGTGAAAACACCGAAATACACATAATCAAAACAATCAATATCGGCATCAGCACCGTAGAAAATTTCTCAATTCCGTTTCCGACACCTTTATATACGACAAGCACTGTCAAAATCAAATAAATCAAAAACCATATAATCGGCTCTGTCTGTCCCATGATAAACGCATCAAAGTATCCGTCCGCAACTGCTGCCGAACCTTTTCCCGTTACATAAACAGACAAAAATTTAAGCACCCATCCGCCGATGACACAATAATACGGAAGAATCATCGCCGGTACAATACATGCAACGACACCGAGCCATCCCATTTTAGGATGCATTGCCTTGTAAGCTGTCAACGGACTCTGGCCTGTCTTTCGTCCGATGGCAATCTCCGTTGTCAAAAGTGCAAATCCAAATGTAAGTGCAAGCACCAAATAACACAGAAGAAATACTCCTCCGCCGTCCTTTGCTGCCAAATACGGAAATCTCCATATATTACCAAGTCCTACCGCACTTCCTGCTGCTGCAAGCACAAATCCGATTGAGCCGCTGAAAGAGCCTCTCTTTTGTTTCTTTCCCATTTCTTCCTCCAAGTATACCTATTCTTCACTTTTACCATTCTAACCTATAAAAGCTATTTTGAAAAGCCATCTTCTTTGCCTTTGTAATACTCATGCACAAGACTTCGGAACCCAAGCCGCTTTATCTCCTCATACGTCACTTTATAGTTTCCCTTATAGTGCCTGCCCCGATACAGATAACGGACATATTGTATCAGATAAGCATCCAGTTCCCTAAGACCTTCGTCTGTCGTAAGTACCGGAAAAAACCAACGGCTCCACGTAAAACGGTTTTCCTCCGTTTCATCGAAATATTTCTTATTAAACACCTTGATTAAAGCCTTCCCTGCATACGTAAAATCCCATTTACGACGAATTCTTCTCCGATAAACCGCATGGGCTTTCCTCCTGATTTTGGCTTTCATTTTGTTAATTGTCACGCGGGATAAATCTACTTTTCCGTCGTGATAACCAAAACCGAGAAATTCCCACCCTTCTCCGGGTTTGCTTTTGCTGACTTTCTCCGGATTTATACTTAATCCCTTTTCAGCAATACTTTCACATAACATATTCTCATATTCTGCAAGTTGCTGCGCGCTGTCAGCAAAAATCATAATATCATCCGAATACCGGAAATAAGCGATTCCACGCTCTTCAAATTCGTTATCCATAGACAACAAATATATATTTGCAAAAAACGGAGCAATCGGAATCCCCGCCATTGCCCCTCTTGTCTCGGAAATAATTTCCCCATCCTCGCAAGCCCTTCCGTCTTTTAAAAGGCGTGTCAAGAACTGCAAAAGCATTTCGTCATCATCTATCATTTGTCCGAGAACCTCGATCAACCCCTCCACCGGAATCGAATTAAAATAATTGCTGATATCGACTTTCAGGCAATATTTTTCATTTAAGTTTTTTATTTTTAAAATCTGTGCAATTGCTTCTTTTGCACTGCTGTCTCTCCGGAACGAAAAACAGCGCCGGCTGATTTTGTGATCATATCGATACATCAAATGGGACATCAATTTCAAAACCATGGACTCCTCTTCGGAGAACGAATACACAATACGTTTTTTCTTTGTCCCGCTTTTATTGACACTGATCTTTGCCGGCGGCTCAAACACATAGTCCGGTTGCATTATGTGGTCAGTCACAGTCTCATATTTTCTCTCGGAAATAAATTTCTCCCATGCTTCCTTTTCTTTTTCCGATAAATGCCTGCGCTCCATTTTCGATTGTAAAAATGCTTCCCAAACACTGTGGTCGCAAAGTTCATATAACATGCTCATAACCGGTTCCCTTGCCATAAACATAAAAAAAGAAAGAGAAATTGCTTTGAAACAAGCTATGCTTGTGTTACCGGATATGAACGAAAGTCGGTTACCTGCAAAACCTTCTTAAGACCTCCGCTTCATCCGCCACAGGTGCAAAATGCGTTTCTCTTTCTTTTTATCAAATTATAATTACAAATACTGATGCAGACGATCAATCATGTAGTCTTTTCTATTCTCAAAGGCATACACAAAATTAATTAATGTAACTCCTGCATTTTCTGCCTGCTCTTTCGACCAGCGGTACTCTCGGGATGCACATGTATTGTTGTAAACAACCATAATAAAAAGCTTTGGCTGTCCATTCTCATACACTGCAAAATCATACGGAAGGAACTTTCCTTCCCCACCGATAGTCGTTGGTGAAACCTGCTCTTTTACTTCATACTGCGAAAACTCCGTGCTTAAAATCTCGCGAAGTTTCTCATCAACCTCTTTATCTGCAAAATCATCTCTTGCTGTTTTACTCTGTGTTGTCTCAGAAGAAGCCTTCTCTTTCGCACCTTCTCCGACATTTTTTAATCCCTTAATAAATCCCTGTGCTGCATCCTCTACTACATCACCGACTGCATTTCCCACTGCACGCGCAGCTGCGCTCGTAACTGCATTTGAGCTCTTTCTGAGCAACGAATCCAAAAATCCCATACGATTATCCTTTCTGTGACTGTTTGTCCTACTATTTTTGATTTTATGACAATATCACCCTTTTTTCAACTGATTTTTCTCACCGGCTGCTATACAGCCGGTTTCACGCGGTCAATCGCAATTGCGTACCGTCCTGTAGGACCGACACTTGCAATCACTCTTTCATATCCGGTTTGAAATACCAGACAGTAATTTGGGCCGTCGCGGTAAATATCCGCCTCACAGTCTCGCATTGCGATAGCTTCCAAGCTGCCCGCCAAAATGGTTTCCGCTTTCTTAATCACCTTTTCTTCCACTTCAATCTGCTTCTTCTGCTGCATTTCCTTGTAATATAACATCAAGGTTTCCTCTAAACGTTTCTTCTTAAAATTACATTTACGGAAATAGCTTCCGAGAATCATATAAAGAATGTAAGTTGTCTGCTGCTGAATATTGTTTCTTTTTTCTGTAAATTTGTAAGCCATAATTTTACCTCCAATAGAATATTTTGTTTGCTGTTCTTTACTGCTTTACCTTCCGGTCCGGCACTCGGTAGCTGGTGACGGTCGCTGCATCTGCAATTCTTTACTGCCCCAAATGCCGGGCAGGCACGTTTTTAACGCACAAAAAAAGGATTCATATGGGCAGACTGGTAGAACCAATCTGTCATCATATAAATCCTCATCTTCATTCTATTGGCCCGGTTGATTTATCCGGTACTCACAGTATATCCTTTGAAAATACACTTTTCAAGAATAAATTTGTTATTTTTTACAATTTTCTAATTCGTTTATCTATTAATAAATTATCCGTCTAGTTTCCCTTGCGCATTGCTCCTTCCGTGTAGTAAACTAAATAAAAACTATAAGAGGTTAATAGACATGAAAAGAAAAGCAATCACTCTTCTCCTTTCTTTGGCACTGGCATGTATGACCCTGACCGGTTGCGGAAATGAAGAAGATACCACTCCGAAAAACGAGCCTGTTGCAGAGACCATTGTAACAGATACAGAAAGCAGTGAAGATGTCAGTTTAACGGTCGGTGCACAAGTTCCTGCGCAGCCTTCTGATGAAGCCGGCACAACAGAACCAGAAGTTGCGGAAGAAAACCATGACGGTATGTATCGAAGCGAATTGACAAATGAGTGGATTGACGAAACCATTCAAAATCAGCGTCCGATTGCTGTTATGGTAGACAACGAAGTCTATGCGCTTGACCATTACGGATTGACACAGGCAGACATCATCTACGAAATCATGAACAGTACAGCAAACGATGAAGTAACACGTTTCATGGCAATCGTAAAAGACTGGGGTAATATCACCCGGTTCGGAAGCATCCGAAGCGTACGCCCGACACACTTTATGCTTGCGCCGGAATACAATGCCGTTCTTATCCACGACGGCGGTCCTTTCTATATTAAGGAATACACAGGACTTCCTTGGATCAACAACTTAAGCGGAGGTTTTGCCCGTATTGACAACGGAAAACCGCGTGAATTTACGGAATATGTTACAACAGGCGAAGTCGAATCCCGTCTGAATGCCAACGGATATGACACGGAGTATAATGAATATTATCCGGGCCCTCATTGGCAGTTTACGGACGAAAAGAACCCTATCGATCTTTCCGCAGAAAGTGACAGCACTTCCTGCACCCAGATCGACCTTCCGTTCCCTCACAACTCTTCAAAGCTTACATATGATGCAGCGAGCGGAACTTATTTGTACTCCGAGTACGGACGTGCCCATGTCGACCCGCAAAACGACAACAAACAGCTTGCATTTACGAACGTGATTATCCAATGTGCAGAATGCGTAGAGCTTGACGGTAACGGATATATGCAGTTTAATATTATGAACCGTTCCGGCAAAGGATATTACGTTACAGGCGGACATGCTGTTCCTATCACTTGGGAAAAGGGCGATGCTACAGATATTACCCACTACTATGACGCTTCCGGAAATGAAATTATTTTAAACACCGGAAAAACATATGTCGGCTTTGTAGCAACTTACCGCTGGGAAGAACTTATGATGAACTAAGAAAAAAGCCGGAGAATTCTCCGGCTTTTCCTATTCAGAAACCATTTTCTTATCAGCACTGTTTTTCCGAGTGTTTTTACGACCGCGTCTTCGAACTAAATAAGGGGACTCTGTACCAAGCACAACACCTCTATTGATGACACACTTCTTAATTCCCGGATCCGAAGGAACTTCAAACATGATATCTCCCATAACATTTTCTATAATGGCATTGATACCTCTCGCTCCTACGCCTCTGTCATAAGCTTGCTGCGCAATCTCATCAATTGCATCATCCTGAACAACCAACTCCACTCCGAGCTCATTCATCAACGAAAAGTATCCGTTCAAATAGGACTCCCCTGAGTCTGTGATAATGTTTTTTATATCATCAACTGTAAGTTTTTGAAGTTCGATAATCACAGGTAATCTTCCGACAACTTCCGGAATCAGTCCGAATTTAACAAAATCTTCCGCAGTTGCTTTCTTTGTTTTCGCAGTATCATCCTTCTCTTCTTTTTTCATGCCAAAGCCGATTGGATTCATTGACTCTTCTTCCTTCTCGTCCATATCAACGAATGCCCCGCCGCACACAAACAAAATATTGCTCGTATCCATCTGGACACTTACGCCTCTTACTATAGGATTCGAAACTTCCATTTTGCAACCTTCAATCAACTTCAAAAGCTGACGCTGCACTGCGGAACCAACACCTGACTTTCCGTTTCTGTCCAAGTCGAAATTACTGCTCAACTTATCAAACTCATCCAGGTAGACAATTCCCTTTTTCGCTGCTTCGAGATCTCCGTCCGCCGCCTGAAGCAATTCCGGCAAAATAGAGTCCACATTATTCCCTTTGTAACTTGCCGCCGTTAAATTAGCCGCATCGATAATACAGAAAGGAACATCTAACAGACGGGCAATATTTTGAAGAAGATATGTTTTTCCGGAACCGGTAGGTCCTTTCATCAAAATATTGCACTTCGGAATCTTATCACTGTTCACACCGTCAGCAACTCTTTTGCAGTGCTTAAACACCGCAATCGCCAATGCCTTTTTTGCCTCCTCCTGACCGATGATATTTCGTCCGAGTTCCTCAACGATTTCTTTCGGCGTCAGTACTTTCTTTTCTTCCTTTTCCGACTGTTCCGGCTCGATTGTTTCCGCCGCACTCCAGTCGTTATCTTCTTTTACTTCTACCTCAATCTCGATGTCAAATTTAATATCATCTTCACCGGCAGCAAGTTTTTGAATATCTTCAAACAATTCTTCTTTAAACGTAAGCGACGAAAAGCAGTTTTTACAAATACAGCTGCCTTTGTAGATAATACCGATTTCACGCGCAAAAAGTACTTTGTCACATCTGTCACAGTATTTCTTTCCCTCACCATACTTGCGGTTATGAGTATCTCTCATTCTCATCCCTCCTATCACTAAGCCACAAATTCCTTAAGCAATTTTTTTGCCGAAGGACTTTTCTGAAGTTTACGGATTGCCTTGTTTTCAATTTGGCGGATACGCTCTCTGGTCACACCAAACGCCGGATGATTTGCCACCTCTTCCAGCGTCATCGGACTCGCACCGCCGATTCCGTAGCGCAGACTCAGCACAAGTCGCTCTCTTTCATCAAGACTTTTCAGCGCTTGTCCCACAGCCTCTTGGCAAGAGCTTTGCACTGCTTTCTCACACGGATCTGCGCTCCGGTCATTTACCATCAGATCTTCCAAGGTTGACTCACCATCTTCTCCGATTTTTGCATCCAGCGAAAGCATCTGGTACATGTGACGCTTTGCATGCTCCACCGTTTCAACAGTAAGACCGGTATAATTTACAATCTCATCCACCGTCGGCTCCACCCCCTTAATCTGCTTTAACTCCTGCTGTGCTCTTCTGACTTTTGCCATATGCTCCCCCGCATGAATCGGAATGTGGATAGAACCGCTCTCACTTGCAATTCCTCTTGCAATTGCCTGCTTAATCCACCATGTTGCATATGTACTGAAACGGTATCCGAGCGAATAATCAAACTTTTCAGCAGCCCTGATTAATCCTTCTACTCCCATGGCATTCAGGTCATCAAGATCTGCACCTCTCCCGCTAAACTGTTTTGCACAGTACATAACAAGGCGTAGATTCGCCTCAACTAATCTATTTCTTGCCTCAATCCAATTGGCACCTCTTTCTTTAATCAAACGTCCGATTTCCTGCTCTTCCTCAAAAGAAAGGAGTGAAATCTGCGAAATTTCGTTTAAGTAGTTTTTCATTCCGTCTTCCGCTGCCACGTTCTCTTCGTTTTCAAACACTACCATTTTTCTTTCTTCCATATAAATTCCTCCTAAAAATGGGTACACAAAGCCATGCAGGCCTGTTTATCCTACTTGTTACCTTCTCTATTCCATTGTTTCTTCGGAATATTAGTGCGATGTTATCGCTTCAATTAACTGATTGATTTGCTTTTTATTTGCCTCCGCCTCTTGGAGCGTCGGATATACTGTCAGAAATGTTGCCTCCCGAATAATGTTAACTAATGTCTTTTGCGTGTGTGCCATCTCCTTTTCTACAATTATTATATGAAAGAAATAGGCGCCTGTCATTATAGCAGTAGTTTAATCGCCTATTCCTTCTGTCCTTTTTGTCTGTCCGGTACGGATCATTCCGAAATTCGGGCCACTAAAAATACTTTTCTTTTCATTTCTGTACATAATATTGCTCTCCTTTCTTATAAATGAACGGCCGGCCAAGGCCGGCCCCGGTCTAGTTGTAAGTATAGTTACTCTTAGGCACACCGCCAATGAACCGGCAGTTGAATCTATATCAGCTTGCTAATGCATAATCCTGAAGCTGTGACTTCATAGAGTATGATCTGCGAATCGTTCTAATTGCCTTCTCTTCAATCTGACGGACTCTTTCTCTTGTCACACCAAACCCCGGCAAAGAAGCAATCTCTTCCAGCGTCATAGGACGTTCAAGCCCGATACCATAGCGCATTCTGAGCACCAGCGCCTCTTTTTCCGGAAGCTGAGACAAAACCTTTTTCACTGCTTTTTGCAAATCTTTCTGCATAACAGTCTGACAAGGATCAACTGCATTCTCATCTGCCAGAAGATCTTCCATCGTCAAATCTCCGTCATCTGTAATCTGATAATCGAAAGACACAACCGTAAATCCGGCCTCATAAGCAGCCAACACTTTTTCAAACGGCAAGTTTGTATGTTCTACTACCTCTTCTATCGTAGGTTCCCGCATCGTTTCCTGCTTAAGAACTTCTACTGCTTTTCTTATCTTACGTGCCACTTCCTGCACATGCACCGGAACACGTACTGTGCCTGATTCACAGGCGATTCCTCTGGCTATCGCCTGATCAATCCACCAAATGGCATATGTACTGAAACGAAAACCGCGCGTGTAGTCAAATTTCTCTACCGCTTTTACAAGACCTTCATATCCCATAGCGTTCAAATCATCAAAATCGACACCTCTGTTTATGAATTTCTTTGCGCGGAAAGCTACCAGTCTAAGATTTGCTGTCAGCATTTTGTCTTTTGCCGCCTGCGCCTTTGGTCCGTTTTCAGCAATCACCTGTGAAAGTTCTCTTTCCTCCTCTGCTGAAAGAAGCGGAACTTTTGCAATCTCGTTCATGTACATTTTCATCGAGTCTTCGGAATAGTAATCTCCTGCCTCCTCGTCTTTTTCTTCTACTTCCACTTCTTCAAGTTCTTCTAATGTTGGTTCTGCATCAATATAAAAAATGTTTTCCATAATGAATCCCTCCATATTTTGGGTGTGTGTGTTTGTGTGTCTGAAAATATATATCTGCAAAAGTGAAAAATCTTTCACTTCTTTTAAAAAATTTTTATGCAGCCATTTCAAAGTACAATCCTTCTTTCAGCTGCTGCTTCTTGCAGAAGCTTTCGAGCTTACTGCGTCCCCGTGCAAGCCAATTGTTCACGGTGGATTCGTTCACTTCCATGAGAAGAGCAACTTCTTTTACAGAAAATCCTCTCATATAATGAAGCTCTATAGCACGGGCATATTTTGGATTGATGTGGTCGAGCTCTTGCTCAAACATATGCCAAGACTCGCGTTCTCTCTTAAGAAAAGCAGTCTCTGCACCATCAAAGACAAAGTTCTGGTCCGATTCCAACACCGTTAAATCTGTGTACGAAAATCTTTTTGACTTCTTATATTTATTCATGTAGATGTTTGAACAGATTCGGGCATACCATGTTGAAAATGCACCCTTCTTTGGGTCATAGCACGAAAGCTTGTCCCATACAACAAGAAAGGTCTCATGGAAGAAATCTTCCATTGTCCATTCCACTGCCGCATTGTGATTTTCAGCAAGCTGATAATTTCTGCTGTAAATTTGAGCATAGCAAAGCGCCTTGCACGCATCGGCAAAAGCTTTTTCGTGTGTTCTGTCACCACGAAGAAGCTCCTCAATATACTGTAAGTACTGCTGATTTTCCATTTGCATTCTCCTTTCAATCGAAAAAAGCGTAAACGAGTACAAAACCCCGTTACATTTCATTTACTGTTACCGGATTCCTAGTTGCAAATTCAAAAATATTCAATTGTAGTTGTTGGAAACACGGATCATTCCATCCTAAAAACGACTTGACATCATATGTTAATTATGATATTTTCAGATTAACAAATGACATAACATGGTTTGGTTTTCGTCATTTTATAATGTTCATTGCAGTGAACATTCGGATTTAATATGGATCCACAATAGCAATCGCTTGCAGGCGGTTGCTATTTTTTTCCCATACAATAATTATTCTGTAGAAAATTCTCCTTTCCTTTTTTATTTTTTTAATTTTTTATTTTGCCGGCTTCTTAACAATAATTTCCGCAAAATACGGATTTGCCGCCTCTAATTCTTGCTTTGTCACTTTCTCAGACTCTGTCTCAATACAGACAGCTTCTATCTGCCTTAATATTCTTTGCTCCGCTTCCGTTATTTCCGCCTTCTTCCTGAGCAGTTCCACCAGCCCTTCTGCCGATTCCACTTTCGAGTCTGCTATAAACAACTGCCTCAGCTCCACAAGGTCTTTCACGAAATCAAGCTGCTTTATGTTCTGTCCCGAATAAATATAGAGCTGCTTTAAGTTTGTCATATCCGAAATAAACCTGTAATCGTCCAAATCACACCCGATAATCAAAACTTCAACATCTTTCTTCTTAATAGAATCAATTTCAGAAACATGCACCAGCTCTTTCGCCGGCCGGAAGTTGAAACATGTCGCATCATACTTCCACGGAAGACCGTAGTGGAGCTCCTTTAAGTCCCTCTCAATCTCATCAATCAAAATTCTTCTCATAACGCCTGCACTCCTTTTTCAAATATTTTTTTGGGGTATATATTACTATAATAGGAGGAGGCGTTATTTCAAATAATCACTATACGTTCTGTTCAAAAGAATCGACTGTCCTGATCCACGCAATGTGCATAATAACCTTCACGACATGCTCGCCCTGTAATCCATTTTTCCTCATACATGTCTGATACAGTTTCTGAAGTTCATGCTTTCTGTCGTCTGTCATCGATAAACTCAGATTTGTTCTCAAATGAGAATCATATCGCATACCCAAAAGCCGTCTCATAAGCTCGCGGTATTCTGTAACCAGTACAATCTGCGCCGTATCGTTCACTTTTTCAAGATATGTCCGCTTCATTTTCTCTGCATTATCTCCGAATTTATCTGAAAACTCCTCTCTGATATCATCTCTGCCCAATTCGGCAGCAACTGCATTTCCAATAGCAAAAGCCGGGTATAAGACATCAAATCCAAATTGATTCCAGCGAAGACACTCAATCGCTTTCTGCAGCGTATTCCATCTCATATGACGGTACTCCATCGGTATCATATCAGGTATCTTCTGTAAATATGCCTGATAAACATTTGCAGGTACACTATTGCGCTGAATCATTTCCATAAAATCAACATCGCTCAGTCTGCATGCGCTTTCATCCGCGCTCTCATCCGTGCTCTCATCCATACTCTCATTCTCTTTGATTACCTTATTTAAAACGGCTTCTCCCGTGTATTCTTCTGCAAACTCATATTTATCCACAATATTGTTTGTTTTATCGCAAATCAAGTAGTTATTTCCGATAATACTCTTTAATGTCACTTCCGACTCGATATAAATATCTTTCACTTCATCCAAAATATCCTCGAATTCCTGCTGTGTCATATCCTCCGCTTCCCAGCTGTTATCCTTTATATATGTATCCAAAACTTCATCCAATCTTCCTGCCACAACATAGGTCGAACCACCGTACGCATATTCACGAAGGAAATCAACTATAGCAAGCATAAAATCATCTTTATGATTAAACTTTGTATGATACAGCACAATATCCGGCTTTCTGGTCTGCACCGATGCGCCTACCGTGTATTTAGCAGTGCCTTTGATTCTTTCTACATCTTTCTGTCCTTGATTGATACCTACGCTGTCCGACAAAATCACTTCTCCGTTATATGCCAGTTTTTGAGTTTTTACATAAAAAACCGCACGGCTGATCAGCGGTTCTATTGTGAAAAAATCATCTTTCCTCTGCATTCTTTTGTTACCGAATACATGGCTTAAATAAAGCAGCGTACTTTCGTCCTCTGAATCCCCATAATGATGGATTGTATAACCAATCTCAACATTTTCATTGTATTCGTCATTATATTTCTGCAGATCATTTATAAGTTCATTGTAGATCTCGTCAATCATCTCCTCTATATTGCAAAAATCCAACATCCTGATAATATCATCATGCGTCATAATCTTCGCATCTTTTTCAAAATCGCTTCTAAGCTGCTGTAAAATATAATCCGGATTGTCCAGTTCCTGCTTCTCTATCGATTTGCTGGTGTATCCGCAATATCCCATCAAACCTTTTTTGGTTACATCCATTACCTTGACTGCAAGTGTCTGATTCTCTTTTCTTTTTCCGAGCCCGAATGTTTTATCATAGTTCATCTCTAATCTTTTTCCGGCAGCTGCTATGCACTCTGCAGACAACTCTGATATATCCTTTTGATTTTTCGCATTCACTTTCACCGTTTCAACAATTTCATCCGCCGACTCCGTCACCAGTCCTTTAATGCTGTTAACCACTTCTTCTTTGTTTTTCAGATATACTTCGACTTTAAAATCAGTGTCTCTTTTCAGCTCAACATCATTTGAATTGACATGATATTCGATAGAGCATGCTGTCGTTTCTTTCAAACTCGTTAAGGCCGGAACAAAATTCTTCTGCGCCTTTTTTGTCAAAATACTACTGATAATAAAACGGGTCTTTCCTGAACCGGTACATCCGATATTCAGTATTTCCAACGGCTTTTTCCCTTTGCCTGCCAACGGATATACCGGACCGTTTATAATTTCATCATACTGTTCTTGGAAAAGAATCTTTGTTGCTATCTCAATCGATTTATTCTCATATTGAAGAATCGTCTCATTATATCCGCATCGTTTTGTATCACGATTCAAAGCATACATTTCTTTTATTCTCTCAGCAGTCCAATCGCTTTCAAGCAAACTCTCTACCTCGCGGGCTATTTTCTGTGCAGCCATCACCGTAATATCATTTACTCTTCCTATTGTGCTTTTCTGCTGTTTTCCATCTTTCGTATAAGTCAATTTAAAATAGTCGCCGTCAATAATCATATTCACTTTATATCCAGCCATTCACATTACCTCCTTATTTTCCCTTGTCTTTTAGAATCATTGTCAGTGTAAATCAGTTTAAAATAGTTGCTGTTAGGAATTATATCCTTTTTTTATTCCGTTTTTTCTTTTACCTCCGCCGTTTTCTTTGTTATTTTGGGAATGTTTTTTTGCATTTATTCCACTTTTATAATAGCCACAGATTTATTCCCTGTCAAGTGTCTTTGGAATATTTTTTTGTTTTTATTCTTTTTTACCACTTGTTTGGGTTTGTTTTTTATTGTTATAGGAATGTTTTTGTAGTATTATTCCTGTGGACTGTGGCATATACTATTGCAAAAGCAAAAAGCCGTGGATAACACGGCTTTTTCATTCCATTTTGCTTGGTAGGGATCCCATCTTTAATCGTTCCCATTTTTGCACAGCAGGAATAACTGTTGATAATCTTCTTATCGCTTACAAGCTATCACTATTATTCATTTTTATCAAAACCTACTTTTCATGACATTTTTATATTTATATAAAATTTTTATCCTTCAATACTTCCCGGATTAAGCAAGAACTCATAAATGTTCACTGTTAAAATTCCGTTCTCATCATAGTGTGTTGGAACTATATCTTTTGTCACCACAATTTTCTTGAAAGAATCATCTATTTTCCTAAATGGTCGTATCTCTTGATTTCTTTTTGCTTCATCTGGGAGCGAATAAGCCGACTGTATATAATATCTTGCAGAACCAAGATTACAAACGAAATCTACTTCCAAAGCTTTTCGAACTACTTTTCCATCTTTATCCTTCTCCGCAATTGGCACCACGCCTACATCCACACTATATCCACGCATGCGAAGCTCGTTATAAATCACATTTTCCATCGAATGTGTCTGCTCAAACTGTCGGAAATTTATTCGAGCATTGCGAAGTCCTAAATCGGAAAAATAGTATTTCTTTGGTGTTTCGATATAAGCCTTCCCTTTAATATCATATCTCTGTGCAGACTCTATCAAAAAAGAATCCTCAAAATAATCCAAATATTTTTTTATGGTCTTTGCTGTAATACTTGATTTTTTGACCGTCTTAAATGTATTTTTTAATTTCTCCGGATTAGTAAGCGAACCTACTGCAGAAGAAAGAATATTCAGCAAATCTTCTAGCTCCCCTTGATTCTTTACTCTATTTCTCTTGAAAATATCTGTAATATAGATTTCATCAAACAGATTCTGCAAAACGGTAGCTTTTTCATTTGCACCTTCGCGTAGAACTACGAGCGGTATTCCACCATAAAGCATATACTCTGATAACCCTTCGTACTTATCACCCTTATATACAGACATGAATTCCGCGAAACTCAATGGATACATATGGATTTCATCACCACGTCCTGCAAACTCAGTGATAATATCTTTGGACAAAAACTTTGCATTACTTCCGGTGACATATACATCCATATTATCCTTACGCAAGTACCCATTCAGAACAGATTCAAAACAATCAAGTAATTGCACTTCATCCAGAAGCAAATAATATTTCCCTCCCCCGGATGTTTGAGAGCGAATATATTCCATGAATAACTCGGGATTCACGCCTCTTTTTTCTTTCTCAACACGAATCAGACTCTCCCCTATAAGATGAAGATCCTCTGCGGAATCAAATGCGAAACGGATAATATGCTCTTTATCAACACCACTCTCTATCAAGTAATTATAAAAGAGCTTATTTAACAAATACGATTTACCACATCTTCTAATACCGGTTATAACCTTTATTAATCCATTATTTTGTCTTTTTATAAGTTTATCTAAATAATACTCACGTATAATCTCCATATCTATAT
>JAZQDJ010000082.1:0-9936 GCA_045546735.1 Lachnospiraceae bacterium | reverse complement strand
ATATATTATCTTTAAAAACTATTGGTATTTTCACTAAATCGGATACTAAACTTTAAAACAAATAGTATAAAAATCTAAGTTTAGATTGCATACGTTTTTATTAAAACAATACAAATTAAGATGTTTGAGTTTGTACAGTTTTTACATATAAAATTGCACGATTCATAGAAGAAAAAGCCAAGGATATATCCCTCGGTGAGCGAGCACGGGAAATGCTCACCTACAGGATATATACCTTGGCTTATAATTTCAGTTAGTGCATGTATCTGAGAAACCGGATTGATAAATCAAATTTGCAACTGCGACAAACTGAAATTTGTTAGTGCGATTGAATATCCATTTAATACTCAATCCCTCTTCTTCTTTACACAAATAATGACCGCCATAACAATCATCGGAATCATACTGATAATACCGATATATGCCGGTCCCAGTATTGCCATATTGGAATAATCAGGTTTTACCAGATATGCAAAAATAGTAAATGCATTGGTAGCACCATGCATAAGGGATGGCAACCAGATGGTCTCTGTCTTTTCATATACATAGTCAAATAAAATACCCATCATAACAGTACAGATACAGAATACGATTGGCCCAAGTACCGGTGCACCGATATATTCTTTACCATACTCATAACCAGCAAAAATCATAGCTGGCCAGTGCCAAGCACCCCAGATTGTACCACCCACGATACGCCCCTTGGTGACACCAAGCTTTTCCTTCAAATATGGATACAGAGCACCACGCCAACCGACCTCTTCGCCTAATGCGACGAACATATTCAGAAAAGGTGCAAATGTTACTGCCTGAATGCTAGTAATCAGCAGATACATTGGCATGGTGATACCCTGTGTCTCGAACTGTTCCAACGCACCGGCATCTTCTAAAATACCTCTTAACGTTAAAAATTCAGAGTCAAATGTATCCGGGAAAATCACAAAGAACAAAACACCACCAAGGATACTTAATAACGCAGGCATCCAAAGTGCAAAGAATACATAGCGAAGTTTCCCTTTTAAATTATTGCCAAATGACGTGAAATAAAAAGGAGCTGTATTTCTCGACAGCCCATCTGAGCGTAGACAAAGTCTTAAATGCAATAAAGCCAATGCATACTTATTTATAAAAATGCATTGGCTTTAAATGTTTATATATAATTATACTATTAGGCAAACTGAAAGTTTCACATATATCTATGCTCAACAGAAGTCTAGAATTTACCACCCCATACCATGCTTAATAACACTTGTTCTTTCTTCGCCTATAAGTTTCTCCATTAGCAAGAACGCCACATCGTTAGCTGTTCTAGGACAATATGAAGTAATAATATTATGATCAACTACAATCGGTTCATTGATTACTTTCACGCCGAATCCTGCCAACTCTTTTTGTCGGTAGGCGTCACAGAGATGGTATGTTGTGGCACTTCTATTTTTTAACACACCACTTTTACCTATTGGCAAAGCAGCTACACAAATACTTGCAATAATTTTTCCTTGCTCATTAAATGCTCTAATCAAATCTAGAAATCTTTCATCATAAGCTTCTTCAAAAAATCCATATAAATGGTCGCCTCCTGGAATTGCTAATGCATCATATTCTGTAAAATCAATCTCCATAATCCGTTTATCTACATAAATTTCGGTCTTCCAAAATGCACTACTTACCTTTTTATGAAAACCGCATGTAACAACATCTATATCAAATCCATATTCACTTTTGGCCCAGCCACATACATCATAAAATGGAGCAAACTCCATCATTTCAAATCCTTTACAACAAAATAATAATACTTTCACATTTTTTCTCCTCGTATATTCTGCAAATTCAAATTTTCTTTCCCATTATAACATAATTCATTCAAAAAAATCCCTGCATAATATTTCAATTAATATGCAGAGATTACTTTCAATATTCACTTTGCCTAGAATCCAAAGGGACATTCCAAACGGAATATCCCTTTTTTGTATGTCTGTTTGCTATAAAATTTTTGAACGTGTTCTCTTTGGTCGTAAATTGGTCGTAAATTTTGACTTCCAATCTCTGAAACCCTTGATTTTCCTAGCTTTATTTGTCTAATGTCTTCATCGTAGGGAACAATAACACATCCCTTATCGCCTGTGAATCTGTGAGCAACATACAAAGTCTGTCAATACCGTATCCGATACCACCTGTAGGCGGCATACCAAGTTCAAGCGCATACATGAAGTCTTCGTCTGTTGTGTTTGCTTCCTCGTCGCCGAGTGCAAGAAGTGCTTCCTGTGCTTTGAAACGCTCTCTCTGGTCAATCGGGTCGTTAAGCTCTGAGTATGCGTTACACATTTCCCATCCGTTCATGAATAACTCGAAACGCTCTACGTAGTTCGGATCTTCCGGTTTCTTCTTTGTAAGCGGAGAAATCTCGATTGGATGATCCATAACGAATGTCGGCTGAATCAAATGCTCTTCTACAAATTCTTCGAAGAAGAGATTTAAGATATCACCTTTTGTATGATGATCTTCAAACTCTACATGCTTCTCTTTTGCGATGGCTTTCGCAGCGTCTGTGTCCGCGATTTCATTAAAGTCAACGCCTGCATATTTCTTCACTGCATCAATCATGGTAATTCTCTCGAACGGTTTACCCCAATCCATTTCGATGCCGTTGTAAACAATCTTTGTTGTGCCAAGCACTTCCTGTGCTACATAGCGGAACATGTTCTCTGTTAAATCCATCATTCCGTTGTAATCTGTGTATGCCTGATATAACTCCATCAGCGTAAATTCCGGATTGTGTCTTGTATCAAGACCTTCGTTACGGAATACACGACCGATTTCGTACACTCTCTCAAGTCCGCCGACAATCAGTCTCTTTAAGTAAAGCTCTAACGAAATACGAAGTTTGAAATCCTCATCGAGCGCATTGAAATGAGTCTCGAAAGGTCTGGCAGCAGCACCGCCTGCGTTAGCCACAAGCATCGGTGTTTCTACTTCCATAAAGCCTTCGCCGTCTAAGTATTTACGGATTGTGCTGATAATCTTAGAACGCTTAATAAAAGTATCCTTTACCTCTGCATTCATAACAAGGTCTACGTATCTTTGACGGTAACGTGTATCTGTATCTGTCAGTCCGTGGAATTTCTCCGGAAGAATCTGTAAACTCTTAGAAAGAAGAGTCATTTTGTCTGCATGGATAGAAATTTCTCCCGCCTGTGTACGGAACGCAAAACCTGAAACACCATAGATATCACCGATATCTGATTTCTTGAAGTCTGCGTAATCTTCTTCACCGACAGCATCTCTTGCCACGTAAATCTGAATATTTCCTTTTAAATCCTGAATATTACAGAAAGAAGCTTTACCCATCACGCGTTTGAACATCATACGTCCTGCAATCGTAACCGGAATCGGCTCTGCATCCATGATGGCTCTTCTTTCATTATAGTCTGCCTTCAGAACTTCTCTTGCCTGCTGCTCGTCCATCCCTTCTACATCCGGCGCCTTGCGACCTGCAAGAAGCTTTGCTTCATGCTCCTCATAAAGAGCCTTCACCTCAAGAGAATGGTGTGTCTGATCAAATTTTGTGATTACGAACGGGTCTTTTCCGTTCTCCTGTAATGTCGCAAGTTTCTCGCGACGTACTTTTAACAGCTGATTCACATCCTGCTGCTGTGTATTCTGATTATTGTTAGCCATTACTATCTCCTGTTCTTTAGAGTCTATGCTCTCTGAATCTCAAGAACTTTGTATTTATATACTCCGCCCGGTGTTTCTACTGCTGCTGTCTGTCCTACTTTTAAACCGATCAGCGCTTTTCCTACCGGTGACTCGTTGGAAATTTTTCCTTTTAAGCTGTTCGCTTCTGTAGAACCTACAATTTTATATTCTACATCCTCTTTCTCAGCGACGTCGCGTAATTTCACTTTACAGCCAACACTGATTTTTTCTGTATCGATTTCATCCTCATCAATAACTTCTGCATTTTTAAGAATTTTCTCGATTTCTTCGATTCTTGCTTCGATGTTACGCTGCTCATCTTTCGCTGCATCGTACTCAGCATTTTCAGACAAGTCTCCCTGTCCTCTTGCTTCTTTAATCTTATCAGCAACATCTTTACGTCTTACAACCTTTAAATGTTCTAATTCTTCCTCATATTTTTTCAGACCTTCATAGGTCAAAATGTTTTTCTTTGCTTCCACGACCGTCATCCTTTCTTTACTTTTGATGAAACATGGCTATCCGCCTAATTAACTATGACATTATAACGCACTCAAAAAGGCTCTGTCAAGGTGCATTCGCAAGCTATAGCACCCTTTGCAAACCCCTGTCAACCTCCTCATTTCCTTTCTTGTCCGCACTCCCGCTCCGTCTATATAATATGCAGGGCGTCCGACCTGCTCTGCCAAAAGCCCCCGTTCATCCACAAGCAACACTTCTCCCCTCGTCATCGTCATCATCCTCCTGCTTTCGGAAATCCCGCAAAAACTCCCCGCCATACCTGTCTCCTCATAGAAACTCTCCAGCAATTCTTCCGCATATTCCTTTTGATAGGCATCTCCGAACAAATATAAATCCGTCATTTTCAGCCCGGCTATACCATCCACCTTTGACAGCCACTGTGCCAAACGCTCATAATTACACTCACCGCCAAGCATAAAAAACACCGAAACTTCTCTTTCTGCGGCTTCAAAAATTTTCAGCGATGTATTTTCGGCAAACTGCTCCTCCAATGACTTTTGTATCCCGGGAACCTCCCCCCAAAAACCAATCGGTATCTCCCGCTGCGCTTTTTCCGAAAGAAAAAGTGTTTCCGGATGACTCAGAAACACTTCTTTATATTTACTTTGCATATGCCTTTTTACCGCTTCGGATAACCACCCAAATATCTTTTTCCCGGAAATTACCCACTGCCCGTAAAACCGAACCAATATCTCATCTGTTTTATCCCAAAACAAAAATACCGGACGGAACTCTATGATTTCATACGGACCCACAGCAATTTCAACTGCACCTGCTTTCGGAAACTGTGTCATATGTTCCCTGTCTCCGAACATTACATATTTAATAATTTTTCTATCCTCATTGCTCATGCTACATTGTATGCGCAAAAAGGACAGATATGACATAGTCTTTGAGTTCTTCCATGCTCTCAATTTCGTTAACCTTTTGACGGAGTCTTGCCGAATGAGGCATTCCGGCTGAATACCACGCAATATGCTTACGCATTTCACGCACCGCCGTATACTCACCTTTGTACTCAAGCTGCAATTCCATATGACGCAACACGGTATCTCTCATATGTTCTTTGGAAGGTTTCTCCGGCAACTGACCTGTTTCTAAATAAGAAACAACTTGTTCAAACAAGAATGGATTCCCCTGCGCTGCACGGCCGATCATGATTCCGTCACAACCGGTTTCTTCAAACATTTTTGCTGCCGAAGCGCAATCGGTAATATCACCGTTTCCTATCACCGGAATTTGCACGGCATCTTTTACCTGCGCAATAATATCCCAATCCGCTTTTCCGGAATAATACTGCTCTCTCGTTCTCCCGTGCACTGCAATGGCAGCCACTCCGCAATCTTCTGCAATCTTTGCAATTTCCACCGCATTGACAGAATTATCATCGAATCCCTTACGGATTTTAACCGTTACCGGTTTTTCGATTGCCTTTACCGTCTTTGTCAAAATCTCCCTGACAAGCGCCGGATTTTTCATAAGCGCCGATCCTTCTCCGTTATTCACCACTTTCGGTACCGGACACCCCATGTTGATGTCAAGAACAGAAAACGGCTTTTCTTCAATTCTTGCCGCCATCTGACTGATAATATCCGGATCCGATCCAAAGAGCTGAAGTGATACCGGCGTTTCCTGCGGATGAATTTCCATCAACTGCTCTGTGTTTTTGTTATTAAAATAAATTGCTTTTGCCGAAACCATCTCCATACACAAAAGCCCCGCACCGTGCTCTTTGCAGAGCAAACGAAATGGCAGGTCCGTTACACCTGCCATCGGAGCCAGTATGACCGGATTGCTAAGCTTAACATTTCCAATTTGCAATCGTTTCATTCCGTTTCCCTTTTTCTTATGCCTGTAAGTCGGCACGATTTTTTTCAAAAATAATACGAAGTCCGTCGAGCGTCAATGTCTGGTCATATAAATCAATCAAATCCGTCTCCTGTGAAATAGCTCTTCCAAGCCCGCCTGTCGCTACTACTTTCATATCGTGGCAGCCTGTTTCTTTCTTCATCTGCTTGATAATATATTCAGTCTGACCGATTTGACCGTACATAACACCCGCCTGCATACTCGTTACAGTATCACCTGCCAAGATGGAATCCGGTTTCTTAATCTCGATTTTCGGTAATTTTGCCGCATTCTCAGAAAGAGCTGCCGCCGAAATACGAACTCCCGGTGCTGTCACGCCTGCCATCAGACTTCCGTCTACAGAGACATAGTCATAAGTCGTTGCTGTTCCGAAATCAAGCACAAGAATCGGACCACCGTATTTTTCATACGCAGCCACTGCATCGACCACACGGTCTGCGCCGATTTCACGCGGGTTTTTTGTCTTAATCTGAATACCGGTTTTTGTTCCGGGGCCGATGACAATCGGAACAGAACCGATATAGCGGATCATCGCTCCTGTCAAAGAATGCATAATGTTCGGTACAACACTTGCCACAATGCTTCCTTCAATATCCGCACGATTGATGTCATTCATACGTAAAAGATCACGGATTAAAATCCCATACTCGTCGGATGTTCTGGCAATCTTTGTTGTAATGCGGAATGTCGTTACAAGCTCCATTCCTTCATATACACCGAATGTAATATTTGTATTTCCAACGTCTAATACTAAGATCATAGTTCCTCCTTCAGGACAAATACGCGGTAAAAAAGTTGTAACTGTTCAAACAATTCCTGTCTGTGCCTGCGCACTTCGCTGATCAAAAGTCCTGCTGTAATATCATCATATAAGATATCCTCTTCCGCTGACTCCGTCGCCATCATAGCCGTACCGTCTTCCTCGAAGACAATCATAAAAACACCGCCGGCTTCCTCGGTAAACAGTACACAGAGAATGCGGAGTTCTTCTTTTACGGAATCAGGCAAAGCTGAAAAAGCAGGATTCAGAAAAAATTTCTTCTCATATGCATTTGAAC
The DNA here is from genome assembly GCA_045546735.1 of Lachnospiraceae bacterium. GTDB lineage: Bacteria > Bacillota > Clostridia > Lachnospirales > Lachnospiraceae > SVFI01. The sequence goes on along the minus strand of JAZQDJ010000082.1, from coordinate 2,788 downwards.
CGCAAAGTACAATCCTGCCATCCGGCAATGTATCTTTTATCATTTCCTCAGACATATCCGTATATTCCTCTCACCGACACTTCTCCGGCGTAAACCGCCTCTAATGTGCCGTTTTTCTTTTCCACAAGGAGTTGTCCCTTTGCATCAATCCCTCTGGCTATACCGCTGTATTCACCGGCCGGATCCAGTACCCGGACCTCCCTGTCTTTATTTATCATTTTTTCGACATACTCTGCCATTATGGTAGACATATCGCATTTTTCTGTAAATTTTGTGTAGTATGATTCAAAGCACTCCAGTACCTTCTCTATCAGCAGCTTCCCATTCCACTGCCGCCCGAACTCCAAGTAAAGCGACGTCGCCGTCAGCATGAGTTCCTGCGGAAAATCCCGGTTATTTACATTGATTCCGATACCGATAACGACCAGCGGATCCCCTTGCCCGTCAAAATGCAGTTCCGTTAAGATCCCGCATACTTTACGTCCACCGATCACAATGTCATTCGGCCATTTGATATAAGCCTTATCACACTCCGAAACTTCTTCTATCGCACGACAAACAGCAAGTGCTGCCACGAGCGTCAACATCGAAGTACTGTCTGCCGGCATCTGCGGTCTAAGCCCGACAGACATATAGACTGACTCTCCCGGCGGTGAAGCCCAGTTTCTTCCGCGACGGCCTTTGCCTGCAGATTGGCTGTCTGCCACAACAACCAGTCCGTGCGGAGCGCCATCTTGCAAAAAACGGGCACAATCATCATTGGTCGACCCGGTACTTTCAAAATACCGGTAATCTTGGAACATGCTCATCTTATGCTCCGAGTGTTGCAGCCATCACAGCTTTGATGGTATGCATACGGTTCTCAGCTTCCTCAAATACAACGGAACGTTCGGATTCGAACACTTCATCCGTCACTTCGAGTTCTGAAACATTGTACTGTTCACCTTTTTCTTTTCCAATCTCCGTCTTTAAATCATGGAACGCCGGAAGACAGTGCATAAAGATTGCATTTTCTGCTGCATGATCCATAAGATTTTTATCTACTTTATACGGAGAAAGATCACGGATTCTCTCCTCCCAAATTTCATCCGGTTCTCCCATAGAAACCCAAACGTCAGTGTAAATCACGTTTGCACCTTTCACACCTTCAAGTGCATCCTCAGAGAAAGAAAGTGTTGCTCCTGTTTCCTTCGCGATTTCCTGACATGTTGCAATCAGCTCCGCGTCCGGGAAATATGCCTTCGGTGAGCATGCCACAAAGTCCATTCCCATTTTTGCACATGTTACCATCCAGGAATTTGCCATGTTGTAACGCGCATCGCCCATATATGCCACTTTGATTCCTTCTAAAGTTCCAAACTGCTCGCGGATTGTCAAAAGATCGGCAAGCATCTGTGTCGGATGGAATTCATTTGTAAGCCCGTTCCATACCGGAACCTTAGAATACCTCGCAAGTTCTTCCACTATTTCCTGACCGTAGCCACGGTATTCAATACCATCAAACATGCCCGCCAAAACTCTGGCTGTATCAGCAATGCTCTCTTTTTTTCCGATCTGCGAACTTGCCGGTTCAAGGTAAGTCGTTCCCATACCGAGATCATGAGCTGCTACCTCAAACGAGCAGCGTGTACGCGTTGAAGTCTTTTCAAAAATCAGTGCTACATTTTTTCCCTTTAAGGTATCATGAAGCACACCGTCTTTTTTCTTCTTTTTATAGTCTGCTGCCAAATCCACTAAATATGTAATTTCCTCTGCTGTATAATCAAGCAGTTTTAAAAAGTCTCTTCCTTTTAAATCCATTTTATTTCTATTGCCTCCGTTTCTTTGCAAATACTAGTCGCATCAGATATTTAGCATTATAATACACAGACCCCTGTCACCGCAAGAAAAAAGGGGCAATTTCAGCGATTTTCGCCGAAACTGCCCTTTATTTTTAAATTCTTATGCAAGTTTTATTTGCTTGATGCCACTTCTTTGAATGTTGTAGCAAGTCCTGCGATTCCCTGTAAATCGGATGGGATAATAATCTTTGTAGACTGACCTGCTGCCACTTTCTCAAGTGCCTCTAAGCTCTTCATCTGAAGAACTGCTTCATCCGCACCTGCTTCACGAAGCATTCTGATACCGTCTGCATTCGCCTGCTGTACTTTAAGGATTGCCTCAGCCTCACCTTCTGCCTCACGAATCATCTTTTCTTTCTGAGCTTCTGCACGAAGAATTGCTGACTGTTTCTCAGCCTCTGCCTCAAGGATTGCAGATTCTTTCTGACCTTCTGCTACAAGGATAGTAGATTTCTTTTCACCCTCTGCACGAAGGATAGCTTCACGACGTTCACGTTCAGCTTTCATCTGTTTTTCCATCGCATCCTGGATAGCTGCAGGAGGAATGATGTTCTTAAGCTCAACACGGTTTACTTTGATACCCCATGGGTCTGTTGCGATATCAAGTGTTGTACTCATCTTTGTATTGATAACTTCTCTGGATGTAAGAGTCTGGTCAAGTTCCATATCACCGATGATGTTACGAAGTGTTGTGGCTGTCAGGTTCTCAATCCCCATAATCGGATTCTCAACACCGTATGCAAACAACTTCGGATCTGTAATCTGATAGAACACAACTGTGTCAATACGCATTGTAACGTTATCTTTTGTGATAACCGGCTGCGGAGCAAAGTCAACTACCTGCTCTTTTAATACAACCTTCTTTGCAATTTTGTCAATAAACGGAACTTTGAAGTGAAGTCGGATCGTAGCCATGTCGTTCTGTGAGCCAAGGAGTTGGGTCTAGT
>JAZQDJ010000081.1:0-9697 GCA_045546735.1 Lachnospiraceae bacterium | reverse complement strand
ATCTACAAACGGTGATACACGTCTTGGTGGAGATGACTTTGACCAGAAAGTTATCGATTGGATGATTGCTGAGTTCAAAGCAGCAAACGGCGTAGACCTTTCCAATGATAAAATGGCACTTCAGAGATTAAAAGAAGCGGCAGAAAAGGCGAAAAAAGAGTTGTCTTCTGCTACAACTACTAATATTAATCTTCCGTTCATCAGTATGAACGCAAGTGGCCCGCTTCACTTTGATATGAACCTTACAAGAGCAAAATTTGATGAACTTACACATGATCTTGTAGAAAGAACAGCAATTCCGGTTCAGAATGCGTTAAAAGATGCAGGTCTTACAGCTTCTGAAATCGGTAAAGTATTACTTGTGGGAGGTTCTACACGTATCCCTGCTGTTCAGGATAAAGTAAAACAGCTTACAGGACATGAGCCTAACAAAACCCTTAATCCGGATGAATGTGTGGCACTCGGTGCGTCTGTTCAGGGTGGAAAACTTGCCGGCGATGCAGGGGCAGGTGATATCCTTCTTCTTGATGTTACTCCGCTTTCTCTTTCTATCGAGACAATGGGCGGCGTGGCTACAAGATTGATTGAAAGAAATACAACAATTCCTACAAAGAAGAGCCAGATTTTCTCTACTGCAGCAGATAATCAGAGCGCAGTTGATATCAACGTAGTTCAGGGTGAAAGACAGTTTGCAAGAGACAACAAATCATTAGGCCAGTTCCGTCTTGACGGTATTGCTCCGGCTCCTCGCGGAATTCCGCAGATTGAAGTTACTTTTGATATCGATGCAAATGGTATTGTAAATGTATCTGCAAAAGACCTTGGTACAGGAAAAGAACAGCACATTACAATCACAGCAGGTTCTAATATGTCTGACGATGAAATCGACAGAGCTGTCAAAGAGGCAGCTGAGTTCGAGGCGCAGGACAAAGCCCGCAGAGAAGCGATTGATGCAAGAAACGATGCTGACTCATTCGCATTCCAGACAGAAAAAGCACTCGGTGAAGTGGGAGATAAATTATCTGACAGCGAGAAAGCTCCGGTAGAAGCAGATCTTGCAGACCTTAAAGCATTCCTTGATGCGACAAAGGATCAGGAGATGTCGGCGGATCAGGTGACAGAGCTCAAAGCAAAGAAAGAAAAACTTACAAACTCCGCACAGGCACTGTTTACAAAGATGTATGAGCAGGCGCAGGGAGCAGCAGGTGCTGATCCTAACATGGGAGCAGGCGGTTTTGACCCTAATATGGGCGGTGCTGCAGGCAGCGAACCGGAAGGTGATGTAGTGGACGGAGATTACAGAGAGGTTTAATAAATCGTTATGGCAGAGCAGAAACGGGACTATTATGAAGTCTTAGGTGTAGATAAAAATGCTGATGAAGCAGCGATTAAAAAAGCATACAGAGCACTTGCGAAAAAATACCATCCGGACATGAACCCGGGAGATCAGGAGGCTGAGAAGAAATTCAAAGAGGCCTCCGAGGCGTACGCAATTCTCAGCGACCCTGAAAAGAAACGTCAGTATGACCAGTTTGGTCATGCTGCGTTTGAACAAGGCGGCGGAGGCGGAGGCTTCGGCGGTTTTGATTTTAACGGTGCCGACTTTACTGATATTTTCGGTGATATTTTCGGTGATATGTTTGGCGGAGGCAGCCGTCGTCGTCAAAGTAATGGCCCGATGAAAGGAGCAAACATTCGTACAAGTGTCCGAATTACATTTGAAGAGGCCGTATTCGGCGTAGACAAAGAAATTGAGCTTACGTTGAAAGACAGTTGTCCTACATGTAACGGAAGCGGTGCAAAACCGGGAACGTCCAAAACGACATGTACAAAATGTGGCGGTAAAGGTCAGGTTGTATTTACACAGCAGTCGTTCTTCGGAACCGTCCGAAATGTCCAAACATGTCCGGACTGTAACGGAAGCGGTCAGATAATCAAGGAGAAGTGTAGTGATTGTCATGGTTCCGGTTATGTTTCAAACCGTAAGAAAATTCAGGTGACAATTCCGGCCGGTATTGACCACGGACAGAGTATCCGTATTCGTGATAAAGGAGAACCGGGCATCAATGGAGGACCGAGAGGAGATCTTCTTGTTGAGGTTATGGTTCAGCGTCATCCGATTTTCCAGAGACAGGATTACAATATTTTCTCAACGGTACCGATATCGTTTGCAGTTGCTGCGCTCGGTGGCGAGATTTTGATTGATACTGTGGACGGAAGAGTTGTTTATGATGTGAAAGCCGGTACACAGACCGATACAAAAATCCGTCTGAAAGGAAAAGGTGTTCCTTCTCTCCGTGATAAAAATGTGCGAGGTGACCAATATGTGACATTGGTGGTACAGATTCCTGATAAGCTTTCGGGAGAGGCAAAAGACCTTCTTCGTCAGTTTGATGCGGCGACGGACAATTCGCTTGAAGCGGTAAAGGAATATACAGCGAATAAAAAGGACAATGACCCAAAAGATCCGAAGGGTTCCGGAGGAAAAGCGTCTAAAAAGAAAAAAGGATTATTCAGATAAGATTAGGTTCGGAGCGATTGCGATGCAATGGCTCCTTTTCTTATGCGCAAGTTGTCCAGCCGGCAAAAGTATGATATAATGAGCGACGAATTGTGAGAAAGGGGACAAGGTATTGAGTAAAAAGAAAACGCCGGTTTCATCGATTGTTTTTTCGATTATTTTTTTGAGTTGGTTTGTAATGTCGTTAATTGCATTGATTATGACGGCGAAATTGCATGCGTTGGGCTGGACAGCTATTGTTTTCGGCCAATACTTTGTTGTATTCGGCGTGGCCGGTTTGATAAATGAAATCAAGGCAGGATTTCGACATCCGATTATTGTTATATTTCCGATGATTGGATTTACTGTTGTGATAAGCGGACTTTTGTGGCAGTTCGGGAATGAAGTGACGAAGGAAAATATAGTGAAACATATCCCTAACATGGCAGCAGGAGTGTTTTTTGTTGTGGGAATTTTGCTTTTAATTCAGATTGTGATAGAGAAACTGGAACAGAAAAAATGCACTTATGCGGTGCTGGGAAAATGTGTGGATGTGAAATGGCATTACAGTAATTCGTCCGATGGCAGAAGCACAAAGACATATTGTCCGGTTTACGAATACTATTATAATGGACAGACTTATACGGGGAGTCAGGAAATATACACAAATCTTCTTTATGTCAATGAAGGAGAATATAGGGAAATCTTTTTGAATCCGGAGAAACCGACTGTGTTTTATGAAAAAGGAATGTCACGTACATTTAATATCATGTCGTTGATTCTCGGAGTGATTTTTGTTGCGGTCAGTGTTGTTGTGATTTATGCATATAATTTTATGTAGTGAGGAATAGAAAATGAAATGGACAAAACTTACAATTAAAACGCTTGCAGAGGCGGAAGATATTATTATATCTACAATGTATGACCTCGGTCTTGAAGGTGCGCAGATAGAAGATAAAGTTCCGCTTACAGCGTGGGAAAAAGAGCAGATGTTTGTCGATATTTTGCCGGATGCGCCGGAAAATGACGGAGTGGCATATGTCAGCTTCTTTGTGGAGATTCCGGAAGAAGATGATACAGAAACACCGCAGGTGGCAGCAGGATTGTCTGACGGAGTGGACAATTCCTATTTTGCGGTCAGCACAGGGCAACATGTGGATATCGATGCGCTTGTGGCAGATATGAAGCGTGAACTTGAAGATTTACGTATGTTTATGGATATCGGAGAGGGAAGCGTTACGGTTTCCGAAACGGAAGATATTGACTGGATGAATAATTGGAAACAGTTTTTCCATCAGTTTTATATCGATGATCTTCTTGTTACTCCTTCATGGGAAGAAGTGAAAGAAGAAGATAAAGATAAAAAAGTGCTCCATATCGATCCGGGCACGGCATTCGGAACAGGGATGCATGAGACAACGCAGCTTTGTATCCGTCAGCTTAAGAAGTTTATTACTCCGGAAACGCAGCTTTTGGATGTCGGAACCGGAAGTGGGATTTTGGCGATTGTATCCCTGATGTATGGAATCAAATCTGCCGTCGGAACGGATCTCGATCCATGTGCAGAACCGGCGGTTGCGGAAAATATGGAAATGAACGGTATTGTACCGGACAAGTTTGAGATGATGATCGGAAACATTATTTCCGATAAGGAAATTCAGGACAGAGTCGGATACGGAAAGTATGACATTGTGGTGGCAAACATTTTGGCAGAGGTGTTAGTTCCGTTGACACCGGTGATTGTAAATCAGTTGAAACCGGGCGGAATTTACATTACTTCCGGTATTATTAACGGAAAAGAAGGTCTTGTTCAGAAAGCAGCAACAGACGCGGGAATGGAAATCGTAGAAGTGACCCGGCAGGGCGAGTGGATGAGTGTGACAGCACGTAAGTTAGCATAGGAGTAGCCATGTATCAGTTTTTTGTAGAGCCGGAGGCAATTGCGGGAAACCGTGTATCGATTACCGGTAAAGATGTAAATCATATAAAGAATGTGCTCCGCATGAAAGAGGGCGAAGAGTTAGCAGTCAGTAACGGAGTGGACGGAAAAGAATACCGATGTGGTATTTTGAGTCTTGGAGAAGATGAGATTTTGTGTGAACTTCGTTTCGTGAAAGAGGATGCGGTAGAACTTCCGGTAAAGGTATACCTGTTTCAAGGTCTTCCGAAGTCGGACAAGATGGAACTTATTATCCAAAAGGCGGTAGAACTTGGGGTATACGAGGTCATTCCTGTTGCAACCAAGCGCGCGGTAGTGAAACTTGACGCGAAAAAAGAAAAGAGCAAACTCATGCGCTGGCAGGCAATTGCAGAGGCGGCGGCAAAGCAGAGTAAGAGGGCTTGTATCCCACAGGTTGCAAGTTTGATGAGTTTTAAAGAGGCGGTGCAAAAAGCCGGCAAGATGGATGCGAAATTGATTCCTTATGAGATGGCGGAGGATATGTCACATACCCGCGAACTGATAAAAGCAATTAAGCCGGGACAATCGGTGGCAGTTTTTATCGGACCGGAAGGCGGTTTTTCTGAAGAGGAAATTGAGTTAGCGGAAAGTAACGGTGTTTGTCCGGTTACTTTAGGCAAACGGATTTTGCGTACAGAGACGGCGGGGATGACAATGCTCTCGATTTTAATGTATGAACTTGAAGGAAGAGAAATATAGTATGGTTCGGTCTTGCACGATGGCAGCTGTCATGACATATGATATAGAAGGACAAAAACTGAAAGGAAGTCAGTTATGGAAATATATTTAGATAACTCTGCAACAACCCGTGCATTTGACGAGGTTGTGGATGTTGTCAGCCGCGTGATGCGTGAGGATTTCGGAAATCCTTCGAGTATGCATCAAAAAGGTGTGGAAGCAGAGCGTTATGTAAAAGAATCAAAAGAAATTATTGCAAAAACCCTGAAAGTACAGGAAAAAGAGATTTTTTATACATCCGGAGGAACGGAGTCGGATAACTGGGCACTTATGGGAGCGGCCAGCGCCAACAGCCGTGCGGGAAGGCATTTGATTACGACAAAGGTTGAACATCCGGCAATTTTACAGACGATGGAATACCTTGAATCTATCGGATATGAGGTGACATATCTTTCGGTGGATAAGCAGGGCATCATCCGTTTGGAAGAATTGGAACAGACAATTCGTCCGGATACGATTCTTGTGTCGATTATGCATGTGAATAATGAAGTGGGTGCGGTGCAACCGGTTGAGGAAGCAGGACTGCTCATTAAGCGGATGAATCCGAAGACGTTGTTTCATGTGGATGCAGTACAGAGTTTCGGAAAGTATAAGATCTTTCCGAAAAAGAGCAAAATCGATATGCTTTCCGTGAGCGGACACAAGATTCACGGGCCGAAAGGAACAGGATTTTTGTATGTGGATGAGCATGTAAAAATAAAACCGATTATGTTCGGCGGCGGACAACAGAAGGGAATGCGTTCGGGGACGGAAAATGTTCCGGGTGTGGCAGGAATCGGAAAAGCAACGCAGGTAATGTACCGTAATTTGTCAGAGGATGTTGAAAGATTATATGATTTGAAACGCTTTTTTACGGATGAGGTACAAAAAATAGAAAGTGTGAAAGTAAACGGACCTCTTTATGAAGAAGGCGCACCTCATATTGTGAGTGTATCTTTTGCGGGAGTGCGCAGCGAGGTTTTATTGCATGCGCTTGAAGACCGTGGCGTGTATGTGTCGGCGGGAAGTGCCTGCGCATCAAACAAGCACACCGTGAGTGCGACCTTAAAAAGTATGGGAGTGGCGCAGGATATGCTTGATTCTACCATCCGTTTTAGCTTCAGCATCTTTACAACGAAGGAAGAATTGGATTATACTTTGAAATGTTTAAATGAATTATTACCGATGCTCCGCAAATATACGAGGCATTAGAGAGAAGAGGAGAAAGTATGTTTACAGCATTTTTGATAAAATACGCAGAAATCGGAGTCAAGGGAAGAAACCGCTATATGTTTGAGGATGCGCTTGTGGATCAAATCCGCTTTGCACTTGATAAAGTGGAAGGAGAATTTAAGATCCGTAAAACGCAGGGACGTATTTATGTAGATGCGGTTTCTGAGTTTGATTATGATGAAACGGTGGAGGCACTTAAGAAAGTGTTCGGTATTTCCGGAATCTGCCCGATGATTTATGTGGAAGATGAAGGCTTTGAGAAGCTTTCCGAAACGATTGTTGATTATATCGGAAAAGTATATCCGGAGAAAAATAAAACATTTAAGGTGTTTGCGAGACGTGCACGTAAAAACTATCCGCTCAGTTCCATGGAAATCAATTGCGAACTCGGAGGAGTGATTCTGGATGCATATCCGGATATGAAAGTGGATGTCCACAATCCGGAGATTGAGCTGAGTGTAGAAATTCGCGAGAAAATATATATTTATTCTGAAACAATTCCGGGACCGGGCGGAATGCCTGTCGGTACAGGAGGAAAAGCGATGCTTCTTCTCTCGGGAGGAATTGACTCGCCGGTAGCAGGTTACATGATCAGCAAGCGAGGTGTAAAACTTGAGGCAACTTATTTCCATGCACCGCCTTATACGTCTGAGCGTGCAAAACAGAAAGTAGTTGATCTTGCTAAATATGTTTCTGCCTATGCCGGTCCGATGAATTTGCATGTAATTAATTTTACGGATATTCAGTTGGCAATATATGAAAAATGTCCGCATGATGAACTTACGATTATTATGCGCCGTTACATGATGCGTATTGCAGAGATGATTGCGAAAGAGACGGGGTGTCTCGGACTTGTGACGGGTGAGAGTATCGGCCAGGTGGCTTCACAGACGATGCAGAGTTTAATTTCGACAAATGAAGTGTGTGAACTTCCGGTATATCGTCCGCTTATCGCATTTGATAAACAGGATATTGTGGATATTTCCGAAAAAATTAATACGTATGAAACATCCATCCAGCCGTTCGAAGATTGCTGTACGATTTTTGTGGCAAAGCATCCGGTAACAAAACCGAATGTCAACGTAATCCGCGGTCATGAGCAAAACTTGGAAGATGTAATTGATGAACTTGTAAAAACAGCGCTTGAGACAAGAGAGATTATTGAAATAAAGTAAATAAAAAAGAACAGGGTGTAAAAACCCTGTTCTTAAATAATGTCGGTGTGAAGTGAAGACTAAACTGTGTAGTTCTTAAGAACTTCCATAACGTCTTCTGCGCCGTCTTCTACATGGATGTTTAAGTCGATCGGTTTAGAAAGGTCTAAACTGAAGATACCCATGATAGATTTAGCGTCGATTACGTATCTTCCTGATACTAAATCGAAATCGTAGTCAAATTTTGTAATATCATTTACGAATGATTTTACTTTGTCGATTGAATTTAATGAAATCTGTACTGTTTTCATGTTCCAAAATCCTCCTTTTTCTTTATACCTTCGCTTATTATACTAAATGCAGGGAAATGAAAAGTCAAGCCGAAAACCTTACAAAAAAAACGAGGAAAACCGATGAAAAGTGTGGCACTCCATAACCTTGGTTGCAAGGTAAATTCATATGAACTAGACGTAATGCAGCAATTTCTACAAAAAGAAGGTTATGAAATTGTTGATTTTTACCAAAAAGCAGATATTTATATTATAAATACATGTACAGTAACAAATATTGCGGACCGTAAAAGCCGGCAGATGATTCATCGTGCCAAAAAACAGAATCCGGAGGCAATAGTTGTTGCAGTCGGATGCTATGTGCAGACGGCAGAAAAGCAGATGGAAGAAGATCCTTATATTGATCTTGCAATTGGGAATAATCGTAAAAAAGACATTGCTTCGATTGTGGAAGAGTTTTTAAAAACGCGGGAGACCGCAGGGAAAACGTTAGCAGGAAGAACGATTCCCGATATTGCGCAGGAAAAAGAATATGAAGAAATGCAGCTTTCCCATACGGCGGAGCACACGCGTGCGTATATTAAAATACAGGATGGCTGTAATCAGTTCTGCAGTTATTGTGTGATTCCGTACGCAAGGGGGCGTGTACGCTCAAGAAAACAGGAGCATGTGCTTGCAGAAATTGAAGGGCTTGTTGCAGGCGGTTATAAAGAAGTGGTTCTGACAGGGATTCATTTAAGTTCTTACGGGCTTGATTTTCGCGGCGAGACTTACAATACGGACGGTGCAGGGGACGATTTAATTGAGCTGATTGAACAGATTCACAAAATTGAAGGCCTCACGAGAATCCGCCTTGGGTCGCTCGAACCACGCATTGTGACAGAAGAGTTTGCAGAGCGTTTATCGAAGCTGTCGAAAGTTTGTCCGCATTTTCATCTTTCACTTCAGAGCGGAAGTGATACTGTTTTAAAAAGGATGAATCGCCGATATACATGTGAGGAGTTTAAAGAAGGTGTCCGTATTTTGCGTAAATATTTTGAAGAGCCTGCGATTACGACAGATGTCATTACAGGATTTCCGGGGGAAACGGAGGAAGAATTTGCGCAGACAGAAGCATTTCTTGAAGATATTAAATTTTTTGAGATGCACGTATTTCCGTATTCGAGAAGGGAAGGAACGGTGGCTGCCTCAATGCCGGGTCAGCTGACAGAAAAGGAGAAAAAAGCAAGAAGTGCAGTGCTTCTTGAGATGGACAAGCGCCATTCTGTTTCGTACAGAGAACAATATTTGGGCAAAGAAAAAGAAGTGCTGTTTGAGCAGATGCAGCAAATCGGCGGAGAAGATTATTACGTCGGTCATACGAAAAATTATATCAAAGTGGCGGTAAAATCCGAGGAGGATTTAACGAACCGGGAGATAGTCTGTAAGTTGCATTCCATGCTGGATGAAGAGACTGTTTTTGCGCAAAAGAATTGAGTTTATCGCAAAAGAGTGCTATAATCAGAATGTTATACAATGGAAAAACTGTTTTCAAATACAAAACGATAATGAAAGATGGGGGCGTGATTACATGCAGGATTTAGGTAACACACAATATTTTAAAGTAGAGGTAGAACCGGAAACAGGTGTAAAAGTTGTTTTGTCTACTGTTTATGAGGCGTTAAGTGAAAAGGGATATAACCCGGTAAATCAGATTGTGGGTTATATTATGAGCGGAGACCCGACCTATATTACCAGTCATAAGGGAGCAAGAAGCCTGATTATGAAGGTGGAGAGAGACGAGCTGGTGGAAGAATTGTTAAAGGAGTATATCCGCACAAACAGATGGAAGACCATGTAAAGG
>JAZQDJ010000080.1:0-92200 GCA_045546735.1 Lachnospiraceae bacterium | reverse complement strand
CGTCTCATCACAGGAACTCTCTATGCCTAATATCAATATATCTTTCTGCTCTGCCATAGTTCTCCAACTACTTTCCTTTTAGTCTGTACTTTCCAAAGTCTGCTTTTCGTCCGCAAGTTTCCAACCATATATTTTGTAATGGCCCGTATCATCTTTTCTCAAAATAAATACCATATTAGAGTTGTACAAAATCTCGCCTTGCTTCACACCATAATTACAATACAATCTCGCCCACTCAAAACCATCTTCCGAAAACGTTTCCACATCAAGACTCGAAGAAGGTTCATAACTTGCAATCGTTCTGCTTTTACTTCTGAAGTCCTGTATATCAAACTTCAAAGAATCCATATAATCTGCCTCTGTCTGATTCGCTACAAGTTCTGCATCATATAATTCTCTTGCCTTCATACCGAGTGCATAAATATCATCATCGGTAATTTCTTCATTGTAAAAACACTGCGTAATTTCGCTGTAATATTTTACAACCTCTCTCGGTGTCGGCGGATAATTAATAGAAAGATCACGCGCAAGCACACGCTGCGTCGCCGTCATGACCTCTATCTCCGGAACCGCTTCCTCAGGTTGCGATACAGGGCGGTTTGAAAGATAATAAAAATATCCCACAATAAGAAGAAGCAACACAAAAAATATAACAACGCCTTTTTTGCCTGCCATTTTTTTCTTCATACGCTATATCGCCTCCTTTCCGATTGGTTTCATTTATTCTTCTTCAAAATCAAGTTCTGTTGTCTGTCCGTCTTTCGCCGTAAGCGATGCCTCAAAAATTTTACGCACCTGCGGAAGGTACTGATCCGGCCACGGCAACGAAGGACTGTAATGCGTAAGCCACATCTGTTTTACGTCTGCTGCCTTTGCAATCTGCGCAGCCTCATAAAACGTCATATGTTTATGTTCTCTTGCCTTCTGCTGCTTATCTTCCTCACCGTACATTCCTTCACAGATAAACAAATCTGCGCCTGCCGCATTTTCCTCGATGGATTTTGTCGGTCTCGTATCTGTACAGTAAGTTACCTTCAGCCCCTTTCGCGGAGCCCCCATCACCATATCCGGCGTATAAGTTTTTCCTTCAAATTCAACTGTATTACCTTTCTGCAACGGATTCCAGCACTGCACCGGAAGGCCCAACTCTTTTGCTTTGTCTACTTGGAATTTACCTGCACGTTCTACAATCAGATTATAGCCGTAGCAAATTACATTGTGATTTACGCGAAACGCTTCGAGCTTGTAATCACCCATATCAATCTGTTCAAACGGCTCTGTCACTTCATGAAACTTTATTTCAAACGGAAGCTCCGGTGCAATGACACGAAGCGCTCCGACCACTCTTTCAAGTCCTTTAGGTCCTATCATAAGAAGCGGCTCTGTCCGTTCCGCATTCCCCATTGTCAAAAGCATCCCCGGCAAACCACTGATATGATCCGCATGATAATGCGTAAAACAAATCACATCAATCGGTTTCGGACTCCAACCTTTCTCTTTCATTGCGATCTGTGTTCCTTCACCGCAATCAATCAATATACTCTTGCCGTTATACCTTGCCATCATTGATGTCAGATATCTATACGGAAGAGGCATCATTCCGCCCGTCCCGAGCAGACAAACATCTATCATTCCATTCCCTCTTTTTCTGTTAAATCATCTCCGCATTTTCCGTTTCCTCCACCGGAATACGGAACATACCGATCCATTCATTATAACATTCTTCGCACAAATCAAACCGGTGAGTCATGCCGTCTCTTCCGGAAAAGTAGCCAAAAGTCTGCTTCCCTTCATAAACTGCATCTTTCAGCAATCCGTTCTCTACCAACAATTTCTTCTCACATCGGTTACATATTATGCTCAGCAAATTCCGGTGTTCATCATATATCTTCATTTGTTTTCCTCCTACCTATAAAATAAAACAATTCAAACATAGAGTACACCAGCACTACAATATATGACTAGTGGTAATTACTGTTAGCCATGGCTAACGTTTCCACATAATATACGCATCTTCTTTCGGTGACGAATAAAAATCTTTCCGCACGCACTCCGTCTCAAATCCGCACGCCTCATAAAGTGCTATCGCCTTATGATTTGAGATTCTCACTTCTAATGTATACGCATCCACACCGCTTCTTTTTCCGTTTTGCATGAAATCCTGCAAAAGTCTGCGGGCAATCCCCTGCCCCCGCACATCTTCCCTGACTGCAACCTGGGTAATATTCCCCTCGTCAAGAACCTGATACATACCACAATAAGCAAGCACTTCTTCGCCCTGTACCGCCACCATATAGAAATATTCTTTCTTATCCAGCGCTTCTGTAAAAGCCTGTCCGCTCCACGGCTGGGAAAAATACATTTGTTCCATCCGGGTAACCTGCTGAACATCTTCCTTTGTCATCCGGCGAAACTCAACCATTGTTTTTCCCTTCTTTTTCCAAACGTTCGCGTTCCGCCTGTGAAAGGCGGAGATAATCCGGTCTGTGCGCTGCCGCCGTCACAAAATTACCTTTTGCAAACTCTGTTGCCGCAAGAGTTGCAAGCGCAGCCGCATCCTGTCTGTTACAGTTTGCCGGAGCAAACTCAAAATCGACCGCCGTGCGCTCTCTCAGTACCGTTTCATGTACAGGAACCCCGTCACCGAGATATATTACCGAATCTCCGATTTCATTTACTTTATCAATAATCTCCTCTACCGCTACTGCACACTGCGGAATAAGCACTTCAAATTTCGTCTCTCCTCCGCTTCGCAGGAAACGATATAGTCCTGTATATACCTGACCGCGTCTTGCATCCATCATCGGACAAATCACACGCTCAACACCGTACATCTGATACGCCATTGCATCCAATGTCGGAATTTCTACAATCGGTTTATCAAGTGCCTGCCCGAGCCCTTTTGCCGTAGCCGAACCGATACGAAGTCCCGTAAACGATCCCGGCCCCTTTGCAATCGCAATTGCATCCAGACTATTCAATTCAAACTCCGTCATCTGTGTGATTTCTGCCAACATCGGCAACAATGTCTGGGAATGTGTCTTTTTATAATTGACACTGTATCTTGCCAAAATTGTATCGCCGTCAAGAATAGCAACACTTGCCACCAGTCCGGAACTGTCTATCGCTGCAATCTTCATCTTATCTGCCTTCTTTAATCGTAATTTCCCTGTATTCAAATCCTTTTTCAAGATCTTTTTTAATCTCAATCCATTTTGTCTGTGCAGGCATAAGCTCTTCCATCAGATTTGCCCACTCTACAAGACATACTCCGTTCCCGAAGAAATAGTCCTCATAGCCGATTTCATCCATTTCTTCCGGATCACCGATTCTGTATACATCAAAATGATAGAGCGGAAGTCTCCCCTCATCATAAACCTGCAAAATGGTAAAGGTAGGACTATTGACATGTTCTTGAATTCCGAGTCCTTTTGCAAACCCTTTCGTAAATACTGTCTTTCCTACACCAAGATCACCAAGCAGAGCAAATACATCACCCGGCCGGGCCTCTTTTCCTATCTTTTCACCGAGAGCAAATGTATCCTGCTCTCTACCGCTTTCATAATTCATACACATCACCTTTATTTTATCACAAAGCAAAAAAACTGTACACTATTGTTTGAATTTCACTTTCTTCGGATCCATGTATCTGCAAAGAATTTCCAAAAGAGCCACAGAATCTTCTCCAAGGTCTTTTCTCGGAAAAATAGATGCATTCACTTTTGAAGTATATACAATCACACTTTTCCCTGTCGAAACCGCTTTATACATATTCTCCCACTTCTGCATCTCCATCCTGCCATCCTGCGAAACATAAATACCATCTTTTGTAAAAGAATAATGAAGTGGTTTTTTAAACGCCTCATTCACCAAAATCTGACGTTTCGCATTCAAAAATAAATTCCAAGGCAAATATGCTATAATCACAATTCCCGCAAAAAGGTAAATGATATTCGCACCGTTTGCCCAAAACATAATACACATAATACCAAGCACAGTTGCAATCGGTCCTGTCAAACTCATATATGTATGACGGAGCATATAGTCATACAAAACCGAGGTTGTCATATGCACATCCACCTCATACAACACCTCATCCGGATTAAGAACAACTTCTTCCTTTTTTTCCTGTTCCATAAGGATTCCTCCGTTTCATTTTGCAATATTTCCTTCATATTGAAATATCATATTATATGAAAGAAAAAAGTGCAAGCAATAAAGCCTGCACTTTCTATGAAATATTTCTTAATCGTGTCTGAGCGCTTCAATCGGACTCATCTTCGCTGCTTTTCTCGCCGGATAAATTCCGAAGAACATTCCGACACCTATAGAAAACAGTGTCGTCAGGAAAACCGTTCCGAATGTAACAAGCGCCGTAAATCCCATCATACCGCATACTAAGTTAGCACCGGCTACTCCGAGGATAATTCCTATCACTCCTCCTAAAAGTGTAATAATGGCGGATTCTGCCAAAAACTGTAACATGATAGATTTTGTTCTTGCACCGAGCGCTTTACGGATACCGATTTCACGCGTACGCTCCGTCACGGATACAAGCATGATATTCATAACTCCGATACCGCCTACCAAAAGCGAAATCGCCGCCACAAACACAACGAATACCGTGATAATATCAATCACCTGTGTGATACTCTTCATGGAGTCATTAAAATCCTGCATCTGAACTGCTTTAGAATCCACCGACAACTGATATTTGCTGCGAAGAAGCCGCATAATTGCAGATGCCGCATCCGTCGAATATTGCGGACCGTCGGTAAATACATAAAAACTGTTAAAATCTTCCACATAATATCCGAAAGCCGACCCCATTGTTGTAAGCGGGATTTCCATCTCCACTTCGTCATAATACATAAGCATTCCGCCGAGCGCACTCGATGCGTTGTCCTGGCGAATACCGATAATCGTACAGTCCATGGACAATCCGTCCACTATCGTCTCAAAACTTTCTCCGATTACATCTGTTGTTCCGAACAGCGCAACTGCACTGCTCTCACGGATGATACAGACGCGGTTTGCCGACTCATAATCAGACTTATTAAAATAACGTCCCTTAATAATCGGCTCCGTATAAATATACTGCTGCGCCACCGTTCCTCCGTAAACATACGCCGTAAATTCACCTTTTTGGCTACGTGCACTTCCGTACGTCTGGTAGCTTGGGCTGACACCCTTTACATGCTCGATTTTTTCCTCGATTTCCTCAAAATCTTCTATCGTAAAACGGATGGTCTCTTCCACCATCTCACCCATCATACTTCCGGAATAGAAATACAACTGTCCGCCGGCAATTTTATTTAACTCTTCGTTAATCTGTGCCGAAACCCCGTTACCGATGGAAATAACCATGATCACCGAGGAAATACCTATGATAATACCAAGCATAGTCAAAAGAGAACGCCCTTTATTGCTCTTAATATTCATAAGAGCCATTTTTACATACTCTAAAAACTGTGTCATATTTTCCCCTTTTCCTACTCGTTTGTTTCCTCAGTCTCTTCACCTGTCAAAGCAGCCATATTCATCTCACTTGCAGGCATACCCTCTTCAATTGTTCCTGTTACATTGGTTACTACTTTTTCCCCTTCTTT
Organism: Lachnospiraceae bacterium; assembly: GCA_045546735.1. GTDB lineage: Bacteria > Bacillota > Clostridia > Lachnospirales > Lachnospiraceae > SVFI01. Next base: position 86,591 of record JAZQDJ010000080.1, on the reverse strand, counting down.
CAATCCCGAAATAACCTGAATATACTCATCATCACTGATACCTGTCTCAATAGTACGTTTTTCAATCACACCATCAGCAAGTACATAACAGAAAATTCCGTCGCTGGAATAGTTTACACTTGCACTAGGAATCATCAGAATATCTTTTGCTTCCGCTGTTTGGACAGAAACTTTTGCTTCCATACCTAAAATAATCGTGTCATCCGGATTATCAATATGAATCTCTGCGTCCACAACTGCTGCTCCGGATGCATTCACCGAAGCAATTCTGCTGATTTTGCTTACGCTTCCTTCATACGTTGTTCCGTTAATCGTAATCTCCGCTTTCTGTCCGACAGCAAGTTTTTGCACATCATATTTAGTCACGGAAAGAGTTACCTTAAGCTTATCCGTATTATGAACTGTAAAAAGCTGCAAACCTTCTGTTGCAGTCTGACCGACTACCGCTGTCACTTCGCTTACTACACCGTCAAAATCTGCTTTCACACCTTCTTTTGCGTCAGCAAGCTGTTCTTCCACACTTTTCTTTGAAAGCTGTGCCATTTCCTTAGATGCCGCCTGCTGTGCAACATTCAAAGATGCAGCCGGATCCCCTTCTTTTGAAAGCTCATATTCTTTCAGAAGAGCTTTGTATTCTGCCAGATCACCACTGCAAACTTCAAGTGTCTTCTTAATCTCATTGATATCATAACCTGCAAGTTCTTTTGTTACTTTTTCAAGTTCTTTCATTGCCGCTTTCAGAGCTTTTGCCGTCTCTTTATCATCCGGATTACTCTTTAACGCTTTTTCATATTTCTTTATATCTGCCGCAAGAGCCGCCTGCTGTCCGGATAATTCCGTCGCTTTTTCAAGCAATGCACTCGCCTGACCTACACATTCTGTGTAGTGCGCTACATATTTTTTTGCATCTTCGTAATTGATTGCAGCCTCTGCTGCTTTCTGCTGTGCACTGTTGATACCTACAATTGCTGCATCCGCACCATATGTACTGATTTTCGTCTCGAGCTCTGTCTGTTTCATCATTTTCTCGAGGTCTTCCGTATCATAAGTAAGGAGCAATTCTCCCTGCTTCACAAATTGTCCCGGAGCAACTGCAAGTGTATCAACTTTCGCTGTCACGTCGGCAAAATATGTTTTCGTTTCTTCCGATGACACTGTTCCGGAGGTTGCAACTGTCTGCGCAATACTTCCTCTAAAAGCTTCTTTCACTTCTACCGGAGTTCCCATTCCTGTCATCATCGACGAAAATTTAATAATTCCTACTATAACAAGAACCACCATCAGCACCACAAACGCAGCTGTAAATATCATCCAAGGTTTCACTTTCTTTTTCTTTGTTCTGTCTGTAATTATAAGTTCCGGAGTTTCCACCACTTTATTCTCTTCCATTTTCATAATCCCTTTCTATTTTTCCGTCCATAATTCTTACAACGCGCTTTGCCTGCGCTGCAATATCATTGTCATGCGTAATCAAAATCACAGTTCTTCCGTCTTTATGCAAATCTTTCAAAACATTGATAATTTCTTTGCTCGAAGACGAATCAAGGTTACCGGTCGGTTCATCGGCCAGTATCACAGGCGGCGCCTGCGCAATTGCACGTGCTATCGCAACTCTTTGCTGCTGACCGCCGGACATTTCCGAAGGTCTGTGATTCATACGATGTTCCAATCCTACAATTTTTAATGCCTGCTCTGACAATTCATGACGTTCTTTCTGTGAAACTCCCCGGTAAATGAGAGGCAATTCCACGTTTTCTCTTGCCGTCAGATTCGGAATCAGATTAAATCCCTGGAAGATAAACCCGATTTCCCTATTCCGGATATCGGATAATTCATCGTCCTTCAGCCTCGAAACATCCTGTCCGTTTAATATGTAAGTCCCTTCGGTCGGAACGTCCAAACACCCAATCATATTCATGAGCGTCGATTTTCCCGAACCCGACTGACCGATAATCGCTACAAATTCCCCTTTTTGTATCGTCAGACTCACATGATCCAAGGCTCTTACTTCATTTTCTCCGGGATTGTATATTTTACTCATATCCCGAATTTCAACTAAAGCACTCATATGTTCCCCTTTCTCTGTCTTAATAAAAATGTCTTGTTGTACTATTCGTTTAATACACTAATACAACAAGACAGATTTGTCAACTATTTCTTATAAACATTTTATTATGATTTATTCAAAAATGACCCTTTGATAATCGGTGAAATACGTTTATAAATCAAAAATGTGATTACCACACTGATCATATTCTTTCCGAATGTGAAAGGCGCATTAAAGACAAGAAGCGCCTCCAGCAAGCTGTCTACATTCGGATTAATTGCCTGGTACATAGACAAAATTCCCGTCTCCGACATTCCGAACAACGAAATATAACACGGATAAACAAACATGTAATTTGAAAAAATACTGAATATTGCGCCTGCCACTGCTCCGATTAACGAGCCTATCAGCGCACTTTTCTTTCCTTTATTCGACTTATAAATAAGTCCCGCTACACCTACAAATATTGTTCCGAGCAGAAAATTGCTGAGCTCACCTACACCGCCTGTCGATGTGTGCAGAAGATTGAAGACATTTTTTATTAAGCAGATTAAAATGCCCTGTACCGGTCCCATCGCAAAAGAACCGATGAGTGCCGGAAGTTCCGAAAAGTCAAGTTTGATGAACGACGGCATAAACGGCACTGAAAAATTAAGTGCCTCAATAATAAATGCGATTGCCGACAGCATTCCAATCATTGCAATCTGATACGTTTTTGTCTTGTTTGTTTTTTTCATGGTTTTCTCTCCTTTTTACATTGCTTTGTTCTCACGGAAAGATGTAAAAAACCCCGAATCAAAAGATTCGGGGCAATTAACATACCAAGATAGTCTCCGCTCTGTACATACACTGAGCAGTCTTGTCTTTCTTCTCTCATCCAGACTTTACTGTCGGTTCCGGAATCACACCGGATCAGCCGATTACTTAAAGGTAACCGGGTCGCGGACTTGTTGTTATAACACATCACCGCCGGTAGGGAATTGCACCCAACCCCGAAGAACATAACATTATTTTTACGTTTTGAATTATACTACGATTTCCTATACAATGCAACCCATCTCAAAGAATCCCATGTATTTCCTACTCTCCCTCAGCATCCGGAGCATATTCCAAAATATCCCCGGGCTGGCAGTTTAACACTTCACAGATTGCCTCTAATGTAGAAAAACGGATGGCACTGATTTTGCCCGTCTTCATTTTGGAAAGATTCACATTAGATACTCCGACCTTTTCGGAAAGCTCATTCAAACTCATTTTCCTGTCCGCCATCACCCGGTCAAGCCGTAATACTATTTTTCCCATTTTTAACCTCCTGCTTATAATGTTTCGTCTGATTCCTGCTGTAAGATTGCACCATATTTAAAGATGTAAACAAGAAGGAATACTACAAGTACGATAAGCACTACTCCGAGATCAAGTGACCATGAAATATTTTTACTTCCTTTGAAAAACCACTCCACTACACTGTCTTTGAAAGAGGTTACAAATGCCCAAGGGATTAATGCGTATGCCAAATTCTGCATCTTTTTAATCACATTTTCTTCAAACGGCGACTCGCAATCACGGAATGCTTTGCAAAGGAAGCCCACAAAGTAGAGCGTCATCTGTGTCAAACCAAATAAAAATGCAAGAGCTAAGAGTCCCCATGACACGTCTCTGATACTCATATCATACCGCTGCTCAACCGACACAATTTTAAATCCATGCTCAGTTCTCTCAACCGTATCCGCAACATGATCTTCACCGGATATCTCCACATCAATAACACCACTCTCAATTTCAACATCACTTCCGCTGTTCAGTTCTTCCACTACATAATCAATCTCTTCCTCGGTCACACCTGCATGAAGTTTTTCCATATCAATTTCGATACTCTTTTGGGTTTCCGTCCCCAAGATAACCCCTTTATCCGGAACAAAAAAACAAAGGATTGCTCCCACAAGCAGCGTTCCGATACCGATTCCTACCATAATTTTACAGATTCTTGTGATATTGCCGCTTATCTCCCCGATTTTGTTAATTTTTTCAATTGCCTGTTCTTTCATCATTCATTCTCCGTTTCTTTTCTATACATTGTTTTAAGTCACTTTCTTGCAAGATAATAAACGAAAAAATAAAATTTTTATCGTTTATCGTTAAACACATAATAATGCCGCTTTTATCCTTTGTCAATACTTTTTTAATGTTTTTCGATAATTTTTTTATTTTATCTTTCCCTTACAATCCCAAAAACGAGGGTATCAGAACCTCAAACAAAGTTCCGATACCCTCGGCATAAATTCATATGATTATTTTTATTATTTCTTTCCGAGCTTCATTGTAAGCTGGATACGTTTCTTGGCAACGTCGACTGTCATAACCTGTACGTCTACAATATCGCCTACGCTGACTGCCTCAAGCGGATGCTTGATAAAGCGCTCTGTCATTTGCGAAACATGGACAAGTCCGTCCTGATGCACACCGATATCAACAAACGCACCGAAGTCAATAACGTTACGCACAGTTCCTTTCAAAACCATACCCGGTTTCAAATCTTTCAAATCCATAACGTCACTGCGAAGAATCGGCGTCGGCATATCATCACGCGGATCGCGCGCCGGTTTTTCAAGTTCTTTTAAAATATCCGTCAGAGTAATCTCACCGATTCCGAGCTGCTCCGCCATTTTCTTCTTATCTTTAATCTTGCGTTCAAGACCACCGATACCTTCAGAAACAGTTCCTCCCTTTTCCTCTTTCGGGCTATCTGCTGCCGTAGAAAGACTCACACCGCCCATCGCCTGAGCAAGTGCTTTACCCATAGCCGTATTTGTATTACGGATGACTACCTGCTTTTCTTTCTTCACCGGTTTCTTCTTTTCAGAAGGAGTCGGGTTTTTCTTTTCTTTCAGACGGTCCTGGGCTGCTTTTTTCTGCGCTTCCTTCACATCATCCATCGTAAGTCCGGTAAGTTCAAGAAGCTTTTGAACTGCTTCATATGACTCCGGATGCACACTTGTCGCATCGAGCGGATTATCACCATCTGCAATACGCATAAATCCTGCACACTGTTCATATGCTTTCGGACCGAGTTTTGCAACTTTCAAAAGCTGCTTACGGTTTGTAAAACGCCCGTTCGTCTCTCTGTAATCCACGATATTTTTCGCAATTACTTTTGAAATACCTGAAATATGCTCTAATAAAGATGCAGACGCTGTATTTAAGTCTACACCGACTTTATTGACACAATCCTCAACAACGCCTTCCAAGGCTTCACCGAGTTTTTTCTGGTTCATATCATGCTGGTACTGGCCGACACCGATGGACTGCGGATCAATCTTGACAAGTTCCGCGAGCGGATCCTGCAGACGGCGCGCAATGGAAGTTGCACTACGCTGTCCCACATCAAAATTCGGAAACTCTTCTGTCGCAAGTTTAGAAGCCGAATAAACAGAAGCTCCCGCCTCGTTTACAATAACGTATTCTACCTTTGTATCAAGTTCTTTAATCAGCTCTACAATCACCTGCTCCGACTCACGGGAAGCAGTTCCGTTTCCTACCGAAATCAACGAAACATTGTACTTCTTAATGATTTTCTTGAGAATTTCTTTTGATTCTTTAATCTTATTCTGTGGCTCCGTCGGGAAAATAACCGTTGTATCAAGCACCTTTCCTGTCGGGTCAACTACCGCAAGCTTACATCCGGTTCTGAACGCCGGGTCCCAACCGAGAACGACACGTCCTGCAATCGGCGGTTGAAGAAGAAGCTGCTCTAAGTTTTTACCAAACACCGTGATGGCTCCGTCCTCTGCTTTTTCCGTAAGTTCATTGCGGATCTCGCGCTCAATTGCAGGTGCAATCAGACGACTGTAACTGTCTGCAATCGCCTCTTTCAAAACCGGAGTTGTCTGCGGATTATCATTAACGATTGTCTGCTTTTCCAAGTATCCGAGAATACGATCTACCGGTGCTTCCACCTTAACAACAAGCATTTTCTCTTTTTCACCGCGGTTAAGCGCAAGCGTTCTGTGACCGACTACTTTCTTTATCGGCTCCTCGTATTCATAATACATTTCATAAACGCTTGACTCTTTCGGATCTTTTGCCGTACTTACAATCTTTCCTTCTTCAAATGTAAATTTACGGATATAAATACGGTAATCCGCCTCATCGGAAATTTTCTCGGCAATAATGTCTTTTGCACCGTCAAGCGCTTCTTTTGCCGAAGCTACGCCTTTTTCTTCATCGACATATTTCTCCGCCTCATCCATAAGAGAAGTTGCAATCTCCTGAGCCAAAATGAGCTCTGCAAGCGGTTCGAGTCCTTTTTCCTTTGCAACAGACGCACGCGTTTTTCTCTTCTGTTTGTAAGGACGATAAAGGTCCTCAACAACTACAAGAGTCTCTGCTGCCAAAATCTTTTCTTTGAGTTCATCGGTAAGTTTTCCCTGTTCTTCGATGGAGGAAAGAACACTTGCCTTTTTGTCCTCCAAATTACGCAAATAGTTCAAACGCTCATAAAGATTACGCAGGATTTCATCGTTCAGCGCACCCGTTACCTCTTTACGGTAACGGGCGATGAACGGGATTGTATTTCCTTCATCAATCAATTTAACAGTTGCTTCTACCTGCTCTTTTTTTATTCCTAATTCCTGTGCAAGTTTTACATTGATGTCCATATCTTTCTCCTTAAAATTACTTTGCTGCACCTGCCATCAAATAAATAAGCGGCGAGTTCCAATATACGGTAATCTCATTACATGAGAAACTCTGCTCATTATCCACATAACATTTTGCCGGTGCTGCGTCTTTAAGCACATTCTGGGCATACGGATCTTCCAAATTACTGTTCGGTCCGCCCACTAACATACCCGGCATTGTCTGTTTGAGGAACTGGGACGGTCTGTGGTGTGTTCCGACCGGTGACATTTCTCCGTATCCTGTCAGGAAACAGAAAGAAGTCGTATTGTTACCAAACAAATAATGCATCTGCGCTTTCGCCAAATCTTTGTATGTATCCTTTCCGTTAACTTCATCCATCATAAGAAGAAGCATACCGTTGTTTGCAATCGTCATGTTACTTCCCCAAGGGAATACGCCTGTAATAGAACAAGCATAAGCATTGGCATTTGCAGTTTCCGCAACAGCTTTACATCCGTTTTCCATATATGTTTTCATTTTTCCTGCAAAAGAAGCATCTGCTCCTGCTGCCGTCAGATAAGCATATGCGCCGTAGTAACCTACATCTGCCCAGCCAAGACCTGCCGGTGCATCCGCAAATTCTGCTGCTTTTTCACCATACGCAATGTCACCTGTCGTTTTGAAAAGTTCTGCATACATCCAAAGACGCTCATCTGCATCGTTCGCGTCCGGATACTCTCCGGTAACGATTTCTGTCGGATTTTTAAATCCTTCCCCATTATCCGGGTTTGCTTCCATGTATGCTACTGCATCTTTTGCAGCTGCCAGACATTTATCTGCGAAAGCACTGTCTACGTCTTTGTATACTCTTGCAGCCATAGCCATTGTCGCTGCATATGTACCTGTCGCTGTATGTGAAACCGGTGCCACTACCAGTTCCTCTGTTTCTTCCTCAGGCATTACAATTCCCGGGAAATTCGTACAGGTTACTTTATGATACACACCGCCTGTAGCGTCGTCCTGCATCTTGAACATCCATTCAAGTTCATATTTTGCTTCATCTAAAATATCTGCTGTACCGTTTCCGCTTTCCGGTATACCTACATCATCTGAAAATCTCTCCGGATATGCCTCGTAAGCAAGGAGAATATCTGCAACCGTCTTTGCTCCGGAAACTACGTATCTTCCGTAGTCACCTGCATCATGCCATCCGCCGGAAACATCAACTTTTTTATCTGTTCCGAATACGGTTGCCTCTGAAGCATGACATATATCATGGGCAAAATCTCCCGCAAGATCATTTCCGAGTTCCACGCCGCAGCGCTGCATATAAAGCATCTTTACCGTATCCTTAAATGCTGCATCGTATACATCCTCACCGATAACGAAACTATAAGATTCTTCCTCATTCGCACCGACTACAACATACTCACCTGCATCTTTTACTTCACTGAAATCACCCGTAGATTCTTTTTCACCTGTATCCGCATTTTCCTTTGCTGATGTCTGTTTCCCTTCGCATACCACATCACCGGATGCAGTTTTTACCGTAAATCCATCACCGATCGCATCACCGCGGAATACTGCAATCTTAGCATCTCCCGGAAGATAACCGATCTGATCAAGCTGCACATCCGGTGTTTCCACTTCTGCTGCGGCTCCTGCACGGTTACTCTCATCAATACAGTAAAGTTCAAAGTTATCAAAATAAATACTGTGTTCTGCAATATCTGCTGCTGTATCACGAACTAATCCCATATTAAAGCAAAGACGAGGCGCCGGGTCAGACGGCTCTTCCATTGTAAACTGAATCGTGAAACGCTGCATTTCCGGTGTCACCGCTACTTCTTCCAAGGAATATGCATGATAGTCACCGCCGTTAATCTGAATACGGTACTGTACATCACGCGCTATGCTGGCAGATGCATCAAAGGACATTTCATAAACACATCCCTGCTCCAGACCGAATCCATCATAGTACACCTGTACGCCGTGTTCTTTCGTTCCGATGCTGGCAACCTTCACTTCCATCTGTCCGTCTGCATTGGCTTCCACGGTACCATATCCGCCCTCGCAGTATGTAAACCATGAATCTGCAAGTCCCGCTGCAAAATCACCGTTTTCAATCATGTTAAATCCCATGAGTGACTCAGGCTCTGCCGGTTCTTCCTGTGCCGGTTCTTCCTCTTCCGGTTCCGCTTCTTCCACCGGCCCTTCTTCTTCTGTCTCTTCTTCTGTTACTTCCGTCTGCTCTGTCACTTCCGCAGTTTCCTTAGCCGCTTCATTTCCTCCGCAGGCTGTAACAGATACTGCAAGCACAAGACTGAGCATCAGTGCTACTAATTTCTTTCTCATAAAACCTCTCCATACTTTCTTATTTTTTGTAAGAATCCGAAAGGATACCTCCCTTCAAGTATAATCAAAAAAAAGTGTTTCTTCAATCTTTATTTCATGCTATTATAAAACTATAGAAACAAAGGAGTCATTTTATGGAGCAGAACAGGGAAGAACAGGATTTCCAAGAATACTTGGAAGCTTCCGCTGCCGTTCAAATCAGTGAGCGGCCGATGAAACCCAATATTTTTATGATGCTGTCACTTGTCATGGGCGTACTGGCATTCACCTCTTGTACCTTTATTTTTACAGCGATGATTGCAGGCGGACTCAGCATTTTATTCGGTATCTTATCCAAAGGAAATCACCCGAAAATGCACTTTATGGCAAAATCAGGAATTTCAGCCTCTGTCTTTGCGATAATCTTATCCGTGATTATCACTTCTGCGACTGTTTATTTAGTGTTTCACGACCCGCAGTACCGTGAAATGCTCAACACTACTTATGAATCCATGTACGGAATGACTTTTGACGAAGCTTTAGAGGAAATTTATCCATCCACACAAGGAGGCGACGCTTATGATGATACCGGGAATTAGCGGATACGCAGGTACAATTGCATATGGCGGATACACACCGATCGGCAATACCGGCGCAGTGCAACCGGACAGCGGCATCACCAAAAATCCGGGTGCATCCGATGTCAAAAGTGCAGGACGTGCCTCTTCACCGGCCGATTGTCAGACATGTCAGGAACGTAAATATCAGGACGGTTCTGATGAAATGGTATCATTCAAATCTGCAGCACACATTTCACCGAATGCTGCAGCTTCTGCGGTGCGCGGTCACGAACAGGAACACGTGGCTAATGCATACAAAAAAGCTGAGCAGGGAGACGGCAAAGTCCTTCAGGCAAGTGTACGTCTCAAAACCGCAGTTTGTCCGGAGTGCGGACGCTCCTATGTTGCCGGTGGTGAAACCACAACTAAAATTCAATATTCAAACGAAGAAAACCCATACCAGAAAGCGCTCAAAAAAGCGCAGGAGTCCATGTTTGCAGGCATGAATTTCGATGCCGCCGTATAGTTTTCTTCTATCGGAGTTATTATGAAACTTTTAAGACCGTCATCTGCCCTGAAAGCAGATGCCAGAGAAATGCTTCTCGGTAAATATAAAGTAGCTGTTTTGGCCTATGCGCTTATGGAACTGCTTATTACAAGTATTTTGACGCTTGTTGAAATGCAGCTCAATCTGCAGACCGCCACAGGCATGCTTTTATACTATGCAGTTTATCTGATTGTTGTATTACTTTCAACCGTCCTCATTGCAGGACAGAATTACCTGTACCTGAACATGTTCCGGGGACAACAATATGAAACAGGAAATATATGGACGGGATTTCGCGTTTGTGCGGACAAAGCAATTTTGTCGTATTTAATGATTCTCGGCAAAACCATTCTTTGCAGCATCCCATGCATGATTGCCACCGCCATTATGCTTGTGACCGAAAATTACTATTTTGTCCTGCTTGTCGCCGCAACTGCGATTTTTATGATTATTGCAGGCACTCTTGTTCAGTTGGATTATTCACAGGTATTGTATCTCATTTGGGATCACCCGGAAGAAAGCGTTTCCCAATTGCTTTCCCACAGCAAAACAATGATGAAAGGCCACAGAGGAAGTTACTTCTATCTGTTAGTAAGCTTTATCGGTGTATTCTGTCTCTCTATTCTGACTTTCGGGATTGGCATGTTGTGGATTTATCCTTATTTTACAGCAACAAAAACAGCATATTATCTGGAACTCATAAAACAATAAAAAAGGAAACTGCTCTTTCGAGCCGTTTCCTTTTGTTTTTCTTATGATTCTTCTTTCAGTGCTTTCATTTTTTCCTTCAAAATTTCTTTTGCATCTCTCGCCTTGTCTTTTACACGCGTATTAGAATCCTTTGACGTAATCACAGTACTGAGTACTTTCAAAGAAAGATCGAACTGATCACATTCCATAGCAAGAATCGCAATCAGGTAATCCACTGTAATCTCATCCATTCCGCACATCGGAAATCCTTCTGACTGTCTGGCCGCCACAAAACCTTCCAGCGCATTTTTCAGATACTCTTTTTCCATTTTCAGATAAGCCTCTTTTTTTGCCTCGTATTCGGAAGTTTCCGGATCCAGTGCCTCACCCATTCCACGGATAAGCCAGCCTGTTTTTAAACAAATATAGGCTTTTTCACTGGCCTTTGCTTTCTTTACAATCGCATTTGCCAATGTGAGTTTGTAGCGCTCTAATGCCTCTTCGTGTGTATAAATATCACCGTTCATCGGATGAGAATGGTACTTTGCACAAATTCCTTCACGAATCAGTTTCAGCTGCATTGTTGTCATATATTTAAAATAGCGGCTGAGCGCAGCATAACCGCAATGCGGACATGCAATAGTCTCATATTTCATCATATCGATATTCTCGTATTTCGGCCTCAAATCCAAATCTGTTCCGAGCATACGAATCTTTCCTGCACGAATCGTCTTTGCTTTAAACTCTTCGTCGCACACCGGACACACATATGTCTTATCAAACAACATATCTGCCTCACGCACTTCTACAGGCACAGCTTTTTCTTTCTCTTTTTTCTCGTTCTTTTCATATAAGACAGCATTTTCCAAATTGCCGAGCCCTAATGCGCCGAGTCCTGACAAAATACCCATGTTACATCCCCCTGTTACAAAATACTTATTTCGGAAGTTTAAACGAACTCTTAAGCGAAACAATACGGTTAAATACAAGCGCATCCTCTTTAGAGTCTTTGTAGTCTACCGCGAAAAATCCGTTTCTTACGAACTGAAAACTGTCAAACGCCTTTGCTCCCGCAATTGCAGGTTCCATATAACAGTTCTCAAGCACCTGGAGTGAATTCGGATTCAAATTCAAACTTCCGTCTTCATTATATACACCTTTTTCCTCATCAATGAGGTTTTCATATAAACGTGCAGTTACTTTTACTGCCTGTGAAACCGGTACCCAGTGAATTGTTCCTTTTACCTTACGCTCTGAAAATCCCGAACCTGCTTTCGTGGCCGGATCATACGTACAATGAACAACTGTCACATTTCCGTTTTCATCTTTTTCAAATCCTGTACATTTTACAAAATACGCATGCATCAAACGTACTTCATTGCCCGGGAACAAACGGAAGTATTTCTTCGGCGGTTCCTCCATGAAGTCTTCACGCTCAATATAAAGTTCTCTCTCAAACGGAACCTGATGAGAACCAAGTTCCGGATTTTCCATATTGTTTGCTGCTTCGAGCATCTCTGTCTGGCCTTCCGGATAGTTATCAATCACTAACTTAATCGGATCAAGGACTGCCATCATACGCGGTTTCTTAAGTTTTAAATCTTCACGCACACAGTACTCAAGCATTGCATATTCTGCAGACGAATTCGCCTTAGACACTCCGCAAAGTTCTACGAAACGTTTGATAGACTCCGGTGTGAAACCTCTGCGGCGGAGAGCTGCAATTGAAACAAGTCTCGGATCATCCCATCCGTCTACGATTTTATCCTCGACTAACTTTTTAATATATCTTTTACCTGTTACCACGTTGGTCAGGTACATCTTTGCAAACTCAATCTGACGAGGCGGATTCGGATACTCAAGTTCCCTTACCACCCAATCATAAAGCGGTCTGTGATCTTCGAACTCCAGTGTACAGATAGAATGTGTAATACCTTCAATCGCATCCTCAATCGGATGAGCAAAATCGTACATCGGATAAATACACCACTTATCCCCTGTGTTGTGATGTGTCATATGAGCCACACGATAAATAATCGGGTCTCTCATATTGATATTCGGTGAACTCATATCAATTTTAGCACGGAGAACTTTGCTTCCGTCCTCGTACATACCATTTTTCATATTTTCAAAAAGTTCTAAATTTTCTTCCACACTGCGGTCACTGTACGGATCCTTTTTGCCCGGCTCTTTCAGTGTACCTCTGTACTCACGAATCTGCTCCGGCGAAAGATCGGAAACATAAGCTTTTCCCTTTTTAATCAGCTTTACCGCTCCTTCATACATTTCATCAAAATAGTCCGATGCAAAAAACAGACGGTCTTCCCAATCCGCTCCGAGCCACTGGATATCCGCTTTGATAGACTCTACAAACTCAATTTTCTCCTTGGTCGGGTTTGTGTCGTCAAAACGCATATTAAACTTACCGCCATACTGCTGTGCCAATCCGTAGTTCAAAAGAATACTCTTTGCATGTCCGATATGGAGATAACCGTTCGGCTCCGGCGGGAATCGTGTATGCACTGTATTGTAAACACCTTCCGCAAGGTCTTTATCAATTTCCTGTTCAATAAAATTTCTGGAAACAACTTCCTTTTCTTCTGTACTTTCCATCATGTCTTTGTTTTCCATAACTCAAAACCTCTTTATATTTTTAAATTTCCACCCTTAATCATATCACAATTTGTATAGAAATTAAAGATTTTCTTTTTCTGCAAGACTTCTCTCAATACGCATGTACAGATAGGAGATTGCAAGCGCAATCACTCCGACTACAAAGAACGAAATCACGCGGTCTGCTGACTGGGCATCGGCAAAGTCCACAAGCAAAAGCTTTCCGCACACAAACAGCGACATACACAGTCCGTAAATACGCACGCTCTTAATCTTAAGCCAAAAACCTACTGCTACAGACGCAACAGCAATCACCATAAGCAGAATGCTCACTGCAATTTGCAGTTCGATATCATATGCCAGAACCATATAGGTAAAGAAAATCGTCAACGCATGTGCTCTGCCTTTGACAACATTTTCCTCTTTTGTACCGCTCGCCTCGGAAAACAGCATCATAAGAAGCGCTGATTCCACCAAAAGCACAATCGTCATGGAAATCCGGTTCGGATCCGTCATTTCAAACACACTCGCTGCCAAACTTATCGCATTAAGCACCCACGCAAAACATATAAGTACATCCACCCGGCTGCTCCGATACATTTCCACTCTCGTAAAAAGCACTACACACACAAGAAGGAACATAATAGAAAGCGGTAAAGCAATCGAAAGAACATCGAATCCGGTCAATCCGAATATCCAAAGCACCGACATAAGTAATATCTCATAAAATGCTTTATCATATTTGATTGCAATAATCGAAAGAACCTGCACCGCCAAAAGTACATACTGCAAATTGGAATCCGATTGCATATTGGCAAGGAATACGATTGCTGCCAAAATCATAATAATGAAATTCGTAATCCTGAGTTCTTCGTTCCAACGGCGGGCAAGCACCTGGTACACCACATAAAGAATTGCCATATTGACCATAAACGCACCGATTGTCATAGTACTTGCAACAACCAAATAATAGAACGCAAAACAATGCAGACCAAACCAGCGGTAGTTTTCTTTCTCCCTGTAAAGATATATGCACACAGCATGAATCAGCGCAAGCACAATTGCTGCTGCGATATAAAACTTTTCATCCCAAACAACAATTGTAAGCAGTACATGCAGGATGATATGTCCCGTGATAAAGAAGCCGCTCATGCTTCCTTCTAAATCTGTATCTACATAAATCAGATAATGAACAAGAACAAGCGCCGCAAGAAATACAAATATCCATGCAGCGGAAAGGTCCGATGCCCATGCCATACCCATAAGGTAGGCCGATGCAAGCGCGTTTGCAAGCGAATGCACATTTCTGACTGCACGGTCGTTTCGGCTGACCGGAAGCAACAGATAAATTGCATTGACAATAAGCAAAATCACACTCGGAATAATAAACTCAATCTGCGATTCAAATTTATCCAGCGGCATAAGCGAAATATAACATCCGAGAATACCGATCATACGAAGTGATGCTGACTCCCGCTTCCTACTTAAAAGAAGCGCAAACACGGATACTGCGACTGTCGCAAGAAGCGCCGCCACTGAATTCATCGTATGTAAATACAAGTAATTAAGTATCGTTGCCGTATAAAGCACACAAACTCCGATTCCCGTAACCGCCTGCGAAAAGCGCTCCAAATGTTTACGGAGTTTCAATTCGGAAAATGCAATTACCACTCCCGCAAGTACATAGAAGAAGATACCCTGCTGAAGATTATCCATAAAGTTCAGTCCGAAAATCACAAGCGCCGCGATAATAAAAAGTGCTCCGACAACGCTCAAAACAACTGCTCCGATACCGAACTCCATATCTGTCTTTTTTGCCGGTCGGTTGTAAATCTCCTGTTTCGGTGACACACTCGCTGCTGCCGCAACAGGCATTTCCGCCTTAGGAGCCATCTCCGGGAACGGTTCTGCCACGAGAATATCTTCCGGTGATTCTTCCACCATTTTCTCCGCCGGCTTCTCATCCGGAACAAGTTTTGCCGCTGTCTTCTGACGGCTTTGATACAACTCATAATTTTTCTGAAGATTCGATGCCAAATCATCGATCTTTACCTGTTCTCTGCAAAGAGCCTCCTCCATCTTTTTCAGATAACCGAGGAACGCCTCTTCTTTTACTTCCTGCCTTTTCTCCTCAATAAACACAAGCAATTCACCGATACGGTCTATCTTTACCGTCTGGATGACTTTTTCCTGTTTCTCAGCCTTGACAGTCGCATCATACGGCTCCATCCCCAGATGCGCTTCTATTCTGCCAAGTCTTTCCCGCAATTCCTTATCTTCCATAAGTTCCCCTTTCGTATATTCTTTATTTCAAATATTTCTCTTCAAACCGGTCTCTTTGCATCGGACGGTCAAAATAGTATCCCTGCACGAGGCGGACCTGCATTCCTTCCAGTACCTTGTACTGCTCATGCGTCTCAATTCCCTCGATACAAATACTCACGCCGATCGCCCCCGCAAGTTCCGCCACCATCTTGATAAATGACTGCGAATATGAATCCTCTGCCAATTCCGATACAAAACTCTGATCCACTTTAATTACATCCAGCGGTATTTCGCGGATGTGATTCAATGACGAATATCCCGTTCCGAAATCATCCAGTGCAATTCTTGCACCCAAAGCGCGGATACTGTTCAAAATTTCTTTCATGCGCTCCATGTCATTGATTGCAAGACTTTCTGTAACTTCCAAAGTAAGATTTCTCGGATTGACACCTGTTTCATCCAATGTTTTTTTCACAATTTCCACTACATCCGTCTGCAATAACTGTACTACGGAAAGATTGACATTTACTTTATATTCCGGATGTCCGTTATCATTCCAGTATTTGCAAGCTTTACACGCCTCACGCAAAACATGGTTTCCGATCGGATTAATAAGCCCCAGATACTCTGCCAGCGGAATAAAATCCGAAGGCGGAATAAATCCGAACGCAGAAGAATTCCATCGCACGAGTGCCTCTGCCCCCGTACACGGTGTTCCCGGCTTTTGAATATCGATAATCGGCTGATAATAAACTTCAAATTCCTTGTATCCGTCCGAAGTTGCATTTCTCATATTCTTTTCCATATCCAGACGTTTTCCCGATGTCGAGCTGATGCTGTCCGAATATTTTGCAACACGGTTCTTGCCGCTCTTTTTTGCTTCATACATGGCAATATCCGCTTTTTTAATCAAATCCTGTACATCTTCACCATTTTCAGGGAAATGACAGATTCCCATACTCATCGTGCAATAATAATCCGCATCCTTCAAAAACCAAGGTTTTGCAAAAATCTCTTTGATTTCTTCTGTAATCTCATCGAATCGCCCGAAGCTCTCCGGCGGAACAATAATGACAAACTCATCTCCGCCCATCCGGTAACAGCTGTTGCGGATTCCTTCGATTCTTTGCAAACTGCTGGAAATAGATTTCAAAAGAACATCACCGTATTGATGACCGAGTCCGTCATTGATATGTTTGAAATCATCCAAATCGAGATACAAAAGACCTCCCGGACGCTTTTCGAGTTTCGCATTCTCTATCTGCATTGCGAGATCGCGTTCGCAGCACATGCGGTTATAAAGTCCTGTCAAAAAGTCTGTGTACGCCTGCTGTTCAATTTTTTTCTGGTATAATTTTTTGTCAGTTATGTCATAAAGTGCGCAAAAGGCAACTTTTCTGCCATCCACCCAGTCGATATATTTGTAATGCATGTCATACCAACGCTTGCGCGCCATATGCTGCAGTTCATAAAAGCCTTCTCTCATACCCAGAGGCCTTGCTTCATCCAGCAACTCATTCAATGTACCATGCAAAAGTTCTTCCTCAAAATTGCGTTTTAAAAGCTCATTTACAAAAAGAACCTCATTCGTTTCGGTATCTCTGACATACACGCAGCTTCCGACCATGTTCAGAATTTCTGTCAACGACTTATAAGAACCGGCCATGGAATTACGCGCCACACGACGTTCTAAAATACTCTGCAAAATCTTTGCAACGTCACCTGCAAATTTTACCTCTTCTATATTCCACGTTCTGTCTTTGCTCATTTCACTGAAAAACAAATACATCACGACTTTTCCGCGAAGCATAAGCGGAATCGTAAGAAATGCACGAATGCCTTCCCGTTCCATATAATCTTTCATTTGCCGGGACACTTCCGAATCGGAAGACACAACCAAACTCTTCTCCCCGGGCAATACCGGCGGCTTTAAATATTCTCTTTTCCCTTGGCGGCCGTGATAAGCAAGCACTTCGATTTGCTGTCCATCTGCCGAAAGGCGCACCAACCCTGCTTCTCCCGTGCCCAGATACTCCTGCGCTGCTTCTAAAGAATTCTGTGCCAGCTGTTCAAACGGCTCATTTCCGACAAGCAATTGTACAATATTCGTCATCGTCTCCGCGCGTTTTAACGCACTGCTCATCTCGGTTTCCGAAGAATGGCTGCGACGGCTTTGCATCTGTGCCTCATTCTTTTTACATTCCGCATCCACAATATCACTCATCCACATGCGGATTAAATCAAGCGCCTGATAAAATCTTTCTTCGGTCGTCACCTTCACAAAACCGGCTGCGACCTTGTCCGACGCTTCTGTATGTTCTATGTCTAAAACACAACAAGCAAGCCAACATAATATTGGCTTGCTCTCTGCTTTCACTGCGACCGCTGCGATTTTCACATTGTGGTATTCCGTATCTTCCACAATCTGATCTTCCATGGAAGATGCACGCATGCGCTCATATAATCTTAATAATTGCTGTTTCCCGATCAGCTCTAACATCCGCTCTGCATCATGTGGATGGCCGGACACATTTGTCAGCATATTTCCGTCTTCATCTACGCAAAAGATTAAAATATCTGCCAGTCCTGCAAACCCATCCTGCATTTTCCGGATATTATCTTTTTCCATCATACCGCTAATCAATGGTGCTTACCGCCTTACACTTGTTTTATGACTCCACACTGTAGTTCGGAGCTTCCTTCGTAATATGAATATCATGCGGATGGCTCTCTTTTAAGGATGCTGCTGAAATCTTAACAAATCTTCCTGTTTCCTGTAACTGCGGAATTGTTGAAGTTCCGCAATAACCCATACCGGAACGGATACCGCCGACTAACTGGAATACAGTATCTTCTACTGTTCCTTTGTATGCCACACGTCCTTCTACACCTTCCGGAACAAGTTTCTTTGCATCCGACTGGAAATAACGATCCTTACTTCCGTTTTCCATCGCTGCGATAGAACCCATACCACGATATACTTTATATTTACGACCCTGGAACAACTCAAATGTACCAGGTGCTTCGTCACAACCTGCAAAAATACTTCCCATCATGCAGACACTACCACCGGCTGCAATCGCCTTTGTCATGTCTCCTGAGAATTTGATACCGCCGTCTGCGATAATCGGTACTCCGTACTCTTTTGCCACAGAGTATGCATCCATAATCGCTGTAATCTGCGGAACACCGATACCTGCAACAACACGTGTTGTACAGATAGAACCAGGTCCGATACCTACTTTTACAGCATCTGCACCGGCCTCGATAAGAGCCTTTGTTCCTTCTGCTGTCGCAACGTTACCTGCGATAACCTGAAGATCCGGATATGCTTCTTTGATCATGCGCACGCAACGGAGCACGTTTTCAGAATGTCCGTGTGCAGAATCGAGAACGATTACATCCACCTTAGCATCAACTAACGCTTTTACACGGTCAAGTACATTTGCCGTAATACCTACACCTGCTCCGCAGAGAAGTCTTCCCTGGGAATCCTTTGCAGAAAGCGGATACTTAATCTGTTTCTCAATATCTTTAATTGTAATAAGTCCTTTTAAGTTGAAATCATCATCCACAATCGGAAGTTTTTCTTTTCTTGCCTTTGCAAGAACTGCTTTTGCTTCCTCAAGGGTAATTCCCTCTTTGGCTGTTACAAGTCCCTCAGAAGTCATGCACTCTTTGATTTTTTTAGAAAAATCTGTCTCGAATTTTAAATCACGGTTTGTGATAATTCCTACAAGTTTTTTTCCTTCTGTAATCGGGACTCCGGAAATACGGAACTTCGCCATAAGGTCGTCCGCATCCTTAAGTGTATGCTCCGGTGATAATGAAAATGGATCTGTGATAACTCCGTTTTCAGAACGTTTAACCTTGTCTACCTCTTCTGCCTGTGCTTCAATCGACATATTCTTATGAATAATACCGATACCACCCTGTCTCGCCATGGCAATCGCCATTCTGTGTTCTGTAACTGTGTCCATTCCTGCTGACATCATAGGAATGTTTAACTTGATTTTCTTGGTTAAGTTTGTGCTCAAATCCACCTGATTCGGAATAACCTGCGAATATGCAGGAACCAACAGCACGTCATCAAAAGTAATGCCTTCACCAATAATCTGACCCATCTTCTTTTCCTCCGTCTTTTTCATTTTAGTCTACATTTCTATCTTAACTTATCGGCAAGTTTATCAGACTTCGCCGATTCCGTCAATGCAAAAATTAATCCTTAAAAACTTTTCGCGGTGCCACCATACGAAGCTGCTCAAAAAGTTCATCTGTCATCTCGATTTTAATCAGCCACAATTCATCACCGACATGCACAACCATCTCATATACCTGCGCATCCGCGCTGCCCGACGTATAATTTCTCGTTTGGGACACACGCTCTTTCATATAGTCGAGCTGATGGGAATCTTTCGGTGCAATTACCTCAAGTTCCGTCTCCAAATTGTACTCTGCAATTTTTTTACGCTTTCTGCGGTTGTGAATCTTGTCTACCGAAAACTGTCTGTCTACATACAAATATTCATACTCCACATTTCCAAAGTAGGCAACAACCCACGAAAAAACGATAAACAAAATACCGGTTCCCATGAAAAACCATGCATGAAACAACGCTCCGATGAAAAGCTGGAATACTCCCATCAGAATACAGGAAAAGCGCAGTGCTTTTACCATCGCAGATGTCTTTTTCTTTACAAGAAGTTCCACGTAATTGTCTGTCATTTTATGCTCTCCTCCGCAAAAACCGTATACATTATTAATGATATTACATTTTTTTTCGTTTTTCAAGAAAAACAGATACGACATATCATACGATTTTATTTGGAAATCAAGGGGATTTTTGGGCAAAATGTTATAGACTCCCGATTCTCCAGCAGAAAGTCGCATTTCACTCCCCGTAAATACGAATTCCTCTGCCACTTTGCTAATAGATCGTCCAAAATTAATCAGACTAAACTCTATTACCCCGATTTTTCCTCATTATCTTCTAACTAATCGGTCTTTCCCAAACTTTTCCACCCGATAAAACACAATAATCTGCATATACTCGGGATTTCACGCCAAAACGAAGTCAAAAAAAGAAAAAGCCGCCCGACCTCTCGATCAAGCGACTTTTGTTATTCCGCTGCTGTCACCAAAACGGCCACATAATATGCACCGTCCGCAGACAACTCCACTGTTACGTTATATACTTTATCGGCCTCAAGCACCACTGCAGTTTCCGCCGGGACAAACAATGATATCGTATTTGAAGTTTCACTTCCGACAACTGCTGCCGTATACATCACACCGTCTTCCTGCGCCACGCCTTCACCGACGATGGTCACCTGCATATCTTCCTGCGGTAAAGCTTCCTCTTCCGATGCTTCCGGCAAAAGTCCTTCCTTATCTTCTGTTTCCATCGAAGCAACCTGTTCTATCTCTGTTCCGTCTATATTATCCAAAACCGGAACATCGCCTTCAGCCGCACTCTCCTCCACTGCTTCTTCTGTAGCCTGTGTGAACTCCAAGGCATCGTCCTGCATTTCTTCCAAAGCTACTTCCGCTTCAACCGCATCATCCGCCGCCTCTTTAGCAGGAGCTGATTCATTTGTAACAACGCTGCTTTCTTCATTTATGATTTCAACATTCTCAATTGCTCCGTCCGCCACCATCATCGGTGCCTCTGAAGCTGCATCCTTTCCGGCATCTTTTGTAAGCAAATAAACAGGAACCATCAATACAAGTGCCAACAAACATGCCGCAGCCGATACAAGCATACGATACTTCTGATAACGGTTCCGGCGCTTTTTCTTTGATTCTTTTGCCTTAGCTGCCGAAATCGGAACGACATTCTCCTGCCGGGCGCCGCCCGCATCTATTCCGGCCTCTATCCGGTCCCACAAATCAGGGGCCTGGGCATTTAAATACTCTTTATATTCTCCCTCAAAATTCTTACTCATATCCACATCTCCTAAGTTTCTTGATTGCATTCTGATAACGCCACGTAATCGTTCCCATCGGGGTATTTAAAAGTTCTGCAATCTCTTTAAACGTCATATCCGCGACAATCTTAAGATTAATAACTTCTCTTTCATTGTCATTGAGCATGGCAAGCGCCTCTTGCAAAGACAGATCGGAAATCACTTCATCTTCCACCTGACTTCCCGTGTCCCCGCCGTAAATACTGCGGCCGTAACTGTCACCCTCCGCAGTTTCACCCACATCCTCCATCTTATCGCTCAAATCTTCTCTTCTGTGTTTGCGCAGAAAATCAATGGACATATTTCTGGCAATCCGCACCATCCATGCACGGTGTCCGTTGCCCGGTTTATAAGTTCCCGCAATCGACCAAAGCTTGATAAAAAAATCCGCACTGATATCTTCTGCATTCTCTTTGTTTTTTAACACATCCAAAACGACGGCATAAATATAGCCGATGTATTCTTCATAAATCATCCGCAGGCCTTCCTTGTCGCCTTTTGCCATCCGCATGATACATTCTTCAAATTGTACGTCAGTCACCGGTAACTACTCCTTTCTGACATTAGTAATACGGACTGCTTTCCGTATTTTATGGTCATTTTTTATAAAAAATCAAATTATTCTTCCCAAGGATATTCTCCCTCGTAAACCGTCTCCGCAGGGCCTGTCATATAAACAAGATTTTCCTCCCTGTCCCATTCAATTTCAATCTCGCCGCCGAGCACTTTGACAAAAACATGATTTCCTGTCAAACCATTCAGCACACATGCCACAGCTGTTGCGCAGCACCCGGTTCCGCAGGCGAGCGTCTCTCCGCTTCCTCTTTCCCACACGCGCATTTCCACATGGGAATCATCAATCACTTTGACAAATTCTGTATTCGTACGATTCGGAAATCTTTCGTGATTTTCAAAATACGGTCCGATTTCCTCTATTTTCATATTTGCCACATCATCCATAAACACAACTGCGTGCGGATTTCCCATAGACACACATGTCATGCGATATGTCTGTCCGTTTACGACGATTTCTTCATCCACCGACTGCTCCATCGCCGAAACCACAGGAACCTTTGCTGCAATAAGCTCAGGCTGTCCCATATTGACGCGGACTCTTTTCACCTTACCGTTTTCAACCGTCATATCCAGATACTTGATTTTTCCGCAGCTTTCTACTGCCACCTGCGCTTTATCTGTCAAACCATGGTCATAAACAAATTTTCCGACGCAGCGCATTCCGTTTCCGCACATCTCCGAACGGCTTCCGTCCGCATTGTACATCTCCATCTCAAAATCTGCAATATCCGACGGATTGATAAAAATCACTCCGTCCGAACCGATACCGAAATGACGGTCACTTGCTGCAATCACAAGTTCCTTTTTATTTTTAATGTGCTCTTTTGCACCATCCACATATACATAATCGTTGCCGCATCCGTGCATTTTTGTAAATTTCATTTGCTTCTCCTCCTTTTTTCAACATTCTCATTATAACATTTTCTTCCCGTTTCGCCACCCAAAAAGTTCTTTGCTCTTTACTTTCTGCTATGCTATACTTATTAGGGTATTTAAAACACGTTTTAAGGGAGGATTTTATGAAAAAATTTTTAAAGGTACTCGGAATTGTCATAGTAATTGTCGCAGGAATCTATTTTATTCCGCGTTTGGTTCTTATGAGCGCCATTTCCAAAATGGATGACGGCCCGTTATGCCCTAATATTACCGACACAAGTCTTACTTTCGACAGTTCCTATGAAATTGCCGAAGGAAATATTTCGGTAAAAGTTCCGACATACTATGTCAATACAAAAGTCAATGACTACTCATCTGTTTATTGCATGGCACAACAGCAGAACAAAGAACTTATTCTTGTATACTATCCGTTCTTTCCTGTAGCAGATACCTTATTAGAAGGTGCCAGCAAAGATTTTTACAATATGTTTGATACATTCGAAGAAGCAACTCCGGAGTTTCCTTTAAACTTGCTCTATGACATGCCGGATGATGTATTCGGTGTTATCCGTAACGTTTGTCTTGCCGATAAAAAAGATTTCAATTTCTGGAATCTCAAAGACTCCTTTACACTCTGTTTTAATCTTTGGTTACGCGATTCTACTTTGGACGAAGACTTCCAATACGTAGGCATCTACGAGCGTGAAGATATCCGTGCCTTTGTTATGGGAAGCAAACAAGAACCGGACGTTTACGTTGTCGGCATTATGCCTGACGGTGATGAAAAGAACATGTATGCCTTTATCATTAAAACAAACGACATAGACGATATTACAAAAATTCTGAATACATATGAATACACTTCACTATTCTGATTTCATCACACGGGGTATCGGTTTCCGATACCCCTTATTTTTTTGTCATATTCCATCTCCGTATTTCATATCTTATACAAATGTTCCTCCAGGAGCCTGTTATGCATTCCAAAACAAAGATTATCGTACTTCATATGAAAGAGCTTGTTTATACAGGGATTTTTGTACTGCTCGGCATTTTGTTTCTTGTGCTGATTATCCTTATGTTTTCTTCGGACAATACTTCTTCCGGTTCCGAAAAAGTTGCGGAAACCATGGCTTATGTACCGGGCATCTATACTACTACTCTGCAGCTCGGTCAAAGCAGCGTAGAACTGGAAATTGTTTTAGATGAAAATAACATCAACTCCATCCGGCTTGTACAGCTTGATGAAGCCGTTTCTGCCATGTATCCGCTCATCGAGCCGTCGCTGGATTCCATCACGCAGCAGATATTACATTCCCAGTCTCTTGATAATATTACATATTCAGATGACAACCGTTATACGAGCAGCATTCTTCTTGATGCTATCCGCACTACAATAGAAAAAGCCGTTCCGGCAACTGAAGCTACCGAAACGGCCATATCCGACTAATTACATATTTTTCAAACTTTCAAGCCAGAGATTTGCGGATGCATCCGAAGGCATTCGTAAATCTCCTCTTGGTGATACGCCCACACTTCCGACTTTCGGACCGTCCGGAAGACAGGAACGTTTAAACTGCTGCGAGAAAAATCTCTTATAAAATGT
This sequence comes from Lachnospiraceae bacterium, assembly GCA_045546735.1. GTDB lineage: Bacteria > Bacillota > Clostridia > Lachnospirales > Lachnospiraceae > SVFI01. The sequence goes on along the minus strand of JAZQDJ010000080.1, from coordinate 61,894 downwards.
TTTTAACCATTTCAAAATCACTTCTTCATCGTACTCGCCTGCAAATGCCGCAACCGCCAGACGATAAATCTTATCCGGCGCAAATCCGTAGCGGAGCATATAGTACAGGAAGAAATCATGCAGTTCATAAGGTCCTACAAGGTCTTCTGTCTTCTGCGCAATCTCTCCGTCCTTCGGCGGCAGAAGTTCCGGGCTGACCGGAGTATCAAGCACATCCAAAAGCACCTTTGCAAGTTCTCCGTCGCCGCAGGTATCCGCAAAATGGCGCACCAAATGGCGCACTAAAGTCTTCGGTACATCACCGTTTACGCCGTACATGGACATGTGGTCTCCGTTGTAAGTCGCCCATCCGAGCACTAGTTCCGAAAGATCTCCTGTCCCGATAACTATCGCACCCTGCTGATTTGCTATATCCATCAGCACCTGCGTTCTCTCACGTGCCTGCGCATTCTCATATGTCACATCATGTTTTTCCGCATCCTGACCGATATCTTCAAAATGCTGTGTCACCGCCTTTTTAATATCCACCTCAAAAAGGGTCGCGCCGAGCGTCTTTGACAATTTACATGCATTGTCATACGTTCTGTCTGTCGTTCCGAAACACGGCATTGTTACCGCGATAATGTTTTCTCTTGCAAGTCCGAGCATATCAAATGCTTTTACCACAACCAAAAGTGCCAGGGTTGAGTCCAGTCCGCCCGAAATACCGATGACCGCTTTTTGTCCGCCGATATGTTTTAATCGCTTTTTCAGACCGAGCGCCTGCACCGTTAAAATCTCTTCACACCGCTGTGCTCTCTTTACCGCATCTTCCGGTACAAACGGAGATTTCGAAACTGCCTTTTCAAGCTGCGTCTCCTGATAAACAAGCGCCACAGGCAACGTCATGTAATCATCGCCCGCCCCTTGCATAGAAGTCGTATTTCTGCGTCTTTCTGCTTTTATTTTATGAATATCAAGGTCTGCATAAAGAATTCCGTTTTCAAAAGATGCGGATTCCGCGATAATCTTTCCGTTTTCCGCAATCATGTTATGTCCGGCAAACACAAGGTCCTGTGTGGATTCGCCTTCACCGGCATTTGCAAACACATATCCGCAAAACTGCTTCGCACTTGCCGCACTCACAAGTAATCTGCGATGGTCCGCTTTTCCGACAATTTCAGGCGAAGCCGCCATATTCACAATCACAGTCGCTCCGTTTTCCGCATGTGACACAGACGGTGAATCCGCCACCCAAAGATCCTCACAAATCTCTACTGCAATTTTAAGGCCGGAGATAGCATCGGATTCAAACAAAAGATTGGCACCGAAAGGTACTTCCGTTCCGTCAAACTCAACGATTTCGGGTTCTCTGTTACCCTCTGCAAACCATCTTCCTTCCCCGAACTCTCCGTGGGACGGAATATGGCATTTCGGCACAAAACCGACAAGCTCACCTTCGTTAATAACTGCTGCCACATTGTAGAGCTTGTTACCCTTTACAAACGGGAGTCCTACAAATATAACTGCATCTATCCCATCGCTGTATTCCACGATACAACGAAGACCTTCCAATGCTCCGTCAAGAAGTGTTTCCTGCAAAAATAAATCCTGACATGTATAACCGGTCAGTGCAAGCTCCGGAAATACAATAATTTTTGCTTCTTTCCTCCTTGCTTTCTCAATTTCTTCGCATATTTCCCGCATATTATAAATCGGATCTGCGACTTTCACTTCCGGCGTAACCGCCGCCACCTTTATGAAACCATGCTGCATGGCCCATCCTCCTATCTCTTACACTGCTTTAACAGTGCCTTTAATTCCTCAACGGAAAACTTATAGTTCGTATTGCAGAAATGACAATTGACTTCAATCTCGTTTCCGTCATCAATCATTTCCTGAATATCCTTTGCACCGATGGAAATAATTGCCTTCTCAATTCTGTGCTTATCACAGTTACAATAAAACTTCGTCGGCATTGTATCCACGATTTCCATATTCAGTCCGTCCAAAAGCCGTTCCAAAATCTGCTCCGGACTCATTCCCGCATCAAGCATGGAAGTAACACTGTTGATTCCCGCCAAATTTTCCTCCAGTTTTGCAATGACGTTTTCCTCCGCAAACGGCATAAGCTGGACAATAAATCCGCCCGCCTGCTTTACGGTGTTGTCTTTTTCCATCAAAACGCCGAGTCCTACACTGGAAGGAACCTGCTCTGACGTTGCAAAATAATAGGTTAAATCTTCCGCAATTTCCCCCGTCTGCAATACAGTTTGTCCGCAATACGGCTCTTTCAATCCCAAATCTTTAATGACATTTAAAATTCCGAGGCCGAGCGCTCCGCCCACATCAAGTTTTCCCTGCGCATTCGGCGGAAGCATCACATCCGGTACTATCGCATAGCCTTTCACATTGGCATTTGCGTCCGCTGTCACGGTAAGTCCCTGAATCGGACCGCTTGCATTAATCTGAATCGTTAAAAGGTCTTTTTCAGACTTAAGCATACTTCCCATCATTGCACCTGCGCTAAGTAGCCTTCCGAGCGCTGCCGTTACAACCGGAGAAGTACCGTGCGATTTTCTTGCCGTCTCCACAATTTCTTTTGAAGTGACAGCAAATGCACGAATCTGCGCCTTTGCAGCCGTCGCTCTCACAATATAATCTGACATAATCTTTTCCTCTTTCTGTTATTTTCCGTTTTCACGGGCTACCACACAAATACGCTCGCTCTCCTTTGTCGGCGCTTCTTTCGTGTCCATATCAACTGCCTCTACAAACACAAGACCGCTCCGCGAAAGCATATCCTTCATCTGCTCCAAGGTGTAGCCCCGCTGCAGATGTGTCTCCGTGAATTTTTCATATTTCTCATCTTCCTGACGGACAAAAATGGTCAAATCATACTCGTTGATCTGCTCCTGACCGTCATAGTAATTTTCCCAAATAAAACTGCAGTCCTCGCGGTTTTCGGCAATTACCGTATCACCGATGACCTGCTCGTACTTATATGTTGTATTAAAATCAAAGGCAAAAACGCCCTTCGGGTCAAGATAATTGTTCACAAGCCGGAACACCCCGACAAGTTCTTCCTCATCAAGCACGTAATTGACACAATCACATACACTGACACAGGCCCGGACCGTTCCGTAGAGTTCAAACTCCCGCATATCCTGAAGCAAATACAAAATCCCCTGCTCCCGACCTGTCTTTTCACGGGCAATCAAAAGCATTTCCTCGGAATTGTCAATTCCGATCATGTCATATCCCGCCTTGGCAAGAAGCTCTGTCATATTTCCGGTACCGCACCCAAGCTCGCATACAAGCCCTTCCCCGGCGCCGTTTCTTTTTAATATATCCACATAAAACTCTGCCCACTCTTCATACGGAACATTGTCCATCAGTTCGTCATATACGCGGGCAAAGCTTTCATAACTTTCGTATTCCTGTGCCATACTCTCACCATCTTTAGAAAATTGCACCGATTGCGCCAAACACACCGGCACTTGCCACTGCCATAATAACACCTGCAAGCAGTACACCTAACATAACCGCAGTAATACTGGATTTAAAATCCATATCTAAAATACTGGCAGCAAGTGTTCCTGTCCATGCACCTGTTCCCGGAAGCGGAATTCCGACAAAAAGCATAAGCGCCCAAAACAGCCCCTTTCCTGCCTTTTCCTGCAATTTCTCTCCGCCTTTTTTTCCTTTTTCAAGACAGAAAGTGAAGAATTTTCCAATCACCGGTTTATCTGCGCCCCACTCAAGAACTTTACGCGCAAACAAGTAGATAATCGGTACCGGAAGCATATTTCCGATAACTGCGATGATATAAGAAGGAATCAACGGAAGTCCCATTCCTGTCGCAATCGGAATCGCCCCTCTAAGTTCAATCAGCGGAACCATCGACACAAAAAATACCCATAAATATTTTGTTAAAACAGACATAAACTAAACTCCTTTTTCTTTCATATATTCTTTCACACATGCGAGAAAAGCATCCATCTCTTCATCCGTTCCGATTGTAATTCTATTATATTCCGCAATCAGAGGATTATTAAAATGACGCACAAATATATTCTTTTCACGAAGCGCTTCATAAAGCTCGCTGCCTGACATCTTCGGATGCTTTGCAAACACAAAGTTGCTCATGGAGTCCGGAAACTCAAATCCAAGCGCAGCAAGTTCACTCTTTACACGTTCACGCGTCGCCATAATTTTGGCTGTTGTCTCTTTAAAATACACATCATCCTTCACAGACTCCACACCCAAAATCAAAGACGGGCGGTTCATCGTATAAGAATTGGTTGAAAATTTAACATCATTTAAATACTTAATCAGCTTCGCATTTCCCATCGCAAAACCAATACGCATTCCTGCCATTGCCCTGGACTTTGAAAATGTCTGTACTACCAAAAGATTTTCATACTTATCAATCAGCGCAAGTGCACTCTTTCCGCCGAAATCAATATACGCCTCATCCACAATAACAACAACATCAGGATTTGCCTTCACAATCTCCTCCACCGTCTCAAGGCTTTCCAAAAGTCCTGTCGGCGCATTCGGATTCGGGAAAATGATTCCGCCGTTTTCTTTTTTGTAATCTTCCGGATTGATATGGAAATCCTCTTTTAAAGGAATCGTCTCATACGGGATTTTATACAAATCTGCCCATACATCATAGAATGAATATGTAATCTGCGGGAATAAAAGCGGTTTTTCTGAGTTAAAAAACGTCTGAAAAGCAATCGCAAGTACATCGTCTGAACCTACCCCCACAAATACCTGCTCATCTGCAAGTCCGTAATACTGCGCAAGCACATGTACAAGACTTCCCGCTTCCGGATCCGGATACAGTCTGAAATCTTCCAAATGCAGATCTTTCATTGCCTCCTGTACCCCCTTGGCCGGCGGATACGGGCATTCATTCGTATTTAACTTAATCATATTCGGTTTGTTCGGCTGTTCTCCCGGAACATACGGAACAACACGTCTGACATTACTTTCCCAACTCATATCATAACCCTTTCTTTTATTATCCGTTTTAAATAATTGCAAATATCTGCCTGCGAGAAAAAAACTCGCGAAGGCTGTCTTTTTGCAAAGATTTATTTCTTTATAATGCAAAGAGACTGCGTCTCTTCCATACTTTCTACATCATATCTTTCTGCAATCCAAATGCCAAGCGGATTTTCGGCAAAGAATTTCTCACGGTTGTCAATCGTGTTCTTTGCAAGCGCTATCACATCCGGCTCATGGTGCGGATACATTTCAAAATAAGCCACCCACTGCTCGTTAAATGCAGGTGTACTAATCGTAGACGGTGACACAAACTTCCCGTTTCCGTACAGATTAGAAATCCCCTCCGTCCCGAGATATAAAAGTTTTTCATGTTCTGCCACAGCACTCTGAATCGTCTCATAATCACTCATGATACGTTCATAATCTGCTTCCGACACATAAATGCCTTTGACAGCTCCTGCTGTAATCTGTTTACGCGGTTCCAGAATATTTGACGGTCCGTATTCCGTAATACGGACATAGTAGGCTTTACAGAAAATAAGGCTTAGTACAAACAGCGCAATTACCACATATGCAATACGGTTCCACGTTTCACTGATGTTCTCTGTCATCCGCTCAATTAAAATAACACCCGCAATTAATCCGACACTCAAGTACGAACTACTTGAATCCGGTCCGACATTGGAAAAAATCAGAATGGCTGCAAACGCAACCATCATCTGAAACATCGGTCCCCAAAACAAAGCCCTGTCTTTATTTGCGACACTCACCACAAACATGAGCAAAAAGAATAGCAAATATCTTACCTGAAAATGGAACGGTCCCATTTGCACTCCGACAACATTTGCAAATATGACCAAACACGAAGTTACAGCTATAAAAGACAACAGAAAGACAAGAAACAGTTTCTCTTTTTCAGTTTTTCTCTTGGTTGCTATATAAAAAACAATTGTTATTATAATACTCGGCACCGACAAGATAAAAATCTGCTTTGCAACATTCAGCCACTGCGCCGCATACGCCATAAGTTTTGTCTGCATCGTAAACTGATGTGTACCGTCCATAAATACCATCGGAATACTTTCTATAAATTCTGTTACACTCATCGCAAACAAGACATATACCAAAAAGGCAATTGCCATAACGCCGCATCCCGCAGTCAGCAACAGGCATTTGTTAATTCTTGTTTTAATTTCTTCTTTTTTGTGAAGCATGCACACACTGACAAGCAACGCCGGATACGCAAGCACCATTCCCGGATACGCAAGCACTGTCATAGCCAGAACAATACCGATTAAGAACGAATAGATTTTCTTTCCGGTCTGCACTTCCTTTTCCAAAAGCAAAAGAACAATCGTAATCCCCCATACCTGCTGCAGGGAAAAATCCAAACTGATCAGCCACTTCGGCAAAAGGTTAAAATATAACAGCGCAAGCAACACAGCCCATGCAGTACTGACTTTCTTCTTTACCGCCGTATAAACCGTAGCCGCAACACCTGCATGGATGAGAGTTGCTGCAACTCTTAAAAATAGAACCACGCCATCAGTAGCACCTGTTATTTTATCAAATATCGCTATAAATGCAACCGGAAGAAATATCGAAGTCTGGTGCACTTCCCACAAATCTAAAAACAGTCTATCCCCCTGCAAAAGACGATATGGCATAGAAACCGCATATCCCTCGTCAATATCAAATCCCGTAAAGATTTTGATTACTGCAGCAAGCACAGAAAGTATAAGTAATGCAATCCATATAAAATTGTCCGTTTTTCTCTGCCCGGATAACATAGCAACTTTCTTTCCTTTCAAATAAACAAACTACCTTGCATTATAACATATGCCCTTAAAGTTTTCCACCTCGAATGAGTAAACGATGTACAATCCTCACAATTCCGAAAAGCAAGAAAAAACCGCTTATGACAGGAAACCACCACGAAACTTCTTTCTGCCGTGGACGCGGCATATCTTCCTGCTGTTCTTCTGCCACAGCTTCCGAGGGCGTTTCCTGCTGCGCTTCCTGCCCCGGCTCCTCTTCCACTTTCGTCTGTTGCCTGCGCGCAGGCACTTGAAAAGCAGGCACCGGGGTGTTTTGACTGATTGTTTCCTCCTGTTTCTCCTCTTCCTTGCGGACCGTCTTTTGTTCCTTCGATTCCTCTTTCACTGCAACCGGCTTTTGTTCCTTCGATTCCTCTTTCACCGCAACCGGCTGCTGCACCGGAACCACCGGTAAACTCTCCGTCACAGACTCCTGCGTTCCGATGACCGCCTCCTCTTCCACCACAAACGCATCATCTGCCCTGGCACTACTGCTATACATCATGAACAGACATAAGCACACTAATACACCTTTCCCTATTTTGTTTTTCATAAAACTCCTTTCTGCAATTTGCATAAAAATGTGAAAATTTGCGATCGAACGACCGCTTGACCCGGCAAACGCCGGCAGAAAATCAGATAAATTGAATTTTAACACAAGATACTTATTTTGTCACTCTTATTTCTTTTCGTGCACAACAAGAAGACGTCCGTTTCCGACAGAAACCGTCACTTCTTTTCCCACAAAAGAATTACTCACCCCGAGAGGAAAACTATCTGTCAGCTGCACATTTGTAACTTCATATTCTGCCCCTGCAATAGACACCTCATCTGCGCTGTTCCCATAAGAAAACACCGAAAAAATCCCTTCCGTTTCTTCCGGAAAACAGATTTTTCCTGTCTCACCGGACATTGAACCAATCATATAGATATCCGTCGTCTCACTCCGGAGCACTCCCTGTCCGCCATGCGCGTGCAGGTAAGCGAGCGTCTGTACATTGGCCAGCATATGGTCAAAACGTCCTCCGATACCGCCGAGAAGCACAAAGGTGCGATATCCTTTTTCCAAACCGAGTTTGACCGCAAGCATCATATCCGTATCGTCTTTCTTCTTTGGATAAACCTGCACATGTTCTTCGTTTGGAATATACCCCAGGGAATCAAAATCACCGATGACCGCATCCGGCTTGCATCCGAGATTCTGCGCATATCCGCCGTCTGCCGCGATTACAAAATCGTCCGTCCGGCGCTCAATCCGATATTCCGTTTTCATCGATGCAATAACATAACAGATTCCCATAAGTTCTCCTAACATACAAAATGCATAAGTAACATATAACAAACCGTTCCCGACGCAATGGATAGGAACATATTTTTCTTCCACACATGCAAAACAGTAATTAATGCGATAGATATCAGCTCAGGAAGTGCATGTGTTCCCGTCAATAAGCTACAATCTTTAAGGCAATAAATGACAAGCATTCCGAATACTGCCGGCGGAAGTGCCTTCCCGAGATATTGAATAAACGCAGGTGTCTTTTTCCCTTCCGGGAAAAGCCAGAAAGCAATCGCGCGCGTAAATACCGTCACTGCAATCACTATTCCTATCGTAAGCATTTGTTGTGTCAAGGACATTTACGCCACCTCCTTTTCCAAAAGAGGTTTTGCAAGCGAAAGCACAAGAAATATCACGCACATTGTCGGAACCAAGAATTTTTCCGCCCCGAAGATTACCAGACAAACAACGGAGATTGCCACGCCCAGAAAGGACGAAAAATGCTTCTTTTCCTTCAGCCAATTGTCAAGGAATATTACAACGAACAACGCCGTCATAACAAACTCAAGGCCTTTGGAATCAAAAGTCACAAGCGAACCGAGAAGCGCTCCGCACGTCGCACCGAGCACCCAATAAGACTGATTTAACACTGTTACCCAAAAGTAAAACCAGCCTTTGTCTATCCCTTCCGGTACATCAACCGAACAGTTGATAGAAAACGACTCGTCACACATACCGAAAATTAAATACCATTTCTTCTTACCGACATTTTTATATTTTGAAACCATAGTGATTCCGTAAAATATATGGCGCGCATTTACCATAAGCGTAAGAAGGGCTGCTCCGACCGGATTAAAACCGCTAAGCAGCATGCTCGCTGTCACAAACTCCATCGACCCCGCAAAAATAAGCATACTCATAAAAATCGGATATGCCGCCGAAAATCCCAATGCCCGCATATATATTCCATAGGAAATACCAAGGAACAAAAAACCCGTCAAAATAGGAATCGTATATGGAAATGCTGCTTTTAATGCTTTTGTTTTCATCTTAGTCTCTTCTTTCCTGAATTTTACCGCCCATGCAGTTTTCCACTGTAGCATAATCATAATTCGGAATGCGGATGACGAATTCCTCCGCATCTCCCTGCACATAAATCATGTAATGCTGCTTTACAAAATAGCCCGCATCCGTCTGATACGGCTTAAACTCTTTGAATTTATCATCCGTAATCGGTTCATCTTTATTCCAACCGGAAATCTGCACCGGTTTTTTAAACAATTCCACGCCCCTGATTCGATCCAGCGGAATAGAATATTCATCCGTACGGTCACAAAAACAGAGTTTATCTTCCTTTGCATAAATATACATCTCCGGATTCATAAACGCAGAGGTCATCGCATGAATAATCTTTTTCTTCCCCTTTTTCATCTCATAGCTTTGCTGGATAACATCCACACACGGCGCATCCTCCGGAATACCGATTTCCATATGAAGTTGTGCCTCAAGCACCTGTGCCTGATGCATCATCCCTTCTATATCTGACGTATCAATGGCCCTCTTCATTTTCAGTTTTTCAACTACATTAATCAAAAGCCACAGCAAAAAGGTTCCTCCTCCGACATAAAAAAACATCGGAACGTTCTCGTACATTTCTTTCCATGAAGTGCCCTTTCCGCAAGCCTGGATCATTCCTCCGAAGATACAAATCCATACAAGATTCAGCAAAAATTTGACAATCGTAACCAGACAAGGAACCGACCCTTTTTCCTGCACTTGATTTATCTGCTCACGAAAATGTCCGAAACGCGCTGCCAAATCTTCGGAAATCTGAGCTGTTTTAAACTCCTCACCGTCAGCAGTTACCCGCCCTTCATCTACTCGAAAATCAAAAATATTCTTATATACTTTTTTCATATGTTTTCCTCCGATTCCCTTACACTGTTTTTTATTATAACAGAAAAATCCCCATCCATATATCATATTTTTATTTTCGCATACATACATTAAAAAAACATATTATGAGGTTCCTTTATGAGTTTAAAAGAAATATACATACAACAAAAAAATGTGATATGGACGATGGCTCTCCTTTTCTTGGCGATTGCCTCCTTTTTTTGCATAGCGCCGCAGATGGTCACCACAAACAGCAACGTATCCGGCCGCAACCTTCCGATTTACTGTGTCGAAACAAAAGAGCCGAAAGTAGCGCTCTCCTTCGATGCAGCATGGGGAAACGAGGATACGTCTGAGATTTTAGCGGTCCTCAAAAAGCATGACATACGTGTCACATTCTTTATGACCGGAAGCTGGGTAAAAAATTATCCGGAAGATGTCAAAACGATTCTCGCCGCCGGACATGATTTGGGAAATCACAGCGAAAACCATAAAAACATGAGCCAGCTTTCTTCTGCCGATTGCAAAGAGGAAATTATGACAGTACATAACCGCGTCAAAGAACTGACCGGCTACGAAATGTTTTTGTTCCGTCCTCCTTACGGCGACTATGACAATGATGTCATAACCACTGTGGAAGGTTGCGGATACTATCCGATTCAATGGGACGTGGACTCTCTCGATTGGAAAGACTACGGTGTGGATTCCATTATCAAAACCGTCTGTCAGCACAAGCATCTCGGTAACGGTTCCATCATTCTTTGCCACAACGGTGCGACCTACACCGCCGATGCTCTCGATGCCATGATTACCGGTTTAAAAGAACAAGGCTATGAAATTGTCCCTGTATCAGATCTGATTATCCGTGAAAAATACCATATGAATGCAGAAGGACGCCAGATTGCTGATTAGCAACCGGCGTCCTGTGTTTTACGTTCCGAAATATGAAAAATGCATATAATCACAACGATTTCCCCAAATTCCCTGGCGGAAACCGTATTTGTTCATAATTTTGGCAACTTCCCCGTCTGTCGGGATGGAATACGGATTAACACCCGGCTCATAAAGCTTTCCGCTGATTATGACACCATTGTCAATCAGGTAATTTTCTTCCCAGTTAATGTCAATGGCAACTCCGCAGCAATGCTCAGAGTTTGAACTTTCCCCTCGCCAGCTGTAACCGCCGACATTTTTGATCGGGAATCTCTCTTCTCCCTCATAAATCTCCTTAAAAATCTGTTTTACCGTCGGAGCAATATTTTTATGCACAACAAGAGTTCTCTGTTTCGTCACTTTTGTCACACCGTCCGAAGCAAAATCCCAGACATCGATGGTTATCGAAACCATATGTCTGTCGGCCTCTTCTTTGGATGCATATTTTTTGTAATACGGCAAACCAAAAATTCTCTGCGCCTTATCCTGATACGATTCGTCTGCCGAGGCAAGAAGATTAAACACCGCACTCTTAATATTGGAGTAGGAAGAATATTTTTTCTTTTTATCCACCGTGCGATATGCACGCACTTTGTAATAATAAGTCTTGCCGTTTTCCTGACCGCCGACGTAGGCCTGCACGTTTGCCCCGCCTTTTACATGAAGAACTTTTCTATATTTTCCTTTTTTTGTCTCACAGCGGTAAATCATATAACCGGAAGCACCGGAAACCTTCTTCCATGTAAGCAGTGCCGTATCTGCCGATGTCACGGAAACTGTCTTTAACTTCGGCGTATTGAGTTTTGTTTTGGCACTGATTACTTCGGAATACGGTCCGTACTTTTTCTTGCCGTTTATGGTACGGTAAGCCCGCACTTTGTAATAATACTTAATACCCGTCTTACATTTTTTATCTGTAAACTGCACCGTTTTTTTCTTCTTTACAGTACCGATTCTTTTAAATCCGGAATCTTTTTTGGTCGAGCGGTAAATCGCATAACCGGTTGCTCCCGCCACTTTTCCGTACGTAATTTTCACAGATTTATAACTTAACGTCTCCGCCATCGAAATCTTCGGTGCATTCAGTTTCGGTTTTCCGGAAACAATCTTTGAGAATTCACCGTATACTTTTTGATTATTTTCATCTAAAACATAGGCGCGAACCTTATAATAATATTTTTGATTTGTGTTCAGATACTTTTTATCCTCTCCCTTATCCACATAGCTTGTACGGACCGCTGTCAGATCTGCAATCATCTTCATATCATCTTTCTTTGTCCCGCGGTAAATCTCATATCCTTTTACTCCGTAAACAGCTTTATAAACAATCTTAAGAGTACGGTACGACGCCGAAGTCACTGACACTCCTGTCACCTGCTCAACAGCCGGCTTATCCGGGGTGTTTCCGGACACCTGATCATCTTCATTTCCTTCTCCGAGAGGCATAACACTCACTTCTCCCGGCATATGGTCCGGTGTTATCGTTTCCATCTGCATATCCGACGGTACGTCATTGACCGAAACAACGCTTTCTGTATCTATTTGATTTCCCGAAACAGTCGGAAGCGCCCAAACTGTCACCGGATTCGCAAACACGGATGTAACTATCATACACACGAGCAAGACAGCAGCCATGCCCTGAAGCATTCTCTTTTCTCTCATATTCATACCTCCATATGGACATAATTTTACAATGTCTTATCTCATTCGTCAAATATCACATTTGACGTATCTCTATAAATCGGCTATTATTAATTAGTATGGAATTTTAATAACCATTAAAAGGAAAAAAACATGAAAAAAGCTATTATTATCGGAGCCGGACCGGCGGGACTTACCGCAGCTTACCAGCTCCTGAAAGAAACCGATATAAAGCCTGTGATTTTAGAAGAAACCGAGTACATCGGCGGTATTTCACGTACGGCAGAATACAAAGGAAACCGAATGGACCTCGGCGGTCACCGCTTTTTCTCAAAAGTCGGACAGGTCAACGATATTTGGAAAGAAATCATGCCCCTGCAGGGTTCTCCATCGAGCGATGATCTTTTACTCGGACGCGATGTCACTCTCACCGAGGGCGGTCCCGACCCTTCAAAGACTGACATCGTCTCTTTGATGCGTACCCGTGTCAGCCGTATTTTTTTCCTGCGCAAGTTCTTTGATTATCCGATTTCCATGAAACCGGAAACCTTTATCAACATGGGACTGTGGCGGACAATAAAAGCCGGCTTCGGATATTTATATTCCTGCGCTTTTAAACGTAAAGAAAATTCTTTGGAAGACTTTTATATCAACCGCTTCGGAAAACCTCTCTACAGTATGTTTTTCGAAGATTATACCGAAAAACTCTGGGGTGTTCATCCGAGCAACATCGCACCTGACTGGGGCGCACAGCGCGTCAAAGAACTTTCCATCGGTAAGATGATCGGTGAATTTTTTAAGAAATTGTTTAATCCGAAATACAAAACAAATTCTACTTCCCTGATTGAACAGTTCATGTATCCGAAAAAAGGACCGGGACAGCTTTGGGAAAAAATGGCAGACGAAATCCGTGACATGGGCGGCGAGATTATTTTTAATACGAAAGCAACCCGTATCTTGCAGGAAAACGGCAAAATTACCGGTGTAGAATTTACCAAAACAATTTCTACCGGTGAAGCTGCCATGGAACAGCTCACAGACGAAAAGACAATTTATACAGGCGATTACTACTTCTCCAGTATGCCTGTCAAAGATTTGGTCATCGCCATGGGTGAAGATGCTCCTTCCGATGTGCACGATATCGCAAAAGATCTTCCGTACCGCGATTTTATTACGGTGGGACTTCTTGTAAACAAGTTGCTTCTTGCTAACAAAACAAAGATGAAGACGGTAAATAATATCGTACCGGACTGCTGGATTTACATTCAGGAGCGCGACGTCAAAATCGGTCGTCTGCAGGTCTTTAACAACTGGTCGCCGTATTTGCCGGCCAAAAATGAAGAGACAGTCTGGGTAGGACTCGAATACTTCTGCAATGAAGGCGACGATATGTGGAATATGTCTTCCGAAGATTTTATCAAATTTGCCATCAGTGAACTTGTAAAAATCAAAGTTATCGATGAAAGCGATGTTCTGGATGCTACACACATCCGTGTAAAAAAAGCATATCCGGCATACTTTGGCACTTACAAACAATTTGATAAAGTTCAGGATTATCTGTCATCCTTTGACAATCTGTTCTGTATCGGACGTAACGGTCAGCACCGCTACAACAACATGGATCACTCAATGCTGACAGCGATTGAGGCAGTTAATGCGATTAAAGCAGGCTCTGCGGACAAGACTCTGATTTGGAATGTAAATACAGAGAAAGAATATCACGAGACGAATGAAGAATAGGCATAGAAAAAGCGACAGCGTTTTTGCTGTCGCTTTTGGTTTACTCTCTGTAAAATACACCTACCATAGCACCGATTCCGTCGTCCGGCGATACAATCTGCTGGAGCACCCAGCCCTGCTGCGCATATTCATTGATAATCTCTTCTGCCTGCTCCAAATCCTTTTCTCTTGAGAATTTAATTCCTTTGTTTAAGTAGACAAGTTTGTACTCTTTCATTTTCTTTTCTCCTTTAATTTATATTTTTTTTGGCGACTCTTTGTTTCAGAGAATTTTTTCGTGCATATCCTTCGGCTTTGGGCTCTTTTCCTCTAGAAACACATTTTTCTATCTAATCTATATGTAAAAATTTGAATCAAATTCCTATAGCTTTTATTGCTTTACAAAATATATCTGCAAAATTTCCTGTTTTTTGTTTTTTGCGGTTTACATAATCTGTTTTCGATGCACTTTTTCCTCTTTTTAAGCAGATATATTTATTTTTACTTCAACTTCTATATGAAAATCCTTCCAAAAAAGGCATATATATTCTAATAGCCAAATCTTTTCTATCCCATTTCACTGAAAAATTTGCAATTTTGCCTACTTAAACAAGCATTAGACATTCATCCTCTACGGCTCATACCCTTCCGAGAATATATACATGCCCTGCTGCCCTTCGTAAATCGCATAAAACTCGTCCTGATACACACACCGGGCATCTTCCATCACAACAAAATCACCTTTCAGCATTCCCGCTTCTTCCGTGCGCGCAAGCAAAAGGAATGTCTTGCCCTCATGGAATCCGTCGCGGTAGTAAGACTTCGGCGTCAGCCACTCATACGGCGCCACCTTGCCATCCTCACCTCCGAGGTTTCCGACTTTAATCTTGCCGTCCGCAAGATATTCTGTCACAGATGCATTCCAGAACGTTGCATATCCGAAATCATAATCATTTTCTTCCAAAAACTCCATGTAACCATAACGCTTTTCGCAGTCATTGTATTTCACATCCTGCCAAAGTTCGCCATAGAGTGACGCAAGCACAACTCCCGCCAAAAAGACAGCCATCAGCACTTTCTGCAATTTGATTTCCGGTTTCCACTTCTGCATAAAAATACCGATTAAAAGAACTCCGATTACATACACCGGAAGCCAGTAGCGGTACTGCATCAGCACATTTGTAAAAATGAGCATGTACCAGTTAATCAAAAACAGAAACACAAAGAAATAAAGCAAAAATCTCTCAGCTTTATCCAAAAGCACCATCCGGTTTTTCCACAGATAAACTATCATACCGACAAACGCAAGGAAAAATACGCATTTTACAACATTTACAATTCCGAGCCCGCTCACAACTTTGATTTCGCGATATCCCATAAATTCAATCATAAGACGAATGGAACGAAGAAACCTCTCCGGTACATCGGCAATCGGCACAAACGCCACTTCCGAAGTCGTATCAAAACTATAATTCACCGCCAAATAAAACTTGTTAATCAAAAATCCGACACCTGCAAATCCCGTCATTACTACGGAAAACAAAATCGGACAAACATTTTCTTTCTTCTGCTTACCCGGCTCAGCAAGAACAAAAAACAGGTACGCAAGCACCATCGGCAGATAAAGGCTTGCCAGATAGCGCAGTCCCGACAAACCGAGAATCAATGCTGCCACACAAAGAACAACTGCATGCAGCCAAAAACACTTTTTACTCTTTTTCTCCTTCATCGTAAATGAAAGCACCAGGTACATGCAAATCACCTGCGACGTATAAAAACAGCCGATGAACATCATATCCAAATATTCATTTGAAAGCGGTGCAAACAAAAGTGCAAGGCATAAGAAATGCCATTTTTTGTCAAACGAAAAACGTTTTCCGAACATGTAATACGCCCAAATGAGCAGCGCATAAAAGATGAATACCGAAATAAATTTCACGAGCGTATAATCCGACAACATCCAAAAAAGCGGTATCATCACAAGATGCGTATATACAATGCGGATCTCGGTTGAATAAAACCAGTTCTTTGAAAGCAGTCCTCCCTCATCTGCCAACAGTTTCGAAAGCACAACTTCCGCCGTCGTATCCGAATGCATCAAATTATCCGGGCAGAAAATACAAAATGCTGCGAGTGCCAGGATTGTGACACCGAAGAGCACCAAAAAAGCCGTTTCTGCCGGACTGAATTTATGAAATTTCATTTTTTTATTTTTCTCTGTCATTGTTTTCACCATTTTAACTATACTATTTGCCATAGGCTTTCTTTAGTTTACCCTTATCCTGTTCGTGTTGTCAAATGCTATCATTTATACTAAAATAGGAATATCACTTTGAAACGGAGTTTTTTATGGAAACAGCGATTTTTGTCCTTTCAATATGCATACCTCTCATCGTCTTGTTTGCGGTATTTTACCGGGTATTTCCCGACATGGCAACTACCGCACAGGCATTCGACGACTTCATTATAGAAAACGTATCCTCCGCAGGCTTTAACAAGTCTGCAGAGCTTACACTGTTCCGCATTCTTGCGATCGCATGTATTATCGCGACCGCACTTCTTGTATCAGGATTATATTCCCTTGGCAAAAAAAGAATCCAAAATGATATCACTGCACACACAGTTACCTTTGACAAACTTACCGCAGTGCTGTTTACCTGGCTTTTATCTTACTATGCAGTACTTGCAGGATTGACGGTTTTGGTACAGTTTTCCCCTGTCTTTGCCGTAAGCCGAATGCAACTTTTCATCGGTGCAACGATTCTTTCACTTGCAATTTTTGCCTGCAGCAGGCTCCGTTTTGTTACCCTCCATAAGCTCCTGCTCCTTGTGCAATGTGCGGTTCCGTTTTTGCTCGTGCTGTTCTTTGTGGACAGATATCTGTATGCCGGAACGCTCCAAAGAATCCCTTATGCCCCGTTTTATTATGTATTTTTCGGCGGTCTCCTTGCCTGCTTTCTTGCATGTAATGTATTACACATCCGCAAATACTTTGGTCAAAACGAAGTTGCCCTCAGCAAACTCATTCATCCGGTCACAGCGATTACAGTCTTTATATATAATTCCTACTCCGCATGTCCGATGTACGCCCAGCCTGACCAACACCACCACGGTGAACAGCTGATTCCGTGGCAACAGATTGTTTCACTCGGTCAGACTGCTTATGACGAATACACGCCTGTTTCGGGACTCTTCCCGCTTGTAAACGGCTTTATCCAAAATGTTCTGCTCGGCGGAACGGTATCCGACTATTCACCGGCCGTCAGTATTATGGTGGTACTGTTTTGTATCATCACAATGTATTTACTCTGCCGACATGTCGGCGGTGCTAATGCCCTGCTGTTTGCCGTATGTTTTGCACTGCCTGCATACAACCGGCAATACATGCTCCTTCCGGTTTTACTTTTACTCTTTTTAAAAGAACTGTTAGACAAACCGGGAACATGGCTGAAAGCATGGGTTTTCTCCTGTTTTCTCGCAGGACTTTACTACCCTCTTTACGGGGCTGCTGCGCTTGTCGGAACACTTCCGCTCGGTATTTACATGCTTATCCGTTACCTACGTACAACTGACTGGAAAAAGGAAATAAAACGCCCGGCTTTTTACATCGGATGGCTTCTTTGCCTCCTTCCGATTGCACTGTGCGTTCCGCTTTTGCTGCGCATGGTCAGCCATACACTTGTATATTCCGGACAGACCACGCTTGCGGACGGAATTTCTCTTTACGGACAAACGGCTCCTGATTTCTTCTTGCCTATGCTTGCAGAAACTCACGGACACCTAAGACTTTGGCTCTATTACGGCGTCCGTTTTTTCCTTCCGATTTTACCTTTTGCAGTAGGTACTGCCTTGCTTGTGTTTTTGCTTTTAAAGAAAAAAAGAACACCTCTTTGTTTCGGACTGATTTCAATGATGCTGGCACTTGCCGTATCTTACACTTATACTCTTGTGCGCGCGGACGTTAATATGATTCTCTCCCGCACGGCTCCGGTACTGATTGCCGTGTTTGGCATGTTCCTTCCCGTCCTTTTAATCAGCTATGGGAAAGAACTGATTGCACGCGGTATAAAAACCATCCTTATCATCGGATGCTTTTCTCTTCCGCTCCTCATTTATCCGAAAGTTTCCGCGATGAAGTTTCCGGACATGTGGACTTATCCAAACGGAGAGGCAAAGCTTATTTTAGACGATAAAGACAAATTGTTTTCTTATTATGAAGTTCCAGGGAATTTTATCTCAATGAAAGAAATTGAACTTCCTGATACTTCCATGCTCGGTGGCGGATTTATGGTAGCAGACCAGATCCACTACCTTACCACATATGCTTCTGTGATGGAGAAATGTAAAAACGCCGGTTTTGACGCCTCATATCTCGGTATGGACGGACAGGGCTTTTACTATTATCTGAACGCCAAATCCTGCGCGACCGGTTTTATCCAAGCAGGGAAAGGGTACGATGCACAAATGCGGCTTCTTTCCACAATACAGGACATGCGGCCGGTCATCTTTTTGCTGGAACCGCAGTCATCCTATCATATTTATCACTGGGTACTGACAGGCGGGGAATATTGCTACAGCGCAGAGGACGGAGCATTCTATCCGAAAGAAATCTTTGATGCACTGTATCCGGAAAAAGAGAGCGATGACGCAAGACTTGCATTCGGCGGCGTTGATTTCGGTCTGTCACCTTCATCGTTTGGAAAGTCTTTTGACACACTTGCCTTCCGCCTGGAAGAAACAGGCGCAGGCAGCGCATCCGTAAACGGCAGAAATAATGACGTTCTTTTCCTTCGTTTACCGGCGACAGAGCATGCATCCCTGGTGCAGATTACTTTTAAGAGCGACGGAATAGAAAACGAACGGACCTGCGTCACCTGCAAAACCGGTGAGGGAACGCTCCTTGTTCCGATGGGAATGAATACCTCGTGGTTACTTGGAGACAACTCTGATATCATGCTCCGCTTCTTAGACGAGAACGGAAATGTGATTTCGAAACTGTCGCTTGCCGAGGTTGACTATACATTTTATGAAATGAAAAAATAAAGAATCCGGGTACAACCAGCTTTGATTGTACTCGGATTTTAGTTTTCTGCGGACAACAATCCTATTCTTCACTCTCCAAAAAGTTCAATACAAATTCCCGATAGGCATCTCCGACCGGAAGCTCATAATCCACAACAAGCTCGCGGCGCTGCGTCACAACTGTTTCCTTCGTAATCGGATTAAACCCTTCTTTGTCAACCTTGGTAAAATAAATTCCCATACCACGTTTCTGCCACGAAGGTAAATCATTGTAATTAATTCCTTTTTGAAACAAAAGTTCATTCTTATAGGAAACACCTTTGCCCTTCAAAACTGACGTAGCAGCATTCTGAGTTTTGCCCTCTTTACGCAGTGCCCAATAACAATGCGCATTCAAAGAATTCCTATGCGAATCTTCCTGACGCCACAAAAAATAGTCTGCAACCCTGTTCTTATTCGGCAGCGGTACCACACGGCAATCAAATGTTGCCACGCGGCCTAACGCAAGCGAAAAAGCCGCACTCGCCTCCCCTGCAAGTGTCGTATTTATCTTACGCACCTTTCTTGAGAAAGTGTCATCCTCCGGGTGAAACAAAAGAGAGATTTCATCACTTTCCGTATATCCGTATATCATCCGGAATCCCGAATTCATTAAAGCTTTCACCGTATCTGTCATTAAATCTCTGAATCTGACATCAAACGGTGCTTCAAACTGACACACCTCTTTCGTCAGTCTTGTAAAAGAACGTCCGTCCAGCCTTGCCACCAAATACATATCCGGCAACACATACTGGTCAAGCGATTCTTCGTATACTCGCATTTCTTTATCAAAATCATCAAATTTCATAATTTTCATCCCATTCCTCTGTTACAAATTTCCCGTTTTCTATCCGCACATAATACAATTTATCAAAACCTTCCTCCGGTTTCGGAAGTTCCAGCTTACTATGCGTACACATCAGTGCCTTGTCCGGTACACACGCCTTTCCTTCTCTTTGACGATTGCGCTCCATGCAGTCTCCGATTGCAGATTGAAAATAATATCCGTACACGGAATAACCGTTATCTTTTGCTAACCGAATATATTTTTCCCTGTCCTGCACAGTCGGATTCGTATTATCTGCCACAAACGACTTCTCATCCCGGACACACTCCCGAAGTAATAAATTCTCTTTATTCCTTGTGTGTAAAGTATCCAGATTCACATGCGCATACCCACTGAAGTACTGATGATAGTAACTCGATTTTCCGCTTGCCTGTATCCCGATAAAAATAATTGCTTCTTTGCTTTTCATAACTCAATCACACTCCGGTACATCACGTACTTTGACAGGATCTTCTTTCCTATTGCCAAAAGTACCTATACCGAAAAACTTTCCCCTCTGTAATAATCATTTTTTTGTATAGATACTGTAAACCGGAAATAATCCTACAGTGCAATATAATCATGATTCCCAACACAAAATATTTTATTGCCCTTTTGAGGTTTAAACTCATCAAACTCAAACTTTCTTGAATTTATATACTCTATTGCACTCTCTAAACTCTTAAATGAATAAAATTCCTCATTACATTTCCCATTATCACCATACGGATCTTCTGATATATCTCCTTCAAAAAAGTAAACAAAATACAAATGTTCTTTCTTTTGGATGCCACACTGTATCAATACTTTTTCACCCTTAATATTACAATATCCAATCTGTTTTCCATTTTCTACTAATTTAATTTGCTTTTCATATTCCATGCCATCTACCATTCTCTCAACAACGCCATACACCGCAACTTATTTAATCCACCATTCCGGCGTAATCTCACCGAGTTTCACAGTTCGCCCCGTCGCATAATCAAGCATAATTTCAATATCTTGATATTTCCCTGCCATAATCTGCACCATAAGCTCCCGACAGGCACCGCACGGTGCACCGTTTGAACCATCCGGCAGGACACAGAGAACCTTGTCGATTTCGTGCTCGCCGTTTGTAATCATATTAAAAATCGCATTTCTCTCTGCGCAGATACCAAGTGTTGAACATGTATCAATACAGACACCCGTGTATATTTTCCCGGACTTTGAGCAAACTGCGGCAGAAACTTCCCCGCAGGTAACATACTCTGATATTCTGCGCTCATTTAAAACAGCTTTTGCCGCCTCATACATTTCTGTCCATATTTTTTCCATACGTGTCTCCTCATTTTTTCTTCTTTTTGTTCTTCTTTTCTTTCTTCTGCCCTTTCGGCGGCATCTGAATGACAGACAGAGCCGCTCCGATCATAATAAAGAAATCGGAAATATTAAAAATAGTATTTGAAAACTTTTTGTTTTTCACATTGAAACCGACATAATCAACCACATACTGCCTTACCATGCGGTCATATGTATTACTGAAGGCTCCGCCGAGCAGGAAGGAAAGACCAAGCTTAAGAAGATGCTTTCCATGTCTTCCGAGCGTAAACACAAACACCAAAAGACACCCTGCAGTAAGTGCAAGCGAAATATATTTGATTGCCACACGCTTACCTTCCCCGAAATTCAAAAATGCGCCTTCATTATGATACTTTGTCAAATACATCTTACCGTCAAAAATCGGAATGCGCTCGTTCTCCTGCGCTAACTTTTCCACGAAAAATTTAATCGCAAATTCTACGATAAAAATCAATATTGTAATCACCGCATAAATCATGAGCCTACCTCCTTACCGGATTTTTTACAGTGTAGCACTTTTCCGGATTGTCAGCAACTAAAATCAGGTTTCTTCTATCAATCTGCGAAAGACCCCTTCCACGTTCATTTTTCCGTATCCCCACGTTGCATTCGGATATTCTATATCATCTTCCCGCTGTGCGCCGCGAATGAAATAATTACGGATTTCCAGGCTCGACAAAAGCACATCTCCCTGGCGCACAATTGCCCACTCCATAAAGAGTGCTGCCGCTCCTGCCATAAGCGCTGCAGAAACACTTGAACCGGTAAGAAGCCCCGAAACGGAAGCCACATCTACTCCTACCACAGAAAGCGCAGGCATAAACTCCTCACGTCTTGCGCCGCCTCTTCCGCTGTCAATCGCAAAACTTCCGTTTTCCCAGTCAAAATATGTATGCCCTATCGCAGTTTGCGTATACGCCGGCTCCGTCATCGTACGATAAGGATCCGGGCGCAAAAAATAAACCGGACGTTCTAAAAAACGTTCCATCGGAAGCCATATATCATAGCGTGCGGTGCCATACCCTCCTTCTGCAAACACGCGCAAAGTCCATATGCCCGGTGAAGGATTTGAAAATCTCACAAAAATAAGTTCTGCACCGCTCCCTCTTTCCACAAGAACATAACTGATATATACCTGGGTTCCGCTGTAAACAAAACGGAGATTCCTCTCCGCTCCGTAACGGATGGGAATACGGTCCGCCAATTCCCCGTCCGGTGCACGGAGAGAAATTGTAAATGTCTCCGGAACCATCCCCCACAATTCAAATGAAAAACTGCGCACATTTTCATCAACCCGGATTTCTACATCCTCGTACACGTATTGTTCTCGGATTCCTTCCTCCATGCGCAGTTCACCTGCATAATGATGTCCCTGATTCCCTTCATTTCCGCCGCCGATGACCACGCACCGCCCTTTTTCATTTCCAAACATCTCCAAGTACCGGTTCAAAAGAGAACCGCCTCTGTGATCCCCCATATTTGTCCCCATCGTAATACAAAGAACCATCGGTCTTCCGGTTCGTTTAGCCACCTGCCAAAGGTAACTGACACCCGCCATGATATCACTTTCCGCAAAACATTGCGCAGACTGCTCAATCCCGTAAAATTCTTTCAGACGGCGCTTTGCCTGTCTGCATTTCACCATAACAATCTGCGCATTCGGTGCTGCCCGAAGCGCCACCGACACAAGTCCTGTTCCGTGCCCGTCTTCATCGCGATGCGGCAAAACATCCTCCATCCCCTCTCTGCGCCTTCTAAGAGCCTCATTCAGCGCTTCCGGCGTAAATTCCGTCCCATATATAAGACTTTCCGGCGCAGGGCCGTCCTGCACTGTCTGATCCCATATCGAGTAAATCTTACTGCTGCCGTCCTGGCGCACAAATTCATCCAACCAGTAGCGGACACCTGTATCAATAAATCCGATCAACATGTTTTCTCCCGTCAAAGAAAGGGGCGGACGTTGCACGGCCCCGATTCCGCTTTCCTCATAGGCCCCGCCAAGCTGCAAAAGTCCGTAACACTTCGGAATGTAAGCGTAACGGTACTGCGCCACAGAAAGAGGACGCGCGCTGCTGCTATCCACATATAAAACCTTAAAATTCCCCTCCAGTTCCAAAAAGCAATGCATAATCCCGACCAGTCCGGGCTGTGCCAACTTGCTCGGATAATCTACCAATATGTCATAAAACTCCTCCGACAAAATCATTTCTTTGCAATCCATGTCCCCACCTCAACATATTCAAAATAAAAAAAAGGATGTTGTGAAACAAACGTTTCACAACAGCCCCTTAATATACATATGCTGTTTCATTTTTCTTATGACTGATTTTCCGAATCTGTCAGCATCGGAGTACTGCTGCCGCGAATCTCAATTCTCGGACCTCCGCAACCTTCCAAATACTCCTTCGTGATTGTTACACGGCCGATATTGTCATCCTTCGGAATCTCATACATGATGTCGAGCATAAACTCTTCAATAATCGCACGGAGTGCACGTGCTCCCGTATCTTTTTCCATCGCCTTATCTGCAATCGCAGAAAGCGCACCGTCATCAAACTGTAAATCCACTTCGTCAAGCGCCAAGAGTTTCTGGTACTGTTTTAAAATCGCATTTTTCGGCTCTTTTAAAATCTTGATATACATATCTTTATCGAGCGGATCAAGCGTATAGATAATCGGAAGTCTTCCGAGAAACTCCGGAATCATACCGAATTTCTTGAGATCCTCAATCGTCACCTGTTTCGTGATATCTTTATCCTTATCAAACTTATCTTTCAGTTCGGCCTCATAACCGATAGAAGTCTTTTTACGGAGTCTCTGTTTGATTATTTCATCCAAATCCGGGAACGCACCGCCGCAGATAAACAAAATGTTTCTCGTATTGATTGTCGTGAGCGGAACCATTGCATTCTTGCTGTTTGCTCCGACCGGAACTTCTACCTCTGCACCTTCTAAGAGTTTGAGCATCCCCTGCTGCACTGATTCGCCGGAAACATCGCGGGAAGTCGTCTCTTTTTTCTTTGCAATTTTATCAATCTCATCGATAAAAATGATTCCCATTTCCGCACGCTCTACATCATTGTCAGCTGCTGCCAGAAGTTTGGAAACCACGCTCTCAATATCGTCGCCGATATATCCTGCCTCTGTCAAAGAAGTGGCATCCGTAATTGCAAGCGGAACATCCAAAAGTTTTGCAAGCGTCTTTACAAGATATGTTTTTCCGCAACCTGTCGGTCCGATCATGAGCATGTTAGACTTCTCGATTTCTATTTCATCCATCGTCTGTGTTGCCACACGTTTATAGTGATTATAAACGGCAACAGAAATTACTTTCTTTGCCTGATCCTGTCCGACTACATACTCATCAAGCTGTGCCTTGATTTTGTGCGGCGGCGGAATATTCTTGATATCAAGAACCGGCTTCTCCTTTTTCTTCTTATCTTTTTTCTTTTTCTTCTTCAGTTTCTGCTTGTTCGGAATACCACCGTCCCCCTGTAAATCTGCAAGATTTACAAAACTGATATTCGGGAATTTAGAAGACATTTCTTCCAAATCCATCCCATAAAAACCGCCGTTTAACATGTTCGGGTCAAGCATACCCTGATAATCAAACTGGCTGACTGCATCCATCGTTTTGTGCATACAGTCATTACATACACAAATGTTGTTCGGAAGCTTAAACTGCTTTCCTGTCACACTCTCAGGTCTGCGACATACAAAACAAACATCTTCGTATTCTTTGTCGTCGTCCTCCTCATCTTCTTCCGATTCCTCTGCGTCCACTGTTGCAACCTCTGTTTCATCATCTTCATACGCATCAAAATCATCATCCACTACGTCAAAATCATCGCGGAACTCATCTTCCTCCGTCTCTCGGATGCTCTCATACGTATTCGTCTTCTCTTTCTTCATTTCCGGAGCTGCCTCATCAAAATCGTCCTCGGAAATCTCACCCCTGCTCTGTGTTTCTTTTTCATCTTCATCAAAAAAGATATCTTCATCAAATCCTGACATAACCCTAATTTCTACCTCCTAATACTACTTCTATCATTCGTTCCTCATAACCGCTTTGCGTTGTTATCATTACACCGATTGTCACATTGCTGCCTACTGACGTACAGTCCAAAAGCATTGACAATTCTTCCATAGTCTCCACTTCTTCTCCGTCAAAATAAGTAATGATATCGCCTTTCTTAAGACCGGCCTTATAAGCAGGTGTTCCGTCGTATACCTGCGCTATATATACTCCGTACGGAAGACCGTACAGATCATGTACCTCATCGGTTACATTGATACCGGAAATACCGAGATACCCTTTCTCTCCTTCACCGACAGGTACTCTTGTCTTCTTACTCATCAAATCTTCAATAATCGGTTTTGCCGTGGAAATCGGGATTGCATAACCCATACCTTCCACCATGCTTCCTGCAATTTTACTTGAATTAATTCCGATGACTTCTCCGTAAACATTTAAAAGTGCGCCTCCGGAATTCCCCGGATTAATCGCCGCATCCGTCTGAATTAAAAATAGCGACTCACCGTATTCATTCATTGTATCTTCACGGTTTACGGCGCTTACAACACCTGTTGTCACGCTCTGTCCGTAGCCGAGTGCATTTCCGATGGCAATCGCCGGTTCACCGACTTTTAACGTATCGGAGTCCCCGAGCGTAGCAATGCGGATGGATGACTTTGTACTTTCGGACAAATCATCCAGACTGACTGCAATCACAGCCAAATCCGTATCCGGATCTGTACCTTTTACCTGGGCATTGCATGTTTCTTCATCCACAAACTGAACGGAAAGCGACGTCGAATCCGCCACCACATGATTGTTCGTCACAACGAGCAATTCCTCTTCGTTCTCACCGACAATAATACCGGAACCGCTCCCTTCATCTTCCTGACTGAAACGATATCCCCAAAAGTCTTCTGTCACCATATATGTTCCGAAAATAGATACAACCGAAGGCATCACACTGTCTACCACTTTTGTTACATCTGTGACAACTGCCATCTGCGAACTGTCAGTTTCACTATCTGCAGTTTCCGTCGCATCAATTTCTCCGCTCGTCACATAAGTATCAATATTCTCGCTTTCTCTCTCCTGCTCTTTACTTTCCACCTTTTCTGTCTGCTCTATTGCCACAGACTCCTCGGATAACTGTTCCGGTTCTGCCGTCTTTTGCGGAAATAGATATAAGATTACCACAATCATCAATCCCGCAAAACTGCCGAACAATATACCGGAAAATATCGTACCGAGCACTTTATTTACCTTTTTATTCATTTATACACCTCTCGCGCCATATGAATTTCCGCTCGCTCTTCCGTCTGCGCAAGCGCACGGCTGTGCTCTCGTAAATTCGCATGGCTCTTCTGAATATACTATTCAGCGCCAATCATTCGCAAAATCGGCGCTTTGCGCCTTTTCTTTTGCTCATGTTGGCTTCTCGCCATATGAATTTCCGCTCGCACACCCACCTGCGCAAGCGCACGGCTGTGCTCTCGTAAATTCGCATGGCTCTGAATAGTTCATTATATAAGCAAATTGTGTCCTTTTTGTGTATCTTATTCTACTGTGACGGATTTTGCAAGATTTCTCGGTTTATCCACGTCGCATCCTTTTCCGACCGCCACATAATAGCCAAACAATTGAAGAGGTATAATCGCTAAAGAATTGGCAAGCATCGGATGGGTTTTCGGTATATAAATCACGTAATCCGCCACTTTTTCGATGTCATGATTTCCTTCGTTGGTCACTGCAAGCACAAACGCGCCTCTGGCCTTTACTTCCACCATGTTGCTGACTGTTTTTGCATATAAATGTTGCTGCGTCGCCACAGCCGCCACAAGTGTCCCTTCCTCAATAAGGGAAATCGTACCGTGTTTTAATTCTCCTGCTGCATAGGCCTCAGAATGAATGTAAGAAATTTCTTTCAGTTTTAAAGAACCTTCCAGCGAAATCGCATAATCAATTCCTCTGCCGACAAAGAAAATATCCTTTGCTCCGACATAACGGTTTGCAAAACGCTGGATACGCTTTTTATTTCCGAGCAAAAGTTCAATCTGGTCCGGGAGCATTTTAAGATACTCAAGCATCTCGGAAAACTGCTCTTTGCTTACGTTTCCTCTGACCTTTGCAAACTTCATTGCGAGCAAATAAAGGGCGATAAGCTGCGCGCTGTATGCTTTTGTTGTCGCAACCGCAATCTCAGGCCCCGCCCACGTGTACATGACACTGTCTGCCTCACGCGCAATGGAACTTCCCACTACATTTACGATACCGAGCACTTTAAATCCCCTGCTTTTTGCCTCGCGAAGCGCTGCCAGTGTATCTGCTGTCTCGCCGGACTGGCTGATGACAATCACCATAGCACCTTCCTCCAGAATCGGATTGCGGTATCGGAACTCAGAAGCCAAATCAACTTCCACCGGAATTCTTGCCAGACCTTCCAATACATATTTTCCTGTCATTCCTGCATGATATGCCGAACCACACGCTACAATATGAAGCTTTCTGATTTTCAAAAGCTCCTCATCGCTCATATTTAATTCTTCAATCACAATATCTCCCGCCTGAATACGGGGACTTAATGTATCAATCACTGTCTTTGGCTGTTCGTACATTTCTTTTAACATAAAATGCTCATAACCGGCTTTTTCCGCCGCATTTGCATCCCAATCAATATAGACAGCCTCTTTTTCCAGTTCCTCCTCGTCCACAGTGTAAAAATGCATATGATCGCCGCGCAGACGCACGATTTCCTGGTTATCAACATAATAAACTTTTCGTGTGTATTTTAAAACCGCCGGAACGTCCGAAGCAATATAACAGCCGTCTTCATTCTGTCCGACAATCAGCGGACTGTCCTTGCGGACTGCAAAAAGCTGGTCCGGATGCTGCGCAAACACTACACCGAGCGCATAAGAACCCTCCACACGGTGAAGCACCTTCGTGATTGCCTCAAGCGGGTTTCCTTTATAATAATAATCAAGCAAATGGGCAACAACTTCCGTATCTGTATCCGAAACAAATTCATATCCTTTGCCCACCAATTTTTTGCGAAGTGCAATATAATTTTCAATAATACCGTTATGCACCACACATATCGTTTCTGACTTGTTAAAGTGCGGATGCGCATTTGCCGTACTCGGAACGCCGTGTGTCGCCCATCTTGTGTGACCGATACCGACACTTCCCTTCATCGTCTCACCGCCGTGTGTCAATTCCTCAAGAACCTTCAAGCGTCCCACCGACTTTGAAATCTTAATCTGCTCACCGTCATAAACTGCCATTCCTGCCGAATCATATCCTCTGTACTCTAGCTTTGACAATCCGTCTAAAATAATCGGTGCTGCTTCTTTCGTTCCGATATAACCTACAATTCCGCACATATTATTCTCCTCTCAGCGCTTATATTTATACCCTTAATATGTCTGGCGCTTCCAATAATTTCGGTTTGACGTGCATGCAAGAACTACCTTTTTCGGCAATTTACGATATATTTTGCCGAGGCGGTACCCGATAAATTTGCATCCACTTGTATAGATTAAACGGAAAATCTCTGATTTATGCCCATTCTCCCACAAATATTTTATCGTCTTTTTTACCATAGAAACACCTTCTGACTCAGAGGAAATCCCCTCGAACACTTCCGGGTGCTGCGCCTGGGATACTCCCAAGTCAAAATTCCTGTGAAACTGCTGTTTTCCGGTATAATTATGTGAATGATATACGTTCGCATCTGCCGCATAAGCCACTTTATATCCTGCCTTTACCGCTGTTGCCGCATAAACCATATCCTCATTAAAAATGGCCCGTTTCACAAAACCGCCGAGCTCATCATAAATATCACGCTTATATGCCGCGCACACATCCGAGCAAAAGAAGGTCTTAATTCCCATAGTCGCAATATCCTCTTGACCTTTCAGGTGCGATTCTTCCGGATAGTTAAACTGTCTCGTATATTTCTCAATCTCACCCGCATTTTCTTTGGCAAGTTGTCTTGCATAACTGACTGCCACTTCCTTCTTCCCAAGCGGACAAAGAAGCTTTTCAATCAATTTGTCGTCCGCCGGAATCGCATCCTGGGTCATCATGACAAATACATCTGCATCTGAAAGTTTTACTCCCTGTCTTCTCGTTCTTCCGTGATCAAACTCATGCGCCGAAATATGCTTTACAACAATATTATGATACTCTTTCTCATATTTTTTTCCGAAAACAAGCTGATTAAAATATTTTTCTTCTGTATTTATCACAATAATTTTCCGGACCGGAACTGTCTGTTTTTGCAAACGCTCCATCAGCTTAAAATATTCCTGATCCGGCTTATAAGTCGGGATAATTACGTCAACTGTCATCTTCTACTTCCTTTTTCAAAAAAGGCCCTGCTCATATGAAAATACAAGAAGGGCCTTTGTTTTTTATTTTTGTTAATATCTTCCTGTTCTGTTTTGTACCTGCGCTGAAATCGCATCAACCTGTGAAGAAGGAGAATATCCTTCCGTACTACCAAACAAGAATTTGTGAAGTTCCACAACGTCTTCCGAAATATTTGTGCTGATAACACAGCTTGCAGGCCCTACATTTCCTGTGGTACGATACTGCTCATTCGGAAAGCCGCCTGTTGCTCCGATAGAATAATTTGCCACATCACCCAAAAGCTCCATACACTCTGCAAGTGTAAGGGAAGTGGAAATTTCTTCAAAAATTGTATTTGCCGCTTTATTTAATGCAGAAATATTTCCGCTCTTTGCCTTGTCCAAAATAGCCTGAATCACTTCCTGCTGTCTTTCTGCACGCTTAAAGTCATCTCCCGCAGTATAACGGATACGGCAATAAGAAACTGCCTGAATACCGTTGAGTGTCTGCATACCCGTCTTTGTTACTCTCTCAAACGAACTATGTCCAAGTGATTTGGAAGTCTCTACCTGATAGTTGTTCAGGTGACTAATCTCCGCTTCATCAACATCAATTTCAACTCCGCCGAGTGCATCAATCGTATCAGCCACTCCGGCCCAACCTACTGTCACATAATCTGTGATATTTAAATCGAGGTTCATGTTTAACATATTAATCGCCTGAAGCGGACCACCCTGCGCATATGCAGCATTCGCTTTTCCGTAAGAGTCATTTCCAAGATTTAAATATGTATCACGATACACGGATACAAGTTTTACTTCTTTTGTTGTCTCATTGATAGAAGCAACAATAATTGTATCACTTCTCGTTCCTTTTCCGAGGGAATTATCACGGGAATCCACACCGAACAATGCAACATTGCGATATCCATCCATGTGACCGCCCGAAATCTCATTTGTTGTAATCTCATCCTTATTTACTGTCTCTTGCTTAGAAATTCCTTCGTTAATCACAATATCTTCATCTGCAATATCTGTCTTCTCGATCTTTCCGTAAAGTGAAACCACATACAGAGCCATCAGCATAAGAAACAGCACAAACACCTCTACCGTAATGAGTACAATACGATTTCGATTACGTTTTTCGCGTTCTGCCTTTGTCAGATTCTTTTTGTTTTTTTTCTTTGTTGTATTTCCCATTCCGCTTCTCCTTTAATATGCGTTTTTATTTATAAAGCCTTTGAAAAACGTCAAAAACAATATCTTAAAATCAAGACCCATCGTCCAATTTTCAATATAATAGAGATCACAATCGATACGCTTGCGGATAGAAGTATCTCCACGAAAGCCGTTAACCTGTGCCCATCCGGTCATTCCCGGACGCACCTGATGCTTAATCATATATCTCGGTATTTCTTCTTTAAATTTCTCTACAAAGAACGGCCGCTCCGGTCTTGGGCCGACCAGACTCATATCGCCGAGCAGTACGTTGAAAAACTGTGGCATCTCATCAATACTCGTTTTTCTGAGAATCTTACCGATTTTCGTAACACGCGGGTCATCACGCGTTGTCCACTCTTTTTTCTCCTCGCTCGGTTTCTGCACTTCCATCGTACGGAATTTGTACATTTGGAACGGTTTGTTATGAAGTCCTACCCGCTCCTGCTTAAAGATAATCGGCCCCTTGCTTGTAGCCTTGATTAAAATTGCCGAAACAATAAGCACCGGCGAAAAGAGCAGTATCGCAAACATTCCGCCGAAAATATCCACAATTCTCTTTAATATCATATTCAAAGTATTGGTAAGCGGTACATGACGGATATTGATAACCGGAAGACCGTTTAAATCCTCTGTATATGGTTTGCTCGGAATTACACTGTTGTAATCCGGAATAAACTTTGTATGCACACCTGATTTCTCACAAAGACTTACGATATCCTCAAGACGTCCGTAATCTTCCAGCGCAAGAGTAACCGCAATTTCATCCAGTTTATTCTGAGGAAGGATGTAAAACAGATTATCAATCTGTCCTATCACTTTAATCCCTCTGTATTCTGTTCCGCGCGGAATCTTGTCATCCAAAATACCTCTGACCACATATCCCCACTGCGGATTTTGGCAAATTCTGTCAATGTAAAGCTCTGCTGCCCTGGAATAACCGACCAGAAGGATATATTTTACATTGTAGCCCTTTTTGCGCAGAACACGAAGCCACTTGTGAATCGCCAAACGGAACGCTGCATCAACAAAAATATTGAGCAGGTAAAAATAGAAAATCATCGTACGCGAAAAGTCATCCAAATGGATAACGAAAAGCACGCCGATAAAAAGCACAAATCCTACCGTATTGGCACGGATAATATTGTAAATTTCGCGTTTAATACTGCTTGCACGCTTGGCCGTGTACATATTGAAAAGATAGTACAAAAATAAGTACCCCGGAACAATCAAGTACAAGGCACTAAAATAAGTCCGCCCGCTCAGTGCTCCGACGTCAGCACCCGTATAAAACGGTGCGATTCCGCTTCGGAACTTCAAAAACCAGGCAGCTGCATATGTCAATATAATAACGAGTGCATCAAGCAATACATGCAATCTATTAAAAATTTTCTGATTATCTTTTATCATGGTTTATCACCTATTACCCCATATAACACGAACATTTTACATTATTTCTGATAAAAGGTCAACCTTCGGTCACTCTGCGGAGCATATTATACCAAAGCTCTATCTGTACTTTCATATAAGATTTCAAATGCTCTTTACGGAACGGAAATTTCTTCCTCTGTGCTTCTTTTGAACATGAGAGTTTTATCCCTCTCCATAATCCGCGCACATAAACAACCCCCATACCCTTTTTTATGAAAAACAAGGTCTTAATCAAATAACCGACAAGCAAAAACGGCAGATTAAAAAGCATCTGCAAAAAAGGCATATTTTTGTACACCAGATAAACGCTGTTTCTCGAGGAAAGATTTACCTTAAATTCATTGTAACGCGAGCCGCTGAAACCGCTTCCCGCATGGTACACAACCGCATCCGGGCAATATCCGTTTTTATATCCCCGAAGCCTTGCACGGTACCCCACATCAATATCTTCCAGATATGCAAAATGAAGTTCATCAAAATATCCGATTTCACGGAACACTTCCCTGCGGTAAATAGCAGCTCCCGCACACGCGGCAAACACATCGCATTTTGCAGTAAACCGCTGCGAGGACTTCCCTTTTCCTCTTGCAAAAGCCCAGCCGAGCGCACAGTAATAATCCCCTGCGTCATCAATCACTTCCGGCTGTTTCATACAAAGCATTTTTGACGAAAAACTAAAATACTCCGGATTGTCATCCATCGCACGCTCAAGACTCGCAACAAAATCATGTTCCGTTACCGTGTCATTGTTCAGCAATAATACATACGGCGTTCTTGACTCCTTGATTCCGACATTTACCGCATGACTGAATCCTGTGTTTTCCGCAAGTTCAATCACCTTCGCCCAAGAAAAACGCTCTTTTACCATCGCTGCGCTTCCGTCTGTCGAGCCGTTATCCACTACTATCGTCTCAAACTGCGTCCCTTTCGAGCGCTTTAAAAATGTAAGACAGTCTTCCAAATATGCAATTCCGTTATAGTTCGGTATCACGACCGTCGTTTTTACCATGTTATTTCCTCACTGTAAAATCAGGCAGATATACCATTCGTCCGCCTTTTTGCGCCGCATCGGCGCCGTCTCTGCGTCTGATGCAGCTTTCATCCGCACTTTCCGCCTCAAAACTAAGCACGGCTTTATGCATATACCCGCTGTATTTTGCATTCATCCCGGCAAACAGTTCTCTGCCGTCCACCACAGGACCTGCCACCACTTTGCCAAAACGCACCTTCTTACCGCAAACAGCTGTAACATCTTCTCTCACACTGAAAATGTCCGGATGATACTGCATCCGGTAAAAACCGAGATGCTTTGTATGTTCCACCGTCACATCCCAATTATTTTTTGCCGCAAAATTCTCAAGTGCTCTTTTTCCCGCTTCATACGCATAGCGCTTACTCTCCGGATTGTCTGCCGTCGATGCAGTATGGGCACGCCAATGATAAAGAATTTCCGGAACATGTCCGATTTTCTGTTTCAAATAATCACCTTCATACGCAATATGTGAATCCGTGCGCCTGCTCTCAAGCTCATATACTGCCTGTAAAAACAAATCATAATCCTGCGCCCCGTTAAATGCCGGACGGAAAGAAAGACTTTCCATCAAACTGCGGCTAAGCACTGTAAAATGACAAATATAATTGTTTGACAACAAGAAATCAAAATTAAAATCCGGCTTAAAATTCGGTTCAAAATGAATACTTCCGTCCTCATTTACCTTATCTTCATCCGTATAAACCATCTCGTATTCACCGCTTTGAAGCAAAGAAGCCACCTTGGCAAGTGCATCCGGGTGCAAAAGATCGTCGTGATCCAACAATCCGATGTATTCACCATCCGCATGTTTTAATGCTTCATTCGTATTTTCCGAAATGCCTTTATTCTCCTTAAGACGCACATAGCAGATTCTCTCATCGGTATAGTCTGCCATCTTTTCTGCAAGTTTATCACTCTTAGATGCATCTGCAATCACAAGTTGCCAGTTCGGATACGTCTGTCTGCAGACAGATTCCACCATCTCTCCGAAATACACAACATCTGTTTCATAAGCCGGAACAACAATACTGAACTTATATTCATTTGTAAGTTTCCTCAGTTCCTTCGGCAACATTGTCCGCGTCGGGTCGTTGGCACTTTCTGCCTTTTCCCCGTACGCATTTGCCCTCACCTGGTCCGGATCGGCCCCAAACCAACCGAGACGCTCACACGCCGTAGTAACCGTCGGAAGAACTCCGTTCCGTTTCAAAAACGAAACTGCTCTGCTCCACTGACTCATATATCCTCCTACCGTTCCTCAGGATTCTTTCCCGCGGAACATCGTATATACCATATAAAATAACACGCAATATCCAAATAAATATACTGAATAATAATACATAAACAAACGGGACGGTGCCGTCAAAAAAACGAGCGGTACTTTCGCAAGCACCGTAAGCATCAGCACAAGATGCGCCCATTTTCTTTTTGCTAATAATATAACACTTGCTATTGCAAGCACCACAATTGCCGGTATCGCCGAATATACAAAATCCGTCACCCACAACTTTTCGTGATAATCGTTCCGGTCTCTCAGCTCCATCATTTTGATAACACTTGTTCTTATTTTATCGTTTATCGGCTTCGAAAGCGGATACTCCCGGAATGTTTTGTAATTTACTACTTCTTCCTTTGTAAACAGTTCCGTTGTATTCTCAAGCAAATCCGAAGAATCACAAAATGTCTCCCAACGCTCCCGTAAAAATATCATTGGATATTTTATGATCAACTGATAATAGGCTGACTTAAACTCACCAAATTCCTCTGCTGTATACTCACGCTGAAACTCAGGTTCTCCCCAAAACAGATTGATACCGGACTTTCCTTTTGCAGCCCCCTGCAACGTCACATCCACATTCACAACCCGGTCAATCACCTCAAGAAGTTCTTTATCTTCGCGGTCTCCATGTTCATTTGCCGCCTCCACAAGCGGAACAAGCGGAAGTACCACACTTGTCAATTCATACTGCTGTCCGCTCGTCAGTTTTTCGCCGGCTTTCTGCGGCACAAATAAAATAACAAACAGTATTAAATAAACCAAAATCTGCTTTACATATTTTCGTCCTCTTCCCACAAGCAGTAAAAGAACCGGATATGCAACCAAATAATAAATTGCCTCTGTTCTCCAAATTGTCACAACGCCCGCAAGCATTGTTATATAAATCCAATAGCCGGATTTCCACGACTTACCATTTTCGCGCTTTGCCAAAAAGAACAATTCCGCAATTAGCAAAACTTCCAAAAATGCGTACAAGCTCATCCGGATCGGATACAAATTAGAATCGATTACCGGAAACATAAAAAACGGCAGAAACAATATCCACCATCTTTTGTTTTCCGTGTCCCTGCAAAGTGTCACTAACCTTGCAACGCATAGAGATATACACGCGCACTGGACAATCACCACTCCTGCCGGGAACGGCAATAACATGAGTGCAAGCACGTAAAAAACACTCGTTATATAATTCTGCCAAAAATGCGGAAAGAGCTGAACCGAACTGCTTAACAGTCCGAACTCATCCATACGCCATATGCCAGGCCAGGTAAGAAGCAATACCAGCAACATAAAAAGCATATAGCCGCCGGCTATTTTCAAGAAAAATCGATCCGCATGCTTTGCTGCCCAAAATGCACCCTGCCAAAGAAAAATTAAGAGAATAAAAAATACTGCCTTTACTCCTATCGTCTCTATACTGCGCAAAAGTTGTTTTGTCGTTGAAGCATCAAACCATGCATAGTCAAACATAACACGGTCCGTAAAAAAGCTCACAAAAAAGTGCACCACTGCCAGAGCCAAAGCAATTCTATTCAGTTTTCCCTCTTTGCCGAGCGCAGTGTTCATATATACATCTTCCTTAATTAAGCCTTATATGTTTCGAGGAATACATTCAATTCCTCCGGAGTTCCGAGTACATGTACTTTATCATAGTCCACGATAGAAATACGGACATCCCCACCTTTTGAAATCAAATAATTGTATAAAGGTGCAACGTACTTTTCACCCTTTTCGAGTTTCTCTTCACTCGTATAATATTCGTTATAAAGTTGCTCATAAAGGCTGCATGTTTTGAAATAATAAGCCCCGAGCGTGCAATTGTCGGAAATGCGCACTTTCTCACGCACTTCAACCACTTTTCCGTTCTCATCAAGTTTTGCAAAGCTCCAGTGGTCTCCGTCTGCATGGAAACAAGGAATAAATCCGTCCCCTGCAATCTGGTCTTCTTTCATCTCATACGCCTCAACATAAGTATCGATATTGTAAATCATAAGTGCTGACTCCGGATCCCATGCGTCTTTTGCAAGCATGGCTGTTGTCGCCTGACCGTCTGTCAGATAGTCAATACCGATAACCGTCACATTGCAAATCCCCATTTTTTCACAGGTGTTGCGGATAAACTCTTCCGATTCATCTTCCTTACGCACGACAAAAATATAATCGTTTTCCGGATTTTCAAATCCTTTCAAACTTTCCATTGACCACTCAAACAAAGTTTTTCCATGTGCTTCAATCTGATATTTCGGTACTGTATAACCTACTTTGCGAAAACGGGACCCCAGTCCTGCCATTGTAATCAAAACCGTTAATTTCATAACCTTCTCCTTGCATTTGTTAAATCGTAATTTAAATTGTAACTTCTCCGTCATGTGCCATAATGGACGCCCCGAACACACCGTCTGTCGCCATAAGTTCCTTTAAAAGCTCTGCTTCTTTTGCTGTTTTGATATCAAAAATCATATCCAAACTGTCACTGCTGACATTGCGGGATTTTACCTTTGCATGCTTTGCATATTTTCCGACCACTTCACGGATTCCTGCTTCCTGTTCCATACTCTTGGCATTTACAATCAAAAGCATACTTGCTTTTCCTGCCGGTGTCAGTTCCAAAACAAACAATCCTACCGTAATCACCAAAGACGTAATAATTGCAATTTTATACATTTCCGCGCCGCAGATAATACCGGTACTGATAGACCAAAACAGAAAAATAAGGTCCATCGGGTCTTTGATTGCCGTACGGAAACGTACAATAGAAAGTGCACCGACCATACCGAGGGAAATTACAAGATTTGACTGCATTGCCAAAATAATTCCCGCAGTAATCACTGCGATCAGCGCAAGCGAAATATTAAACGTTTTCGAATAATAATTCTTTTTTGACGCCACATAGTAAACAACAAAGATATAAAGCGCAATTGCGCATGTGACAAGAAGTGTCACAAGAATTCGTGCGGTTGTAATATCGCTTCCGCTGAATCCGTCCAAAAATGATTTTTTGAAAATGTCTGCAAATGTGTTCATGCTTTTTTCCTCTTTCTGCACAAATAATATTTCGAAAACGTTGTCTGTCTCAAATGTCCCAAATCAAGTCTTGCCTTAATGTGCATCGGCAAAAACTCGTCATATTTCACTTCCAACAAATGAATTCCCGTCGGAAGAATCGGTTCCTTTATCAAATCTTTTTCAAAGAAATGCCCAAAATCCGTCGATGCTGCAATATTACGGTCAAACGTCACACGGACATTTCCGCGCGGATCCACATACGCCGTGCGTTCATAGACAACCATTACTTTCGGCTGCATCCGCCTTGTCTGCATCAGCACAAGGAATTTTTGTAAAAGCTCCGGGTACTTCTCAAAGGATGCCTGATCCATCGGAAGAATTTTACCGCCAATCAGCGCCTCTGCCTGTTCCCGGGTAAGAGGTGCCGAATATTTGCGCGTCTTCCCGTTTTGCTTTACTTTCTTTTCCAGACAGATTCTTCCGTCGTCCGCATTATATATACGGATGCGGTACTTTGCCCTCGGATCTGTCCCCGCCTCATTCTGATAATAACAACTGTCTGCATAATCATCAAAATAAATGCTGCGGATCTGGTAAAATCCCTGTTCCAAAACATGTGCGTCCTTACGCATGACTGCGCCGATACGGGATTTCAGCAAAACAATATCTTTTTCATCAATCTGAAATTTGTATTCGTGCCTGCTTTTTTTCATTCCTTCGTCAGCTCTTCCACATAGGCATCGAGAAATTCAAGTCTCTTTGCCGTAAAATCCTTCATAAATGTCATATCTTCATCCGCATTGCCATTTGGCCAGCGCTCTTTTTCACGTGCCATTGCACCCGAATCAACAAGTTGTGCCATCAAAGCATCCATTTTCGCATACACAGCATCCGTTGCGAACGGACCTTCACGCCACTTCGTCCATTTTTCTTCTGTGAGCCTTCTTGCGCCGCCGGCATCGAGCTCAACCACACGCATTCCCGGCTGGAACGCTATGACTGTCTCAAGCTCTTTCATGGTTTCTTCACAGTAAAACTCATTTTCCGAATAAAGTGCCCCAAAAGAAATATTCATATCCCACGGAATAAAATATCCGTAAGCGTCCGTTCCCTTTTGGCGCGTAATATAATAAATGTTCTTATTTTCATTATCAAATCCGGCGATTGCCTGAAAAAACAGCCAGTTATCTACGATATTCGGAACATCCGCAAGCTGTCCGATCTGCATGCGGAACGTCTCATCATCTGCTTCAAGGCATTTTGCCATGTCGTAAAGAGGTTTCCACTCCTCCTCATTTCCGAGTACAGTATCACCTTTTACATAAAATCCGCCCCGATAATCAAGTTGGTTTGGATCGGGCAAATCACCGGTGAAATATTCCGAAAGCCACGCCGCAGAATATTTCTTTTTATAAATACGCTCCACAACCTCATCTCCGGCTGCAAGCTGCGTTGAAACTTTATCCATTCCGAGCTGCTTACGGTCAATCGGATGGGTCAGCAGATACAGTCCCGCATATGCCTCATTGACAATCACTTCCACAAACTCGCCCGTCACACCGTAGTTTTGTCCGTACGGGTTTTCCCCCGCTCCGACTTCCTGCCACAGCTGCATGGAAAGTTTGTCCCGGATGCGCGAATTATCTGCATATAAACTATTCAAAATCCAATCATCATCATCTCTGATGCCGAGCAGATTTTTATTTTTCTTTTTAAAACTTCCGTCCTCCGCCTGCTCCTTGATCTTTAAGCGGAGACTTTTTTTCTCATACGTAAGGCTTGTATTTCCACGAAGCGTGCTTGTTGTATAACAGCGTTCTACCCAGTCGGAAGAATGCTTTGTTTCATACAGCGCTACTTCGAACAAAATCTCACCGTTCTCTGTCAGATGCTCTGTTCCCCAAAACGCCATAACAGGAAGACCTGTCAGTTTCAGGTAATATTTCTCATATCCGCTCTCCGTCACTACATAAAACGGAATGGAGCGGTTCTTCGCAAGAACAGACAGCTTATCCTCTTTTGTAAAATCCTCCGTAAACAGTACTTCACCGCCGCCTTCTGCCTCAAACGAGCCGGATTCCCATTCCTGCGTATCCATAGAAAGCGGAAGGAAAAAAGTTTTGCCCGCCACGTCATAGGCAAGCTCTTCCCCTGCAAATGTGAGCACAGATTTCGCTGTTTCTGACTGCGCACTTATCTTTTGTTCAATTTTCTGAGCTCTTGCCAAGCTTACAACCTGCAATTCCATCCCCGGCTGTTCCGGATAAAAATATGCAACTGCACCGACCGCCAAAAGCCCTGCCACACTGAGTGCAAGCAGCCATTTTCTCATCGATTATTCCTCCGCGCACCGGCTTCCTTTGCAAAGTGCGTCCATCTCATCTACCGTACATTTCAAAAACTCATCCGGACGGATGGTACGGTCATCCACATAAAATCCTTTATGTCCCGGCCATGGTTTTCCGTAAACAATCTCATCATACGGAATATCCCATTTATCGAGCCATGCCAAAAGCACCTTCGCTGTGTTGGCATTGATCATTCCGATATTACCGCCGTAACTATTCATATTACGTGAAGTGAACAGAACAATTTTGGCTCCGCCCTCTTTATATTCACGGATTTTGGCTACCATTTCCGGAAACGGCACCAAATCAATATATTCCTGGTCTTTTCTTTTGATCGGACAGATTGTTCCGTCGATATCAAAACAAAAGGTTAATTCTTTGTACATGTTTCTACCTCCTCTAAAATGCGGATTGCATTAAGCAGGAATCCGAACACCTTCCCCGGCTGATCCATATGATACGGAAGCATGGAAAGGAAGAGACTCGCCTCATACAAACGCACCTTCGTATAGCTATACCCTTTTTCCTCTAAGTATTTCTTAAAAATGTCTACATACGGCTGAGGATCTGTGTCGACCGTCAGCTTAATTTTCATATCCCTGTCCATTGTAATCTGATACAGGCCGCTGTTAAAGAAATCATAGCAACCGCAGATGGAATGCGATAATTTCGCCAAATCATAATAAGGATCTGTATAAAGGTCCTCCTCCTTAAGCGCACCTTTCGGATCAATCAGCTTCAGAAGATTTGCCTCGCGGCTGTATAAAATATTAGAAAAACAAAGATCTCCGTGCCCCACCACAAGTTTTTTGTCCTTCTCAGGGAATGCTTTTGTCACCTTTTCGTACAATTCTTTATAATGAGCTACAATCGCATCAATATTCTCATATTTTGTTCCCATCGCAATCAGAGAATCAAACTGCGCATACTCCTTAAGCTTCTTCAAATCGTCCATACGGTTTAAAAGTTTTGTCATGTAAAGCTCGTCTGCCACCGCTTTTGCTTTATCGGCATCTACAGACTTACTCTTTCTTATTTGCACAAAATAGAAAAGCTTGTCGAGTATTTCGGAAAGTTCCTCCGGACTGACTGCACCGTGCACAAAACGGATTGCAATATCCGTCATATGAAATCTCTCCATCGTATAAGACGCACTTGACGTATCCTCTTTGTAATCATATGGCATAACAAACCACATCTTCATATTTTCCGGCAACAAGTAGTAGAAATTATATTCTGATTTAATTTTCTCTATTTTTGTGGACTTTTTCGTTACCGTGTACTCATCCCCGGCAAGCGCATTAAAAAATCGCGCATCAAAGCCACCCGTGATAAATGTCAGGAAATTACCGAGCACGGATAAATCCATAAATGCATCGGTATCAATGCTCTCTGCCGTCACTTTTCTTTCCTGCAAAAGCTCAAGCTGATCCAAACATGTTTTCACATCCGGTAAAAGTACTGCCGCCGTTTTTTCATCTACGACAACTGAGAACATATCATTGATATATCCCGCCTTCGTGAGAATATTCTGAAACTCTTTCGTATCCGCCAAACCATAATTGGAATACAGATAAAGAACAGAACTGTTTTCTGCGCTATTTGTTTCAGAAATTAAATCTTTCTTTAATTTTTCGACATTCTTTAACTCGTCCAGGACCAACATTTCAACAACTGACCTGTTTTTCATCACTTCGTCTTTCATGCGGTCTTTCAGTGTCACTCGTTTAAAAATTGTTTCACCGTATGACTTATCACCCGTGATCGTACGTATTTCTTTGTTCGGCATGAAACTGTCATCATATATTACAATTACTTTTTTCATGTTCTATCCTTCCCCGCTTTTTTACATACATTTGCAATGATATAAATTGCATAACCTGCTATGGTAAGCACCAAAAAGACCAGCGCCGTAGTTCCTGTGTACATCGTCAGAATCTGACTTTTTCCGTTCATAAAAATCGCCTCTATGTACGAAGCAAAGTCACCGAATGCAAAAGCAAGCCCTTTATATGAAGCCAGCGCCTTCAATGTTACCACCTCGCTGATCCATCCAAGGAGCGATGCAAGTACAATCAGCGCATATCTTCCCAAAACAAGATTTTGTGTAAAATCGTACCATTTCTTAACGACATCCAATCCTTTCAGGGCAGCCATAGAACGCGGCGATGCTTTTTTCACAATCAAGTAGCGGTTCATATAAGCATAGCTGGACGGTATCGCCAAATAAAGCAATGCGACTACCACTATCACCGCAAGCAACACAATCGTAATCGGCGACAAAGTCTTGCGATAAAACAAATCAAACGGGACAAGCAGACAAAGGAGCGCTGTCATATCAAAATAACGGTCAACAAGCACACTCAAAAGGCCGACCTGCCATACCTTTGTCTCACGCGCGATTTCTTCTACACGGTACACTTCTCCGAGTTTGAACGGAATTATTAAGTTGATAAAGGTTGTCCGGATATAAAGCAGTACAAAACGTCCGAAAGAAATTTTATGCTCCATGAGCACTAAATACAGCCTCGCCATTTTAAATAAATGTACTGCAAAAAATCCAACGACAATAAGTATCGTCCACCAAATCATTAAAAACACCCGTTATTCTTCAATTTCCGTAATCTGCTGACAAGTATAACCTTCTCTTGCCACTTCACGGTATTCCTGCTTAATCGTTTCGTTGTTAAACATATAAGAAAATGCCATTTTCAAAACATTAACAGCCTGATTTACCATCTTTACATTAGAAACCTGATCTTCTTCTCTCCAAGATACCGGATAGAAAATAATATCATGATCATAATAGTGAGACGCAAGAATCATCACATAATTGAACATCAGATTATCCGGAAACTTCTCAAAGAAACTGTCTGCCAGCATCTTTGTGCTGTACATATTCAAACCGCTTCCGAGATCGAAAATTCTTCTTTTTGTAATAAAAGCAAAAATGAAATCATACACGATATTTCCGAATGTCCGGAATGTCGAATATCCTTTCAGCCGGGAACCTCGCATAAAACGTGCTCCGAGCACACAGTCATGCTTTTTGTAAATGTTCTTTTCCAGCATCGGAATGAAATCATGGATATCTCCCTGATCATCACCGTGCAACATACATACATAATCATATCCGTGATCCACCGCATAATGGAATGCCATTTTCTGCGAACCGCCGAGACCGTAGTTTTCATCATTTCTCATCAATTTTACAGGAAGAGACGGATTTTCTTTTAAATACTCAAGCACCGCCTTCTCTGTGTTGTCCGTACTGCGGTTATTCACCACGAGAATCTCCTCAAAGTACGAAACTACTTCCTCATCTAACTGTGCAAGTACACGAACAATCTGTTTTTCACAGTTGTACGCCGGGATAAATAACATCATTTTATCGCTCATTTTTACTCCTTTTGCTCCAAAAACTTCTTACGTGTAATAAAGTTATACACCATCACGATACCGGTTGCAAAAATCTTTCCTCCCGCTGTCGCAAGCGTCGGGGAAAGCCATGAATTCAGCCAAACCCAATTCTCGTAGATGACATCAATGCACAACATAATAATCACTTCATGGATACCGAGTCCGATTAAACTTAAGACTGTGAAAATCACAAATTCTTTTCTGCGGTCCATGTCCTCTTTCCGTGTAAATACATATTTCATGGAAAGAAGATAATTGATAATTACAGAAATTGTAAATCCGAAAAAGGCACCGATCAGCGCTGCCGCCCCTGTATCCAGCCCTGCGCCGGTACGGAGCAGGGTGGAAACAACCATTGTAATCACAAAATCAATCAAAAAGCAAACGACACCGACAACGCCGAATTTCATAATCTGTTCCATCAATTTATTCATGACAGATAACTCTCCTTGTTTTATACTTCCGGAATTGCTGCGATAAGAGCCGCCTTGAGCTCCTCAAGTTTTGCATCCGCATCTGCCAAAGACTGGCCCTTAATACCCATGTAGAACTTAATCTTAGGCTCTGTACCGGAAGGACGCGCACAGCACCAGGAGT
Organism: Lachnospiraceae bacterium; assembly: GCA_045546735.1. Lineage (GTDB taxonomy): Bacteria > Bacillota > Clostridia > Lachnospirales > Lachnospiraceae > SVFI01. Next base: position 17,690 of record JAZQDJ010000080.1, on the reverse strand, counting down.
CATTTTCAAGGTCAAAGTAAAGAACGTTTGACTTCGGAAGTCCTGTCTCAGACTTTTCGCCTGTTGCCATGTCTGTCACAACATTCATATCGTAGTCGCGGACTGCAAGTACTTTCAGTCCTGCGAGTTCTTTCATCGGATTTGCACGAAGTGCAGCCATAATATCTTTAATAGCCTGTGCTCCTGTCACACCCTTCATTGTGATTGTGTGAAGTCCCTCTTTAAAGTATCCGTATTCTTCATACACTTTAATCATCTGATCCCAAAGTGTGATACCGTTTTTCTTGCAGTAAGCAGCCACTTCACAAAGGCACATAACTGCAACAATCGCATCTTTATCTCTTGCATGTGTTCCTGCAAGACATCCGTAGCTTTCTTCAAGACCGAACACATAGTTATATGTGTTATTTTCTTCAAACCATTTGATCTGCTCACCGATATATTTGAATCCTGTAAGAACTTCGATCTGTTTTACGTCATACGCCTTTGTAATCACATCGGACATATTTGTGGTAACGATAGTCTTAACAAGTGCAGGATTTGCAGGCATTGTTCCTGTCGCTTTCTTTTCACGGAGAAGATACTCAGCAATCAGCATTCCTGACATATTTCCTGTAAACGGAACATATTCGCCGCTCTTTGTATCAAGCGCATATACACCCAAACGGTCTGCATCCGGGTCTGTCGCAAGAACGATATCTGCGCCGACTTCTTTTGCAAGTTTAAGAGCAAGTTCAAATGCAGCCGGATCTTCCGGGTTCGGATATGCAAGTGTTGTAAAGTTCGGGTCAGGCATTTCCTGCTCCGGAACTACATATACATTCTTGAATCCGAGTTCTGAAAGTATACGTTTTACCGGTACAAGACCTGTTCCGTTGAACGGTGAATATACAATTTTAAGTTCTTCGGACATCTCGTCGATAATATCCTGATGAACAATCTGTTTCTTAAGTTCTACCATGTATGCATCGTCAATTTCTTTTCCGATGATGGTAAGAAGACCGTCCGCTTTCGCTTTGTCCTCATCCATAGTCTTTACTGTATGGTAATCTGTTACAGCCTTTACTTCGTCGATGATTTCTACATCCTTCGGTGAAGTTACCTGTGCGCCGTCTGCCCAATATACTTTATATCCGTTGTACTCAGGCGGATTATGGCTGGCTGTCACAACGATACCTGCCGTACATCCAAGCTGACGCACTGCGAAAGAAAGTTCCGGTGTCGGACGGAGTGCATCAAACAAATATGCTTTAATACCGTTTGCACAAAGACAAAGTGCAGCTTCTTTTGCAAATTCCGGTGAGAAACGTCTGGAATCGTATGCAATTGCAACGCCCATATCAGCGCTTCCCTGTTTCAAAATGTAATTTGCAAGTCCCTGTGTTGCCTTACGTACCGTGTAGAAATTCATACGGTTTGTTCCTGCGCCGATTACGCCGCGAAGACCGCCTGTACCGAATTCCAGTTCCTTATAAAATCTGTCTTCCACTTCCTCCTCATTGTTACGGATTGCGAGAAGTTCGTTTTTGGTATCCTGATCAAAGTAATCATCCTCTAACCAGAATTCAAACATTTCTTTGTAGCTCATCTTTTCATATCCTCCTATTTCCTATACATATAAATGTAGGGTTACCTATTAAAATTTATTTTTTCGCACGTTTCCAATTCACTGTAAAATCGGAATGATCGAGCGAGAAATTCGGATTATAATACGGATCGCCTTTTGCAAGTACCTTTTCCCATTTCACCTTAAAACGGTCGGATTCCTGCTGATAGCGGATTGCACGGGCATCGTCTTTATCAGAGCCCCTTGATTTTGACTCATAATGGTAAAGTTCCGCAAACGGGGTAAAGATATTCAAAAGCCCCTGCTCTCTTACCTTCAGACAGAAGTCCACATCATTGAGCGCTACGGCAAATTCTTCATCCAGACCGCCGAGCTGCTCGTACAGGGATTTTTTCACCATCATACATGCACCTGTCACCGCAGATACATTCTGTGCATAACAAAGTTTACCCATGTAACCGACATTTGCCTCCGGAATACGATAATGCGTATGTCCGGCTGTTCTGTGCGCGCCGAGTCCGACTACAATACCCGCATGCTGAATCGTGCGGTCATCGTAATAAAGTTTTGCTCCGACAACACCGACATCCTCGCGGAGTGCATACATCAAAAGCTCCTCGATCCAGTTCGGCGTAATTACCTGCGTATCATTGTTAAGAAGAAGCACATATTCTCCGGTTGTATGTTCCACACCGAGATTATTAATCTTAGAATAGTTAAATGCCCCTTCGTATTCTACCACCCGCACATTCGGATGCTGCTTGATTTCTTCATAGTAAGTACGGATTTCCTGCGTCTCGCTGTTGTTTTCCACAATCACAATTTCATAATTGTCGTAAGTTGAAACATTGATAATCGACTCCACGCAGCGTGACAGATCTTCCACATGGTCTTTGTTTGCAATGACAATCGATACCTTCGGACGGGCGCTGAGCGCATATCGAATACGGAAAATCGTCGCAAACGCTCTTGTACTCTCAATCTCAAAATCTTTGTAGCCATAGCCTTTCAAGTGCTCTGCAATCGCACCCTTTGCCGCATCAATCGCATAGGTCTTGGCATCGATACCGGAAGCAACACTTCCTTTATGAGAACGCCAATAGTATAAAATCTTCGGAACATGCACGATTTTTTCAGCCTTCTGTGTCAGACGAAGAATCATATCATGGTCCTGACTTCCGTCAAACTGACTGCGGAACAATTCTCCGCTGTCGAGCAATTCTTTTTTAAATACGCTGAAATGACAAATATAATTGTTTGCGCGCAGGTTGTCCGGCGCAAAATCCGGCTTAAAGTGCAGTGTAATCATATTGTTGATGCTACCGCCTTTAAAGGTCGCCTCATCGCAGTAAATATAATCTGCATCCTGCTCACAAATTACCTTCATGTATTCATAAAGAACACTCGGATGCAATAAGTCATCATGGTCAAACAGCGCAATATAATTTCCTGTTGCCATCTCATAGCAGCGATTTGTATTTCCCGAAATTCCTTCGTTCTTTTCCAGTTTCTTATAAACAATACGTGCATCTCCTTCGCAATACTGTTTACAAATCTCACCGACAAACGAATGCTCACCGTCAGAACCGTCTGCCAGGCAAAGTTCCCAGCCGCCGTAGGTCTGCGCCTTTACAGAATCAATCATCTCACGCAAAAACTTCTCCGGCGTATTATAAAGCGGAACGAGGATACTGATTTTAATGTCTTTCTCAAATTTTGTTTCCTCCTGCTCCTTGCGCTCTGCTGCACTCGGAAAGCTTCCGGTTCCGTGAATTTTGATTGCTTTCTTCTCACGATATTTATTTACAAGTTTGCGGGCAATCCCTTTTGGGTTGCCATGGCACAGAATGCGGTTCTTTGTCGCGATAAAAAAGTTAATCACAACGCGAAACGGCTTTGCCATTTTCCAAAAAATCGACCCTTTGATCTTAGTAAGCTTCCGCGTCAGATCTTCCACCTCTCTCTGACTGTCTGCCAAACGGTAAGTCAACTTTTCATTTTTGGCTTTTTCTCTCTCATACAGGTCTTTATAATAGGCCTCCATATTTTGTTCTGCCATAGTTACTCCTCTTTGTTTCCTTTCAGCGCACGCAGTGGCTTTGTCACCTTCCAGCTGACGCTTTCTTTCAGGTCGCGTATTTGCTGTTCCCTGTTGTCTATAATAAACTTCATGTCGGTTATCGTCGTTTTCAGTTCCCTGATTGCCGCCTCCGACATTTCGATTTCTTCCACGCTGATTTCAGCACCGCAATCTCCGTCCTCAATTCCGCGCAGTGTCACTTGCGGCATCTGCTGCTCAAACAGATACAAAAGTCCTCCGAGATGCATTCCGTTTGTCTCAAGCGAAAGTCCTTCCATCGCACCGAGTCTGAGTACATGCGCCTGCAACGACGAATCAAATCCTTCCAGCAAAATAGTCATTCCGTCTGACGTCTCCGGAAGTTTATACAGATAAACACCTTCCGGCGAACGTTTCGCTGTAATACCGCCCACTGTTTTACCGTTTAATTTTTCGATTTGATTTTTTATTACTTCATTGGTAAGCACCGGCTTACCCTCAGCATCAAAACTGTTGCAAAGAACCTTTGCACCGCTCTGTACATAATGCTGAAATGCGGTTTCCATCGAAAGGAAAATTTCTCTCATCTCTTTGCTGATGCCCGCCTTTTCGTAAATGCCGGCAAAAGCTTTTCTTTCCATGCACGTTCTGTGCTTTGCTTCCAAATAGAAATACAGAAAACGAAACACCAAAAAATCTACCGGAACAGGGAAATCAAACGTCCATTCATGGTCGATGATAACTGCCTGATCCGAAATCAAAACATTCTGACAAACCAAATCAATATCACTGACAGGAAGTGTTTTCCACTCATACTGCTGCAGATTTTCTATCTCGCCGAATATCTCACGAAAACGCTCTGTCACTGTAAAATCCGATAAAACAGAACTATGTTTCAGTCCCCGGCAAAAATCAAGAAGAATCTCTGCTGCCTCTTCTTCTTTTCCCGCCTCAGCCATACGGTCAAGCATCTGCTCAAGACTTTCACCGCGCGCAAACGATATTTCCACGCTCCGGTCTACTCCGCTTACAGATACCACTTGATTTACAACACATTCTTTTCCGAGAATGGTTACTCCCTGCAAACTTTCCTGCAATAGCGGTCCTGTTACCTGCATGGCAAGGACATGTCCTGCAGCTTTCTCGCACGCTGCTCTTTTTACCACCCTGTCTTTGTATAAATCCGTACGGATCTGTGCATCTTCTCGCCTTTCATTAGAAAAACGCACATATACCGGAAAGTCTTCCATCGGTGTTTTAGAAAGTATCAACATATAGGCATTGGCCAAATACGGATACATTTGACCGTCAACAATCCGGTCCGTTACACTGCGCTCATCAAACGCTTCCATACACGCAGTATCGAAATTATAAAAGTTGTCATCGCATTCATTTTTCCCCGGAAGCCTTTCATCTGAGAAAAACACACATGGAAAATCCACTTTCGGGTACGGATAGTAAACTCTGTCATAAAACTTATATCCATTTTCTGTAAGCGCTGTTTTCAATGTAGTAAGCAGCGGATAACCGACATCCGACGTATCTTCTGCCATCCCCCGTGCAAATGCATGAACACTATACGGATTATCAAAATATACAACCAGCTTTCCTGTCGGTTTTAAAAGCTGATACAAATTCTGCACACAAATTTCTTTTCCGTCTGCTCCGTCCGGGTTCCAGAAAATGTAATCATATTCTGCCTCACGGAGCACAAGAGCCTGTCCGCGCACGTCAAGCACAAGGTCTGTTTCCTGTATGTCAAAAAACCGTTTTAAATTTCCTTCGCGGTTTGTGCGCATAATTTCCTCCTGTCTTACTGTCCGTTTTCCACGGTAATCTGTGTGTTCATATCGAAAAATCCCACCGTGTTTTTGTCCGAAATAACAGAAACACTGACAAGATCATATAATCTGTGATATACCTTAAATTCATCTCCGACATAGCCTGTACAACCGAGTGAAATGAGGTAGTCTCCCCCTTGCAGATCCATCTGCTGGCGGTAGGTTACAATCCGCTCCTGTCCCTTTTCACACACTCCGGTTTCCACACGTTCAAACATTGTGTTTGTTCCGGTAATGTCGGTACCTTTTTTATCTTTAATGGTAAAGGTAAAAATCGGATCCTTTACTGTCTCGTTGAAACGAAGTTTTGCTTTCACTTCAAAGGTCGACCCCTTCTGAATGATATTGCTGAAAGCACCATATTCATCCACAACCGCAAAATCCACAATCTCTGCCTGGCGCTCACCATAGTCAAGTACTGCATCATTGATTGTAAAATTGTTTTTCCACGCTCCCGGCTCACCTTCTTCTGTCGTCAGCTTGCTTTTTCCCGACACATCTTCAAGCGTCTCCACATCAAGCTGATTGACGAGCAGTTTTTTATACATGTTAATCATGTCCTTCGGATTACCCTCGGCCAACTTTACACCCTGATTCAATAAAATTACTCTATCGCAATATTTTGCGATACTTGAAAGGTCATGACTTACAAAAAGAATGGTTTTACCCATCTCTTTAAACTCTTCAAATTTGTGGAAACACTTCATCTGGAAGAAAACATCTCCGACAGAAAGCGCTTCATCAACAATTAAAATCTCCGGCTCAATATTGATTGCAACTGCAAACGCAAGTCGCACAAACATACCCGAACTGTATGTCTTTACCGGCTGATGCACAAAATCTCCGATATCCGCGAAATCCAGAATATCCTGCAGTTTCGCATCAATCTCTTCCTGCGAAAAACCTATCATGGTACCGTTCAGGTAAATATTCTCAATTCCCGTATACTCCATGTTAAATCCTGCACCAAGCTCGAGCAGCGCGGAAATCCGGCCGTCCACCTCAAGATCACCACTCGTTTTATTTAATACACCTGTAATTATTTTGAGAATTGTCGACTTGCCCGAACCGTTCGTTCCGATAATACCGACACTCTCGCCGCGATGCACGTCAAAGCTTACATTTTTGAGCGCGTAATGCTCTCTGTGCTTCTTCCCCCGCGAAAGACCGAGTGACTCCTTCAGACGGTCCGAAGGCTTATCATAGAGTTTATATACTTTATTCAGTTCTGATACCCGGATTACTACCGGGGCAGTATTGTTTTCCATAATTTATTCCTTTTATTTTGTTTTGGGCCATTTTCGCAATTCTTTGGGCTCCGGCCCAATTTTACCGGCTCTTCGGCCTAAATCCCCATTCGCAAAACCACCTACAGCACATCCGCAAAGTGCGGTTTCAGTCTCTTAAACACTACCGTTCCGAATGCGAACAGCAAAAGTGTGACCACCCAGAAGTAAAGAGTGAGCTGCCAGTCCTCAAAAAACCAAGTCTGCCCGAACAGCGACTGACGATATCCGTTTACAACATAGTAAAGCGGATTAAGTTTGAAAATAGTTTCAAACACAGTCCCTTCGATACGGGAAATCGACCACATAATCGGAGTCGCCCACATGCCGATCTGAAGTGCAATCGCCACAATCTGCGACAGGTCGCGGAAAAAGATAACGACCGAACAGAACGTATAACTGAGCGCAAGCACCAATATAAACATACATAGACTGTAATATACAAGCTGGAATATATACGGTGTAAAACCATAGCCATAGATAAAATAAATTGCCAAAAGCACAGCCACAAAGAATACATGAATGAAGCACGCAGCAATAATCTTAATCAACGGTAAAATACTGATTTTAAACACAACCTTTTTCACCAGATAATTGTATTCCAAAAGTGCATTGGTCGACTGCGTCACTGCCTCCGAAAAGAAAAACCAAGGTACAAGTCCGCTCGTCAGATATACAACAAACGGAACTTCCACACCGGATTTAAACATCTCAGCCTTAGCACTGAACCCCTTCTCGAATACAAGCCAGTAAACAAGAATTGTGATGACCGGCTGTACAAACGCCCAAACGATACCCAGGTAAGAACCTGCGTATCGGGTTTTAAAATCATTCTTGGAAAGTTTCCAAATCATTCTTCGGTTGTTCCATAGTTCTTTCGGTAAAGAAAAGAACTTATTTAAAAATGTTGTCATTGTGATAACTCCTAAAGTCGCATATAGGCGCAAACATACTTATTTATCATACCATATATCATATGAAATATCAAATTCTACCTAAACCGTACCGCCTTCTTCTTGGTACCGAACGAAATAATTTCCGCCCCCATGTTCTTCATCAATTTCACGTAATGCGGCGTAGAATAATAGCTCTTCTCACCCGTCTCTTTGTTTTTATTTTTCATAAGCCATTTCGGGGCCGGGAAGAACGCACGCTTCGGCGCTATCGCCTTATAGAAATAATCCGGGTACGAACCGTTTCCGTGATGAGACATCTGGACTGCCCACGATTTCACATCATCCGGATAGTTTTCCATAATTTCATCCGCTATCAGACGGCCGATTTTGCTGCCTTCCGACGGATTGATTACTTCTTTCGCGATTTTCTCTGTATTATCCGCCGTATCAGCAAGGAACAGGACGCTTCTCTTTTGTCCGGTCAGTTTAAATACCATCGAACCGTCATTTAAAATATTGTCACTATTTTCAACAACCATCTCGTTACATGTATGAAGCACTTTCATCTGAAGTCCGATAACATCAAGTTCATCGCCCGCTTTGAGGACGCGCACATTGTCGTGCTTCTCAAGTCCCATCAGCAGATAATCCACCATTCCCGCTCTTTCCGGATCCTGCTTCTTAACTGCCTCATAGTCCATGTCGCCGATCAAAATCTGCTTAATTTCTATCTTTGACGTATGCCATTCCGCCTCAAGGATAGAAGCAAGCACACCTGCATGATCATCATGTGCATGTGTGATAATCCATGCATCTACCACGCCTCCGCGGCGCTCAATCTGTTTTACCAGTTCTTCACTCTGCCATGCACGGCCTCCGTCAACAACCACAAGACCTCTTTGCGGATTGTAAATCAAATAACTCATGCACTGATAATTGTTGATATCCGCGTATTGTATCAGACGATACTTATCTTCTGTCATACGTTTGTAAACACGATAATTTTCAGTTGTTCCGATCAGTTCAAGATTATAAACATTTAAATCACCGGAAAGCATCTGCCAGTCTCCGACAACCAAATACTCAAATCCCTTTTTCCGCATATCATGCACAACCCGTCGAAGCGGTATGACACTGTTGTCCATTGTCAAAAGTGAAGCCACTTTTCTGTAACCGCCCGAATTGTAATTTCCGAAGTTTTTGCGCACATACCAAAGGTCAATATTGGCATTGTACATGCGGATGGCTTCATTGAGAGGTTCCGTGACCGCCGCAGTAGGCATTTCAATCCCCTGACGGTTCGGCTCCACAGGTGCATCCTCCGCAAGTCCTTCAAAATCGCGCATTATAATCTCACTGACCTGTATTGCCTGTTCATTGATTTTTTCGATATTTTCAGCCGGTTTATACTCCGTATTAGTAAACACGCTCTTTCCGCAAAGAAGCAAAAGCACAAGTATCGGAATAAGGAGCATTCCTTTTTTGTGCACAAACACGGCAAACGTAAATGCAAGCAGAAAGGTCGTCATCAAAAGCCAGAAAAAGCGCTCAAACACCTCCATGTTCCCCGTTTTGTCAATCACATAGAGCGAAAGCGGGTTCATCATCCCAACCAGCGCCGTCACGACATAATAAATATAAAAACGGAGTTGTCTGCTCTTTTCTTTTTTTACAATCCAAAGCAAAAGAACACACAAAAACAGGATACCTATAGAACCCTCGCCGAAATACATATCAATTTTATTTTTAAGGTCTAAAAATATGTTCACAGCTATCTCCTTATTACAGCAAATATATCAAAAACAAAAGAACCTGCGGCAGGCAACATATCACTGCCGGCAGTATCTTCATCCATTTTTTCGTCATAAAACACGCCACTAGCGTCTGGCATCCAAGCAAAAACGGTCCAAGGAACAGTCCCGTTTCCCCCATAAATGTACATGCAAGTAAAACACATGCAACAAGGAGCCATACCCGGACCCGGTCCGACACTTTCATGCGTTCTTCCGGCGCAAACAATGCGCTTTGACCGCAAAGCCAGAGAACCGGAATTCCGATTGACGCAAACAAAGCCTTTCCCTGCCATATACGTGTCACCAGGAAATTCTCCGGACTGAACACATAATAATTCCCGATCATATGCATCAGCGCAAAGAAAAACAAAAACTTGCCCTGCGCTCCCATATTTCCTTCCCTCTGCAGAAAGCGCTTGCCCATGCGGTAATATAAACCGTACGCAAGAGGCATATAAAACAGCGGAAACAGATTGTGGGTAATCACCAAATGGTGCATTCCCGTATACAGCGACAGGCTTGCCTGCCAAACCGGCAACGCCGATATCATATATCTTTTACTTATCTCGTTTAACATACGTCCAGCATATGCGTCATATTCAAGAATATAATCATGTGCCAGGCTCATGGAAGAAAGCCCCGAATAAAACGCATCGTCCATATCCGGCGTCGCCATAACAAGAATCGCACCTATCTGTACGCCGATCAGCACAAGTGCCGCTATCATGTATCCGTCCGGTTTTGCAAAACGGAAGATTTTCCCCGCAAAAGATTTTCCGTCTTCTTTCCACACACAGATAATTCCTGCAATCACAAAGAAAAGCAAGCCTGCCAGATACACCGTGCTGAGCATGCGGAATCCGCCGCCCACTCTTTGTATCACAAGTGCCAGCACCTCATACACCGACCACGAAACCATCAGACCCGCCGCCATGGTATAAGCCGTCCCTGCGTACTCCACCTTATTTTGCCTGTGCAAAATCGCACGGCCGGCCAAATACGGAACCACACACATATGAAAAAATGCAATCAAAATCTGCAATATCATCATATTTTCTATCGTCCTTCCTGTTTGTAAAACACAAACATCAAGTCGGTTTTTCCGACCAATTCATATCCGAGGTCGCAAACACGTCCCTCTATGTCAAATCCGGTTTCCCCGTAAAACTCCGCATAATCGGCATACTGTTTTTCCGGATTATATAAAATCAAATAATCACAATCCACTTCCGGATATAAATACGGAAAACACGCCAGTGCATCCACCTGGTCACCGATATTAATTGCCGAACCGTCTCCTCTGTCATAAGAAGCATAGTTTTGATACATAATCTGCAGCTGCTCATTGTATCTTTCCGGATGTTCTCCCATATCCTTTCCGTAAATCGGTACAAAGGCATCCTCATACAGACGGCTCTTTGCCATCAGTTTTTCCATTCCCCAAATACGGAGTTTTCCTTCTTCTCCGTTTTCTTTAGCATGCGCAAGGATAGCATCAAGCACCTGTTCCTCTTCCTCATTGCATGTTGCTGCCCATCCGGAAGTTTCCGGAGAAAGGTATGCAAAATCGCCTGCTGCAACTAAAAGAAGTGCAAACCCAATCAGCAGACACATCGCCCTCTTTTTACTCTCTTTGTTCACAATCAAAAGCGCCGTCGTTCCCGCAACCGTAAGAATCGGCACAACCAGCTGCATATGGCTGATTTCATAATATCCGGAAAGCGAAGGAGCCATTTTTTGCACCGCCTTGTACGTAAGCGGACAAAGGAAAATCAAATAAGATACGATTCCGTATACTGCAAACATAAGCGGCCATCTTTTCGCAATTTTCGTTTTTCTGTTATCTACCCAAACAACATAAAGGAAAAACAGGGCAGCTAAAAATATGCCCCAATATTTATCTTCCAATTTCATAAAAAGTACAACGACATCCATCAGCCATCCCTCCTTTCCGTCAGACGGTAAACGAGGTAGGATACTACATAACAAATCACCTGAAGGCCGAGGATGACAACCGCTTTCTCAACACCGACCGCAAACACTGCATTCACCCACACAAGCATGATCAAAAGCACGTGTTCCCGCGACATTGCGTAAAAAAATGCAAGCGGAAGCAAAATACTCGAAAAAATTGTCATTGCTTCATACGGATAATGAATCAGTCCGTATGACGTATTCATATAAGCCACATTTCCGCATACTGTAATAAGTGCAAAAAGCACGAGCGAAGCAGCGCGGCTCATTTTATGTTTCTCAAACGCCCCATCCACAAAAGTAGAAATGACGCAAAATGCAAAAAACAGTACAACATACGGCACAACATCAAAAAGCATCTGTGCCGGCGAAAGACCCGTCCAGCGACAAAGCGTTGCATATATCAGCGGCAAATTCTCCAGCTGGTCTTTCCAATTCCCTTTGACCGGGGCTTCCTGTCCCGTCAGCGGGTCCGTACCCGCTAGCCGCCCCGTATCAACCAATGTGACAACCCGTTCTGCCGTGTCATGTGACGGCTCCACAGAAAACGGCTGAAGCAAATACAGAACCATCATCAGAAGAAAGGCAAATACAATATAAACCTCTTCTTTTCCCGGCTTTGCTTTCCATCCCTTCCATGCTTGCACAAACATCTTTCGGTATCCGCGGATGGCAAATAGCATCACAACACAGAAAAGCAAAAAAAGCAACGCCGTAATAAGTGCTGCTTTCGAAAAAAGATCCAGCGACATACCGGAACGCACACCGAAAAATGAAAGCGTTCCGAAAATTACGCCGCACGAAAGAACACCTGCGACGTACATCGTTCCCAGACCATACTCACTATTTTTCTTTTTTAACACCCAACGCACAAAACTGCCCGGGAACAAAGGATACACAAGAAGTATGCATATCAAAAGCAATATCTTTATCAGTTCCATACTCTTACCTTTCTCTCGTATATACCGTAACTGCCGGCTCTATAACCGACTGCTCTGTTTCAAAATATGTCTCCATAAACGTTTTCATCGGTTCTGTCATGAGCACCTGCGAAAAGTCCGCACCGTACTCCCTGTCCACAAATACCACCGTCGGTATTTTCTCCGGATGCACCTCGTAGTACTTCATAAGCTGCTGCCCGAATGCAGGCGTGGAAATCGTATTCCCCGTCGCAATCGTTGCTCCGTCGAGCTGTGTATACAAAAACATATCCGCACCGACATAAAGGAAACTGTCATCCTCATCTACATATTTATCTAAAAGCGCCGATTTTGCTTCATACTGCACATAATCAAAATCTCCCAGACGCACACCTTTTAATACATCATGTGACACCTCATAATATGTTTCAAACATATTCTTTTTCTGGGTAGACGAAAAACGGACAAGCAAAATACGCGCCGCAAAAAGCTGCACCAAAACGCAGACAAGCAAAACGACTGCCATCCATGCGTAGGAACGCTTTTTCTTTCCCTGATTTTCCTGCTCCCGGCACTTGAACACACGATACACCTGCCAAACACCGAGAAGTACGCCCGGCATAAAATAACTCATCGAAGATGCCGTCAGCACATTGGAAGATAACAAAATCGCAAGCACTGCAACAAGCGTAACCGGAAAAACCGTCTCAAAATATATTCTGTCCTTTTGCTCCTTCGGAAAGGAAGCGTATGCATACCATTCCACTGCAAAAACCTGCAAAAGAACCGGATAAAAAATCATAAAATTCACATCATTTATTGTGTGGAATTGCACGATGGCATACAGCGCCTGTGCAACCAAAAGAAGCCCGAGAAACAATGTTCCGTTCTGCTTTTTCTTATCCAGCACCGGACGACCCACATGAAAAAGAATCATCAGTGCAAGAAGTACAAAAAGCATGTCCCAAATCCCCTGCAGATGTGTGTACATATGCAGCGCCAGATTTTGGGTGTGCGACTCATCCATCAAAACATTCGGGATATAACCAAATACGCCAAATCCGCCATACCCGATTACAAGACAGAGCACAAACAAAATACCGAGCACTCCGCACGTCGCAGTCAAAAGCCCGGCCGCTTTTTTCTCTTTTTTTACCAAAAGCCATAAAAATACCCAAACAAACAAAAGAAGCATCGTCGGATAACAAAGTACAATCACGCTCATCGCAATGCCCGACACTGCCATCCAGCGCATATGCTTTGTCTCCATATAGCGGAGCAGGCACAGCATAAGAACCATGAACGCCCAATAAAACAACAGGGAAAACTCAAATGATGCTATATGTTTCGGTGTGAAATTAAAATACGCAAATGCGACAACCAAAGACAGCCATACAGGCATGTCCCTGCGCACTGTACGGTAGACAAAAACACTGATGAGTGCCTGTATCACGAGTCCGCAGATGCGCATAAAAATCAGTGCACCTTCCAAAGAACCTGCAACTGCCTTATATAGCGCAACTAACGGCGCATAAAGAAAGGCTGACATCTGATGCAGTTCCCACAGTTCATACATCATGCATTCACCGCCGGCAATACGCGCTGCCATCGTGAGTGCATATGACTCATCAATATCTGCACTGAAATATATTGTTTTCCAAATGCCGATGGCGGACAAAACGCCGAAAAGCACAAACAAAAGTACCGTTATGAGATTTTTTCTGCTTTTCTCTATCTGCATTCCCAAACTGCTCCCAAATGATTAATAATCCATATAGCTGACATTATAATCAACCAACGTACTGATACCATCGATTTTACCGGCAGAAGTATACTGCCACATATCGTACTCTCCTTCGTATGTCGGCTGACTTGAATATTGCGCAAGCCATGTCGAATAAGCCGCAAGCTGCTCTGTATCAAGATTGTTTTCCAGCCAATGCTTACTTGCATAAACACCTGCTGTATAACCTGCATTCTCAATCGTTTCGCAGAAAGCTTTACAAACAGCCGTACGCGTTTCTTTGTCCAGTCCGTCTGCACGTCCGTTTCCGCCCGCACCTTCAGTATCAATAAAGAGCGGATAAGAAATCTTGTGCTGTCTGCTGAGCGTGAGCACCATACTGGCCTCTTCCACTGCCTCAACCGGCGTTACCGCCTGTGTAAAGAAATAGATACCGACACGGATTCCCGCATCTGTCGCCCCCTGAATATTTTTTGCAAAATACGGATCCTCGACAAGCGCGCCCGTCTTAGAACCACGATATCCGCAGCGGATAATGGCAAACTCCACTCCTGCTGCCTTCACTTTTTCCCAATCAATATCCTTGTTCCATTTTGAGACATCGATACCGAATACTGTTGCGCCGTCAGAGAGACGTTTGTTCGTCTCCGTCCCGTCCGCATCAAGTTCTGCACCGTTTACCGCCGTATCTTCGACCGTAGCATCAATCTCATCTTCCGAACGGATCAGGAAAGAGATATCATCAATCACCGTATACGAAATTTCATCCGATACCGAAACAACAACTCCCTCTTCCGGAACCTCATATTCTGCAAGCGGACGGAGCACAACTTCGTACTCACCGCTCTCCATGTCCGAAAGATAAAGCATACCGTCTTTATCCTCATCCAGAAATGTTTTCTGAATTTCTTTCCCGTCCTTTTTCAGCCGGAACTTAAACTGTTTTCCCGTCACCGCTTTCCCGCTGTCATCCACGACATGGACACGGATATCCTTCTGCGTGGTCGAAACAAGAAGCGAAAGCATATCAGACGTATCAACGATTTCCTCTTCCTCTTCTTTATCAAAAAAATCATCGTCTCCGAGGAACGCATACGGGTCCGCATACGGATCGAGTTCATACTTTTCATCCACAGAATGACTCGGCTGCAATATATTATTTTCCGTCGTTGTTTCCGTCACCTGCGTCGCCACCGGCTTCTCTTGCTCCTGATTCATGTAAAGAACTAAACCAAGCACCATGCAGACAATGACCGAAACACATGCAATTACCTGAAGTTTCAGTTTAGAGTCCATTTGCTACCTCTACGAGATATTTACCGTAATCCGTCTTCATCAGCGGCTCTGCCAACTCAAGAAGCTGCTCTTTGCTGATAAATCCGCGTTTATAAGCAATTTCTTCAATACAGGAAATATAAAGTCCCTGACGTTTCTGGAATGCAGCCACAAAATCCGCTGCCTCCAAAAGTGCATCATGGTTTCCGGTATCAAGCCATGCAAATCCGCGTCCGAGCGTCTCCACATTTAACGTTCCGCGTCGCAGATATTCGTTGTTGATACTTGTGATTTCAATTTCCCCGCGCGCAGACGGTTTCACATTTGCCGCGATTTCAACCACATCATTGTCATAGAAATAAAGTCCCGGAACCGCATAATTACTCTTCGGATGCTCCGGTTTTTCCTCGATGGAAAGCGCTCTTCCGTTTTCATCGAACTCTACCACGCCGTATTCCTTCGGGTCTCTGACATAGTATCCGAAAATCGTTGCACCTTTTTCATTTTGTGTGCGCTCTGCTGTACGGCGGAGAACTTCCGAAAAACTCTGTCCGTAGAAAATATTGTCACCGAGTACGAGTGCAACGCTGTCATCACCGATAAAATCCGCACCGATAATAAACGCATCTGCGAGTCCGCGCGGCTGTTCCTGCACTGCATATGAAAATTTCATTCCGAGCTGCTCGCCGCTTCCGAACAATTCTTCAAATGTCGGAAGGTCGCGCGGTGTCGAAATAATGAGCACTTCACGAATGCCCGCCAGCATCAGGATTGACAACGGATAATAAATCATCGGTTTGTCATACACCGGCATAATCTGTTTTGAAATTGCTTTGGTCAGCGGATACAATCTTGTACCCGAACCACCTGCTAAAATAATACCTTTCATCTGAACCTCCATTTAACCTCTATGACGCACATAGGAAGAAGACCCTGACATGCGCCGCCAAGCCTTCTTCCTTTGTCATTTTCTTAGTTTTTATACATATCGTTATAGTATTTCTGATAGTCACCGCTTGTCACATTTTTCATCCACTCTTCGTTCTCGAAGAACCACTGGATTGTCTTGCGGATACCTTCTTTGAACATAGTCTCAGGTTCCCATCCGATCTCGGCCTTAATCTTGTCCGGCGCAATCGCATAACGTCTGTCATGTCCTTTTCTGTCTTCCACATAGGTAATCAATTCCTCCGTTACAAGCGCCTTACGAGGATCTCCTTCCGGAAGCATCTCCTGTAATGTATCAAGAATAATATGAATAATCTCGATATTCTGTTTTTCATTGTGACCGCCGACATTGTATGTCTCAAACAGACGCCCCTGCTCCTGCACCATATCAATTGCTTTCGCATGGTCTTCTACAAAGAGCCAGTCACGCACGTTTTTACCATCGCCGTACACAGGAAGCTTTTTGCCCTGAAGTGCATTGTTGATAATAAGCGGAATCAGTTTTTCCGGGAACTGGTACGGACCATAGTTGTTAGAGCAGTTCGTAATATTCGCCGGGAATTTATATGTGTCCATATATGCTTTTACAAGCATGTCTGAACTTGCCTTGCTCGCTGAATACGGGCTGTGCGGATCATACGGTGTTGTCTCATAGAAAAATGCATTTTCATCATCCGGAAGAGAACCGTACACTTCATCTGTCGAAACATGAAGGAATTTCTTGCCCTCTTTGAACGAGCCGTCCGGAAGTTCCCATGCTGCTTTTGCACAGTTGAGCATTACCGCTGTTCCGAGAACGTTTGTCTGAACAAACACTTCCGGATTACGGATACTTCTGTCTACGTGACTTTCCGCCGCGAAGTGCACTACGCGGTCGATATCGTTCTCTGCAAAGATTTTTGCAATTGCTTCTTTGTCACAGATATCCGCTTTTACAAATGTATAATTCTCCCTGTCCTCTACACCCTTGAGATTTTCAAGGTTACCTGCATATGTGAGTGCATCCACATTGATAATGCGGATTTCATTGTCATATTTTTTAAACATGTAGTGAATGTAATTGGATCCGATAAAACCGGCTCCTCCTGTTACGAGATATGTTCTCATAGCATAGTCCTCCTAGTATTACGCATATTTATCTTATTTTAATACATTTCGGCAAATTTTGCATTATATTTTTTCACGAAAAACATTTTCTTATCTCTTATGCGCTTCTTCGTCTGCTCGCCTGGGCTCTTTTCTGACTTTTTTGCCTTTTCTTGCCCACGAATTCCCGGAAAAGACTTCTTCTACCGCCCTCGCCCGGGCTCTTTTCCGACTTTTTTACCTTTTCTTGCCCACAAATTCCCGGAAAAGACGGCTTCTACAGCTATCGCCCGGGCTCTTT
>JAZQDJ010000079.1:0-18545 GCA_045546735.1 Lachnospiraceae bacterium | reverse complement strand
TATGCCTGTCGCACAGCAATGTGTCAGCACATAATCCACCTTATAGTTATGCCCAGCCAGATTCTTCCGTCCTTCCTCCATCTCTTCCTCACTCGGAAGTTCCTCTTTCCACCATGATTCATGATTGATTCTGAAAAGCAGTCGTTTCTCTATTGCCTCACGCAGCTTGCTGTCATAATCCTCATCATTCTTATCCAAAACACCCCCCTGTATATCCTGGGAGGATGCACCGCCGAAAGTAAAAAAGGTCTTCCCGTCAATCTCAAACACTTGACCGCGTTCAAGCAAAATCACCTTATCCCTTATAATGTGACGGACCTTTCCTCCGTGCCATTCTTCTGTCGGATATTCTGCAATCATGTCATAATTCTCGTGATTTCCCTGAATCCATAGAGTCGTATACCTTGTTTTTTCAAAAAATTCGCAGTTATATCTAAACCCCATATCATTTTTCGACCAACAAAGACCGAAATCTCCGCAAACAATCACATAGTCATTCTCTCCAAGCTCCATACCCCTTTTTTTCATTCTATAATCAGAGAAGCGCGCAAAATCTCCGTGTGTATCTCCTGTAATATAAATCATACTTATCCCCATCCTTTCTAAGGCCAAAAGCGTTCAAAGCTTAATCGCATCTCCGCCGTCACCTGCATAATCGCCGAGATCATGGTCTAAATCAAACTCTTCCATTTCTGTCTCCTTCCCTAAAACCGCACATCCGTAAACACCGGCTGACGCTCTCCCAGCCTTAAAATTCCGTAATACATCGCAGAATGCTTCTCATCAAAATACGGTAAATCCATATGATAATGTCCGAAAAACCAATGCTTATATTCCATTTTTTCTTCCAGTCCCTGCAGGTACTCATTTAAAACATCTGCCTCATAAGACTTGCCGTTTCTTGCACACATTTCTTCCTGAAGCTTGCTTGCGCAGCAATGCGTAATTACATAATCCACTTTATACCCGGCTTTCTCAAGATTCTTTATCCCTTCCTTCATCTCAGCCTCCGACGGAAGCTCCTGCGGCCACCATGACTCATGTAAAATGCGGTACGGCAGTTTCCTGTCCTGTGCCTTTTTTTGCAGTCTCTTAAATTCTTCACTACTTCTGTCAAGTATACCGCCCGAAATATCATGCGAGGATGCTCCGCCGAATGTAAAAAAGGTATGTCCCTCTATCTCAAAAATCTGCCCTCGCTCAAGTAATATCACTTTATCCCTCACAATATGGCGCACCATTCCGCCGTGCCATTCTTCTAACGGATAAGTTTCAATCATATCATAATTCTCATGATTTCCCTGCACCCACAAGGTCGTATACGGTTTCTTTGCAAAAAAATCACAATCATACCGATATGTCGCATCTTCTGCCCAGCAAAGGCCCATGTCACCACAAATAATCACATAATCATTCTCTGTCAGCTCAAGATTTTTCTTTTTTATTCTCTTTTTTGAAAACCGGCCGAACTCTCCGTGCGTATCTCCTGTTATATATATCATATTCACTTTCCCCTTCAAAAAAACTAGTCTCCTTGTAATATAATCACAAAGAGACTTGGCCATTTTAAAATCCTTCTTCGAGCAAAATCACAATTTCTTCGAGAACCTCCGCATACTCTGCGAACAGTTCCTGTCCCCGCCCCAAAAGTATCGTCTCTTCTTGCGCCTTTGCCGCTTTCTCAAGTTCTGCAGCCTCACCAGACAGATGTTCTGCCCCAATACTGAGTGAAGTACTCTTTAATGAATGTACTAAAATCGCATATTTCTTCCAGTCTTTTTCTTCGAACGCCTCTCGCATTTCCTCATCATAACGCGGTTTCTGGTCTAAATACGACTTCAAAACTTCCCTGTAAATCTCATAATCTTTTCCGCAATATCGGAGTCCTACTTTTGTATTGATTCGAGGTGAACTGCTCTTTTCTGCTTTCTCTCCAAAAACTTCTTCCTGCTTCACTTCCTCCGACAATAAAAACTCCACTTTCTCCTTCGGTAAAAGCTCGCAAATCAGTTTTTCCAGTTTCTCCACGTCAATCGGTTTTGAGAGATAGTCATCAAATCCTTCCTTTATATACTCTTCACGACAGCCGGCCAACGCATTAGCAGTCAGCACGACCACCTTTGTAGTTTTATTCGGATTATCCTCCTCTTCTCTAAGCATATGCAATGTTTCCACACCATCCGGTGTCGGCATCATATGATCAAGCAAGATGATATCATAAACTTTGTCGCGACTTTTTTCCAAAGCTTCTAAACCACCGACAGATGTATCGAGACGAATTTGCGTTCCCTTTAACAGCCCCTTAATTACCGCCAAATTCATTTCATTATCATCCACTACAAGCACTTCTGCCTCCGGTGCCTTAAATGAACTCCGATGAGTTCCTGAAGATAGCGCGCCTTTTTCAAAATCATTGCGAAAGGCTCCCATTGGTGTTTCGTCCACAACTTCCTGCGGCAAACGAACCACAAACTCCGTTCCTTGCCCATATTCGCTTGTCACTATAATCTCACCCTGCATCAAATCCACAAGCAGCTTTGTAATATTCAGTCCAAGACCGGTACCTTCAATTGTTCTGTTTTTCTTTTCATCAATTCTGGTAAAGCTCGAAAACAGTTTCGGAATATCCTCCTGTCGAATTCCGATTCCTGTATCTTTTACCACAATCACAAGAGAAAAGGATCCATTTTCGTTTTTTTCCTCATCTACGGTTAAAGTCACTGTCCCTGTTTTTGTATATTTCACCGCATTACTCATAAGATTGTTTAAAATCTGACGAAGTCGGAACTCATCGCCCCTTAATACTGACGGCAAGCTTTCCTTTGCTTCCACAATCACATCTAACCCTTTTTTTCTCGCCCGGCTATATACTGCCTGCACAGTATCGTAAATCAGTCCGGATAATTGATAATCCACCGGGCAGATTTCAACCTCACCGGCTTCTATTTTAGAAAAATCAAGTACATCACTAATCAATGTCAAAAGCAATTTTCCGGATTTTTCAATATTTCCCGCATAACCTAAAACATCATTTTCATGGCTTTCACGCAAAATCATCTCATTCATACCGAGAATCGAATTAATTGGTGTTCGGATTTCATGAGACATATTCGCGAGAAAACGCGCTTTTGCCTCGTTGGCATGTAATGCTTTCTGTTTTTCCATGCTTTCCACCAAAAGTTCCTGAACTGTTTTGGTACTAGCCATAATAAAGAGGAAAATCAATCCAAGGCTGAGCGGAACTCCGCTCATATTATAATATGCCACATAATAAGCCACCAATTCAACGACCGCCGATAGTACTGCCACTAAAAGCCCAATCGCAACCATCACATATTCCCGAATGAACTTTTTCTTACAATCACACGCGATCGTCACAATAATACTGGCAGCAGAAATACCAATCACCAAATGAGAGCTTAATAAGCATTCCTGAAAATCTCTCCATCCAAACGCCTGTAACAATACCGTAATGATTAAATTCACAATTCCTAAAACAATCGGAATCAAATGCCATTTTTTATAACGTTGTCCCTGAATCTCATTGATATAAAACAAAATCGTCACCGGCATCATCATCAACGACAAAAAGCTAATGGCTGTCACCGCCGATACATTGGCAAAAAGTAATTGTCTAAACTGACTCTCCGATATACGCCACGCTGCAACAAAAAACAAGGCACTGCACAAATATATAAAATCAAAATTCCTACGATAAATTCTCCATAATACAAAGCAAAAAATCAAACCGATACTGGATAAAATCAACACAACAAATTCCATAATAAAGGAAATTCCGTACATATCAAAAAAGGTCAGCCAAATACCATATTTGTCACCGATATACACCGTATTCATAGTTCCCGTATACGATGAAAATGTACTGGTTGTCACCGTTAATTCCTTACCGGCATCTTCACGAAACAACTCAACAAACACAAATGTTGTCGCACTGTTCTTTCCAAATGGTCTCGTATTTTGTGTCGAATAACGTTCTCTCAGTTGTCCGTCCACCAAAAACTCCATATCCTGCCAATAACCTTCAAAACAAAGCCATGTCTGATCTTCAATTTCTCGCGGAAGCATCGTCGTCACCGTCACTGCTTCTCCCGGAATTGCTTCATAAATCCCGGGCACCTCTACCTCATATCGCTCTCCGTTTGGCAAAACTCTTGTCCAATCACTCTCAAACACACGGCAATTATATCCTTTTGTCCCTGCGAACAAAGTATTAACCCCGCCTTCATTTTTCAGGAAAATCTGCCCTAAAACAAATGTTATCACGATAACAACAAAGCTGATACCAAAAACAATTTTCATTGCTTGAAGTAATTTGTTTATCCGTTTCTCCATATTCCTCTCTCCCACATTTTACACTGCTAAACACTTATTCCCCCAAAAGCACTTTTTTTCTTTCTGTCATCTCATCTATTTTCTCTATATAAAGTGCCACATCTTTCACATTGTCACATCTCTCAATGCGACCGTCCGGGAACACACGCTTTGTAATAGCTCCTGCACCGAGTGCCACAATCGTCTGAACTTCTTCCATAATGAGAATATTGTAAATTCCGGCTTTCCCTTCTGCCGCATAACCGACATTTTCAAAATTGCCCGACATATTTTTCTGCCGATACAGATAATACGGCTCCATTCCCATCGTCTCAGCTCCGGAAGATGCTATCCGCATCGTCTCATCCGTATTTACAAGCATATCCATTCCGTTTTCCTCGATGAACTGACGGAGTTTTGAAGCACGCTTTACCGCCAAAGAATGCACAGTCAGACTGTCCGGCGCAAGCTCACATATCTTATCTATCGTCGCCTGCACATCCGCCTCATTTTCACCCGGAAGACCTAAAATAATATCCATATTGATATTGTCAAAACCACATTCACGCGCAAGCTTATACGCCTCTACCGTCTGCGCCGCCGTCGCTGCTCTTCCGATACTGCGAAGTGTTTCTTCTTTCATCGTCTGCGGATTGACCGAAATACGGCTGACGCCGTGTTTATATAAAACCTGCAGTTTCTCTTTGGTAATACTGTCGGCTCTCCCCGCCTCAACCGTAAACTCCTGCACCGTCTGAAAATCGAAAAACTCTTTTAAGCTCGTAATCAGGCGATCCAATTGCTCCGGCGGAAGCGTTGTAGGAGTTCCGCCGCCGATGTAGACTGTATCCAGAATTTTACCTTCCATAATCTCCGCTGTCGCCTTCATCTCTTCCACCAGACAGTCAATATACTCCTCGACACGCTTGCGGTAAGCACCGACCGGATAAGAAGTAAACGAACAATACAGACAGGTCGACGGACAAAACGGAATTCCGATATAAAGACTGTATCCGTCTTTATAATGAAGGGTGGAAAGAATCTGTCTTTCTCTCTGTGCAATGTCATACGCAAGCTGCGTCTTTTCACGGCTCACAAAATGTTCCTGTTCAAACATACGGAATACTTCTTCCTGCGATGCACCGCTTTCTATCATCCCCATCGCAATCTTCGTCGGGCGAATTCCCGTAAGGTTCCCCCAAGGGAGCTTCTTTTTGCACTCCGCAGATAAACACTGATAAAAAAACTTCTTAAATTCATTTTTTCTGTTTTCCGGCTTTTCTTTCCATGCATGAATTCTTTCTTCTTTGCCGGCAAATCGAACCGAAACTTCATCCTGTCCGCATGCAATTTCTATCGACGCATCCGTTGCCCCGCCGTTTACTTTTACCTGCTGTTGCGGATAAAATGCTTTTACAAGCGAATGCACATCATATTCCCATTTCGGCTCATTTATCTTAACAAATAACATAGTCTCTCCTACTGTACAAAAGGATTGTATTTTTTCTCATATCCAATCGTCGTTGCATCGTTATGTCCCGGATAAACCTTGGTGTCATCCGGAAGCACGAACAATTTTTCTTTGATGGAACGCACAATCGCCGAAGTACTTCCCGTCGGGAAATCTGTTCTTCCCGTTGATTCTAAAAACAGGGTGTCACCGCTGATGAGCATTCCCGCTTCCTCAAAATAGTAACAACAACTTCCGCTTGTGTGTCCCGGTGTTGCAATCATTTTACATGTCATTCCCGCAATCGTAACTTCTTCACCGTCTTTTAAGTACACATCCGGCTCCACCGTGATTTTACGTCCGAACATCCCCGAAAGATTAAGTCGCGGCTCCATACAAAGTTCACGTTCCGCCTCACTTGCATAAATTTTAACACCGGAAAGCTCACGCAGTTTTTCTGCGCTTCCGATATGGTCGTAATGACCGTGAGTAAGCAAAATTCCTGCAACCGTAAATCCTGCCGCTTGTAACTTGTCATATAAATCATCTCCGTGATCTGCCGGATCAACCACAATCACTTCGTTTTTTTCTTCTTCATATAAAAAGTAACAATTCGTCTGACATACACCAAGTACAATTCTTCCGATTTTCATTATAAAACCTCCACTTTCGAAAAAACGGGGTGAGAATCACCCCGTTGTTCGTTCTATACTTACTACACTTTCTACATTGCTCAATTTGTCGATAATACGATTCAACTCATTTTTGGAACTGATTTCAAAAGCAACCGACATCGATGCAAGTCCTTTTTTGCTCAGTCTCGTATTCAAACTGATAATGTCAATATTTTTCTCCGTCAAAGCCCTGGAAACATCTGCCAAAAGTCCGTTACGGTTATTTGCATAAATAATAATTTCTGCGAAGAATTTCCCGTTTCCGGCCATACTGTCTTCCTGCCAGTCTGCATCAATCAGGCGTGTCCTGTCGATTTCAGGCATATAAATGATATTGACACAATCTGTTCTGTGAATCGAAATTCCTCTTCCGCGCGTCACAAAACCGACAATCTCATCTCCCGGTACCGGTGAACAACATTTTGAAAAACGTACCGCCACATCATCAATACCTTTGACAATGATTCCGTTTGCCGCCTTATATCTGGGCTGCATCTGTTTCGCAGCAGCATTTTCTTCCACCTGCTTCATGATTTCGTCATCACTGACTACTCTCGGGTGATCGCGGTCATAGAGTTCTATCATCTTATTGATGATCTGGCCCTCTTTCAAACCGCCGTGTCCGACTGCTGCCAAAAGTGCCTCCCAATCATGGAAACCGAATTTCTTCATCATGGCACCCATATATTCCGGACGCATAATCTGGGTTTGGTCAATCCCTTTTGATTTACAGTACACCAAAAGAAGTTCTCTTCCCTTGATAATATTGTCATCTTTAAACTGCAACTTAAACCACTGATTAATCTTATTTTTTGCCTGTGTCGATTTTACAACTTTCAGCCAGTCACGGCTCGGACCGCTTGAGTTTTGGCTGGTAAGAATTTCCACACGGTCTCCGTTGTTAATCTCATAATCAATGGAAACAAGTTTTCCGTTTACACGCGCACCGACCATGTTATTACCGACAGCTGAATGTACGCTGTAAGCAAAGTCAATCGGTGTTGAACCGGCCGGAAGCGTCTTAACATCACCGGTCGGGGTAAAACAATATACACTGTCCGAGAACAAGTCAAGGTCGCTCTTTAACAGATTCATAAACTCACGGTTATCCGACATATCACGTTGCCATTCAAGAATCTGCTTGAGCCAAGAAAGTTTCTCTTCCTCCGACTCGTTTGTTTTTACTTTTTTACCATCGG
The DNA here is from genome assembly GCA_045546735.1 of Lachnospiraceae bacterium. Taxonomy (GTDB): domain Bacteria; phylum Bacillota; class Clostridia; order Lachnospirales; family Lachnospiraceae; genus SVFI01. The sequence goes on along the minus strand of JAZQDJ010000079.1, from coordinate 10,890 downwards.
ACACTTCTTTATATTTCCAATGTGCTGCGATACCGTACTCTGCAGTCTTGTGCATCTCATACGTACGGATCTGAATTTCAAATGGCTGACCCGCAGAACCGATCAAGGTCGTATGAAGCGACTGGTACATATTCTCCTTAGGCATCGCAATATAATCTTTGAAACGTCCCGGAATCGGTTTGTAAATTTCATGAATCACTCCGAGCGCCGCATAACAATCTTTTACGGTATCCACAATAATACGGACTGCAAACAAATCGTAAATCTGGTCAATCGTCTTATTCTGGTTTTTCATTTTTTTATAAATACTGAAGAAGTGCTTTACACGTCCGTCAATTTTTGCCTCAATGCCGGCATTTGCAATATGTGCGCCTACTTCATCTACGATTTCCTGCACATACTGTTCACGCTTATTTTTACGGACAGCAATTTTATCCACCAAATCATAATATACATCCGGCTGAAGATATTTAAGCGAAAGGTCATCAAGCTCAACTTTCACTCTCATAATACCGAGACGCTGTGCAATCGGCGCATAAATATCCATCGTTTCACGCGCTTTTTCCTGCTGTTTCTCAGGTTTCATATGTTTGAGCGTACGCATATTGTGCAAACGGTCTGCAAGCTTAATAATGATAACCCTGATATCCTTTGCCATCGCAAGGAACATCTTTCGAAGGTTCTCCGCCTGCATCTCAAGTTTGTCACCCTCATACTGCAGCTGACCGAGTTTTGTCACACCGTCTACCAAAAGTGCCACATCTTCTCCGAACTCTTTCGTAATCTGCTCTTCCGTCATAATGGTATCTTCTACAACATCATGAAGGATACCTGCGACGATTGTCTCTTTATCCATCTCGAGTTCGGCCAAAATAATCGCAACACAAAGAGGATGAATAATGTAAGGTTCACCCGATTTTCTCGCCTGTCCTTTGTGTGCATCATCTGCAATTTTATATGCTTTTTCAATCATGGAAATGTCATCGCTCGGATGATACTTTTTCACCCGCTCAATCAGTTCGTCATAAAGTTCTGCCGGTTCTTTAAACTCTGCAGTCGCTTTAATATGTCCGTCATCGATGACCAGCTCTGTCCTCTTTTTTGGAGCCGTTTGTGTTTCTTCTGCCTTATGATTCATTCTCACACACTCCGTTTTTCATTCTTCGCCCATAATATAGCATTATATTATCAAATAAAAATTTCGTCAATAATTGTAGACCGCAGCGCACAAACATAAAAATGCCCGAACCAACAGGCTCAGGCATCTTTTCTTCTATTTTTTACCGAAATATTTAAATTTATTCATTACATCATTACTTCTTCACAATCGCCATAATAATTGCTTCTATCGCCCCGTTAAGCACTCCTGCTATCGGCCAAACAATCCATGTAATGTGCCAATCCATCGTTATAAAACTCCATGCCAGATAAATAAGCGTCACTACCGGCCAGTAAATACTGTCAAAAATATGAACCGGACTTCCTGTTCTCTTTCTTTCGGTATTGTATTCTTCCTCCTGCAAAAGTACATGGTATGCATCCGACTTTGTTCCTGCAGAAACAAACAAAAATACTGCGATACTGATAATTGCCAGCATGACTCCGACCGTAAGAACCGCCGGCAAATCTGAGGTAAGCTCCATGCTTCCTACAATAATGAGCGGCAAAACAGCCACGATACAAAGAAATACACCGATGGCAATCTGAAGCGCAAATCTCATCTTTTCTGCCTCTCTTTGTGCCTCTACAAACTGTTTTGTTGAATAGTCAAGAAGCAACACTTCCTTTTCATACTTTTCATATTTCCCCATAGAAACACCTGTTACAATAAATATTGCCACTGCACAGGCAATTATCAGAATCATCGGAACAAAGCCGACTGCTGCCACAATACCGTCACCAAGTCCGAACTCCTCCTGAAGTCCGCCCATGAGAATCAACATAATCGGACTGATTACACAGAGCATGGATGCTATTGCATAACGGAGTGCGGCTTTTGCATTTTCTTTGCAGTACTGCTTTGCCTCTTCTAATGTCACATGAATTCCTTCTGTCTCATTGCTGTCAGCTACATTCTCCTCAATTCCGAGTTCACTTGCCAGCTCATCTAAATTGCCGAATTCGGAAATCACAATGCCGATTGCCTCATTTTCACTTTTTCCCTCATTTTTTAATTCCTGATATTTGTCCTCCATCATGGAAAGAAGTTCTGCTTTTGCCTTCTCCACTTCCGGTGTATTTTTCACATGCATAAACATATTTTCCAAATAATTTTTAATCGTTTCCATACTCTCTCTCCCTATTTACGAATAAATTTCTCAACTACTTGCTGTATCTCGCGCCATTCTACACATTTTTCTTTGTAAAACTGTTTTCCTGCCTCCGTAATCCGGTAGTAGGTACGGCGCTTTCCTCCCGATTCATCGCCGAAAAAAGATTCTATGTAATTTAATTTTTCTAAGCGGCTGAATGCGGAATAAAGTGTGGTTTCTTTCATAACGTAGACACCCTCGGACATTTCCTTAATCTGCTTGGATATCTCATATCCGTATGACGGCTCGTCGTACACCAGATAAAGAATTAGCATGTCATTGTATCCTCGCATGACATCTGAACTGATCATCTGCTTCTCCCCTTTCTTATCGTTTTGACTATCTCGCCTGCCGTACTACGTCTGTCGTAGTACATCTGTCGTAGTAAATATAACACGACTACTACGACAGGTCAAGTAGTTTTTTTTAAATATTTAAAATATAATTTTGTGTATGTATTTCTTCCCCGGAATCAGGCCAAATGCCGGGCAACTGTTTCATAAAAAAAAGGAACTTTCAAAAAGTTCCTTTTCCTCTTGCTTAACACTCTACAATTAAATATCTTCCGTCGCCGACTTCAAACACCTCGTCCGCCTCAAGAATATCATCTTCATTCATCTCTGCGATATCGATGCCTTCTTCTTCAAAATACTCCCACACTTCCTTTTTGCTATCCACAACAACTGCCATGCATTCTGCAAGGAAATCGTCCGCTTCTTCTCTCGTGTCAGCGACTGCTTCCGGGAATAATTTTTCCTGCTGCTCCAAAAAAGCATCTAAAACTTTGTCATCAAACTGTGTCATACGTTCTCCTCCTGTTCATAAAGTGATTTTAATATCTGATAGACTCCCTGCTCCCAGTAAGGACCGCACACGTGCTTTGCCGCTTCCTTTACAACCGGAAGCGCATTTTTTACCGCATAGCTTTCCCCTGCTGCCCGAAGAAGTCCGATATCGTTTTCATTGTCCCCGAATGCCATTGTCGCCTCCGGCAAAACCCCGAGTCCTTCCTGCAGGATTTTCAATGCATTTCCCTTATCTACGGAAAAATCCATAAAGTCAACCCACTCTTCACCTGCCATGCAAGTCTTTACTTTATCTTTCCATTTCGGAATAAGAAAACTCTCTCCGATTTCACGGATGCTCCCTTTATGATAAACAGCTAACTTCACAAACTCTGCATCCTCTGCAAGAATATCGTCCGTCAGTGTCACATCATTCCGGTAGCTTTCACTAATTAAGCGGATAAAGTCCTCATCCTTGCTCTCCAAAAAGCATCCCCTGCTCGTCGAAGCAACTACATGGCAGTCTTTGTCATACAGAGAGCGAAGATCTGCCATAATCTCCTCAACAAAAGTTCTTTCCATCTTAATCAAGCTATAGTTCTCACCGTCTTTGACAATGTGTGCCCCGTTTTCTGCAATAAACAAAAGATTGCGGTCTGCACGTTCAAACATCCGCCGGATGCTTCCATACTGCCTTCCGCTGGCGATTGTCACATAAATCCCCTGATCTGTAAGACGCTGAACCGCCTCTATGATTTCATCTCCGACCTCCCGGGAAGAATCTTTTACAAGCGTTCCGTCCACATCCGTTGCAATCAGTCGTATCCGCCCTGTCAAAGCATACGTTAAAAGCTCTGCCGGGGATGCAATAATCGCATCCGCATGATTTTCTTCCAGTTCCTCTCTGTCACGGAACCCCCAAAGCGCTCCGACCGTAAATACGCCCGCGCCCTTACCCGTCTGCATATCAACACTCGTATCTCCGAGGTAAATCGTCTCCTCTTTGGTTACTCCAAGCTTACTCAAAATGTAATAAACTCCGTCCGGAGCAGGCTTGCGCGGTCTGTCATCCACCTGACCGACAACCATATCAAACATGTTATCGCCGAACACGGAAGAAATTACATCCTCCGTCTGCGCCTGCGGTTTATTCGAATTGACCGCCAAAAGAAACCCTTTTTCTTTCAGCGTCGCAAGCAATTCCAAAATACCGTCATATGGTTTTACTTCATACATACAGTATTTTTCAAATACTTCTTCATATTTCTTCATGACCTCATCAAAATACAAAAGTTTTGTATCTCCGTCATGAATCAGACATTGGCGAATCAATTCTGCGGACCCGTTTCCGACAAAATAGCGGTAACGGTCCACCTCGTACGGCGCAAACCCAAAAGCTTCCAGCGCCATATTTGCCGATTTTTGAATCGATTTTAATGTATTATTCAGTGTTCCGTCCAAATCAAAAATTACAAGTTTCTTCATGCTTACTCCAAATGCTGTCCTGTCTCAGGTTTAAACACCCGTCCTGTTACTCCGTCTTCTTTTTTCACTTCCTGTGCCTCGGCGACAGCCTCCTCACAAAATGTGCTCTGCGCACTGCAAAGTACTTTACCGCGCTTATCCACTTTTGCATAAGAGTCGTCCGGCTGCAGAACATGCGCTTTCAACGTATCATCAAGTTGCACCTGTAAAATATGGATTGCCTTCTGTTTCAAATCTTCCTGAAGAATCGGGAACAAAATTTCCACACGGCGCTCTAAGTTTCTAGGCATCCAGTCAGCACTTGCCATATAAACTTCCGGCGTATTGTTGTTTTCAAAGTAGAACACTCTCGCATGCTCCAAGAAATTTCCGACAATCGAGCGGACTGTAATATTCTCGCTCACACCCGGAATACCGACCTTGAGACAACAAATGCCGCGGACAATCAAATCAATCTTTACACCCGCTGCACTTGCCTTATAAAGTGCCTCAATAATATCGATATCGCAAAGCGAATTCATCTTTGCAACGATGCGCGCAGGAAGTCCCGCACGGGCATTCTGCTCTTCGCGTCCGATTAAATAGAGGAATTTATCCTTCAGCCAAAGCGGTGCCACCGAAAGGCGGTTCCAGCTCTTTGGTTCCGAATAACCGGAAAGCATATTAAACACTGCTGTCGCGTCCTCGCCGATTTCTTCCTGGCAGGTCAAAAGACCTAAGTCTGTATATAATTTCGCCGTTGCATCATTGTAGTTCCCTGTGCCCAGATGCACATAGCGGCGGATTCCGTCTTCCTCTTTACGCACCACAAGCGTAATTTTCGAATGTGTCTTAAGACCGACAAGACCGTAAATAACATGACAGCCGGCTTTTTCCAGCATCTTCGCCCATACGATGTTATTTTCCTCATCAAATCTGGCCTTCAATTCCACAAGAACCGATACCTGTTTGCCGTTTTCCGCTGCCTGCGCAAGCGCACGGATAATCGGAGAATTACCGCTGACACGGTAAAGTGTCTGCTTGATGGCAAGAACCTGCGGGTCTTTTGCTGCTTTCTGGATGAAGGCAACTACCGGCTCGAAGGTCTGATACGGATGATGCAGTAAAATATCGCGCTTGGAAATTTCCTCAAAAATATCGCAGTCCGCCGGAAGCTCTCTTACCGGCTGCGGCTTATACGGTTTTTCTTTCAGGCGGTCGAATCCTGCCATACCATACATCTTCATAAGGAATGTCAAATCAAGCGGTCCGTTAATATGATAAATGTCTTCTTCTTCCAATCCCAACTCTTTGTTAATGACTTTGAGAAGCTTTTTGTCCATCCCCTCTTCTACTTCCAAACGGATGGCTTCTCCCCACTGACGTTTTTTGAGCTGCTTTTCAATCTCTTTTAACAGGTCTTCTGCCTCATCCTCATCAATGGAAAGGTCCGCGTTTCTCATAATACGGAACGGATGCGCACAAATCACATCATAGTTAAGAAACAATTTGTCCATGTAATGCTCGATGACTTCTTCCAATAAAATCACATGCGCCGTCGCTTTCTCTTCAAACAACTCATCCGGAAGCGGAATAATACGCGGAAGCACAGACGGAACCTCTACCGTCGCGAACTCGATTTCCGCATTTTTCTCGTCCTTCTTCTTTAAAAGGGCTCCCAGGTTCAGTGCCTTGTTGTGAATCAGAGGAAACGGGCGCGAAGAATCCACTGCCATCGGTGTCAATACCGGATAAATATTATCTTCAAAATAGCGTTCCAAATACGCCGACTGCTCCGTCGTTAATTTTTCATGCTGCGTAATCACATCCATTCCGCTTGCTGCAAGCTGCGGCAATATTGTGCGGTTATAGGTGCTATACTGCATATTTACAAGCTCATGCGTTTGCGCCTTCACAAGCGAAAGCTGCTTTTCCGGGCTTAATCCCGCAATATCTTTTTTCGTGTACCCTGCATGAATCATATCTTTTAAAGACGCCACACGCACCATAAAAAATTCATCCAGATTCGATGCTGTAATACTTAAAAATTTCAACCGTTCAAATAACGGAATGGTTCTGTCCTTTGCCTCACTCAAAATACGATAATCAAACTGAAGCCAGGAAAGCTCCCTGTTCGTATAATAAGCCGGATCCCTGAAATTTATTTTCTCTGCCATACCAACTACTCCGTTCTTTTTCTTTGTTTAATCACAGGTTTGATACTGTAAACTTCTTCAAAGAAATCTGCTTTTGCCCCAAGCAGGCTTTTTTCCAGCGTGATATCTTCCGATGTATCAACATTTAAAATCAATTCGCTGTCTTTCAAAACAGCCTTTACTTTTTTAAACTTCTGCTTATGACTCCGGTCAAGACCGTTGGCAAGTTTTAAAATCGCCGTAAGTTTTGCCACTGTCACATAAGCCTCTCTGTCAATATTCATGCGACGCGCCATCTCGCCGTAATACTCGAAATCCATGCGGTTATAGCGCACGATGTTTGCCACCATTTCACGTTCAAGATGGGAAAGCCCGATAATCTCCGTGGACATGATAATATTGTAGGAACACTCGCCCGCATTTAACATGCTGATATATTTTCCGCAGTCATACAGACGAGCGGAAAGTTGTAACAAAAAGCGGTCACGTTTCTTTAAACCATGAATTTTTTTGATACTGTCAAAAATCGTAAGGGAAATATTTTCCACCGATTCACTTCTCTTGCGACTTCCCATATAACGCTTGCTGATTGTTTCACAGCACGCAAGAATATCTTTTTCAAAATCATGGTCTATCGTCATTAATTTATTTTTCTCCGCATACTCATATGCCATTCCGTCGCAAAGCGTAACACCCGGCGCCCACAAAAGTTTGGCGTCCATTACTTCCAGCATACGCTTTACCACAATCGCACTGCAAAACAGAAGCGAAACCGTCTCCTCTTCCATTCCCAGTGAAACTGCAATTTCCTGACGGCTCTTCGTCTGCAGCGTCTTTACAAATTCCATACAGCCTTCACGGGAAAGATATCCTTTTTCGTCCCCATAATTCATGGTTCTTTGTATAACCGGCGAAAAATAGTCATCCACAAAAATTATATTTTCAATTTCTCTTCCCTTAAAGTGCATCTTCTTGAGCACTTCAAGCTTATTGTCCACCAGTTCCTCCACCAGTTCTGCATAACGTGACGGCTTTGCCTGCATTGCCATCAGACGGTCACGGATACGCAGTACTCCGAGCCGGATATTCTGCGTAATCACAAGAGAATCCTTGTCAAAAAGAGAAACCTGCAGACTTCCTCCTCCGAGATCGACAATCGCTGTTCCCTTTTCAATAATCTTCTTAAAATCCTCACCTTTTGACGCAATCGCTTTATAATCAAGAAATCTCTGCTCGGAGTTGCTGATTACGTTTACCTTAAGTCCGGTACGGCTTTCAATCGTGTCAAGGACAAGTATTGTATTTTTTGCCTCACGGACCGCGCTTGTCGCATATGCTTTGTACGCATCTACCTTGTACGATTCCATGATACGCTTGAAATCACCGAGCACATCACAAAGCTCATTCACACGCTCCACACTGATTTTACCCTGTCCGTAGCTTTCCGTTCCGAGTTCAATCTTGTGACGGATATGGTCAATTTCTTTCAATCCCACTTTCGGGGAAATCTCAAATATTTTCATTGCAAGCTCATAAGAGCCGACATCAATTGCCGCAAATGTCTTAATTGCCATTTGACTGCCTCCTAATAATTGCCGAGTATTTTCATATTGCGCGCTTCGTCACGAAGTCCGCGGAGCGCATTTTTCACTGCGCTGTCTGCCAAATTTCCTTCGAAATCAATAAAGAAACGGTATTCCCAGTTGCGGTCCTCAATCGGACGGCTTTCAATTTTGCACATGTTGAGATTATTATAAATAAAGTGCGAAAGCATGTGGTAAAGGGAACCGCTCTCATGCGGAACCTCAAAACAAATACTGATTTTCTGCGCATCTTTTTTAAAAATCTTCTGATTCGTCACAATGATAAAACGCGTTGAATTTGTGCCCGACTGGTTCACACCTTTCTTAAGCACTTCAAGACCATAAGCTTTTGCAGCATATTCACTTGCAATTGCCACCTGCGTCGTATCACCGTCATTTTTTACTTTCTGCGCCGCAAATGCATTGTTCTGCATACTGATCTGCTGCCAGTTAAAGCAGCTCAAATAGCGTGCACTCTGCATCAAAGACTGCGGATGTGAATAAACTCTCTCAATCTTTTCAAGGTCTGTTCCCGGAAGTCCGAGCAGGCAATGTTCAATTTTTATAATCTGTTCACCGACAATATAATTCTCAAACTCTACCATAAGGTCATAGATTTCGCTCACAATGCCTGCCGTTGAATTCTCAATCGGAAGCACTGCAAAGTCTGCACTTCCCTCATCAATCGCACTCATCGCCTCACGGAACGTATCTACATGGAAGCTGTTAATCTGATCACCGAAAAACTCCATCATCGCCGCCTGTGAATAAGCACCTTCTGCGCCCTGGAATACAACTCTGGCCTTTTTCGTCTCGAGCTCGTCCACTCCGATGAAAGGAAGTTTTCCGAGACTCCCGTGCTCTGCCAGCATCTGATACTGAAGTTTACGGCTCATCGACATAATCTGTTCAAACAGTTCCTCCACGCCGTGGCTGTTAAACTCATTGTGTGTCAAAGATTTGACCTTACGGATTTTCTCTTCTTCACGTGTTTTATCAAATACCTTTTTCCCTGTTTCTATTTTATATTCTGCGACTTTACCGCAAATATCCATTCTTCTTTCATACAAATCAACTATCTGCTGATCAATGTCATCAATCTCATTTCTTAATATGCCTAAATCCATTGTCATGTTCCTTTCCTTTCTTCCTTATCCGGAAGATTTCTACCACTAAATATCTTATAACAATTCGTTCCAATAGGCAAGAATTTATGATATACTTAAAGACACCTGATATTACAAATCTACGGAGGTTTTTTATGGCAGGAAAAAAGAAAATCATCATCGCGGTCATACTTGCAATCGTTGTCTTGACCGCTGCATATATTTTAAATTTATATTCCGAAAGAGTTCCGGATAATCCGCCGGGAACCATCGGAAATACCGCCGGAAATCTGAATAACGGCGGCTACTTTTGTGAATCCGACGGAAAAGTTTACTTCGCCAATGCTTACGACGGCGGTACTCTTTACTGCATGAATCCGGACGAAACACAAATCAAGAAATTAAACCGTTCCGAAGTATACCAGCTCAACGCAGCCGGCGATTATTTATATTACTACCAGAAGAATTCCTCTTCTTATCCGGATTTTAGTTTCTTAATCCGTACTTACGGCCTGTATCGCACAAACAAAAAAGGGCGCGACCCGGTTTGTCTCGAAAAGGTTGACTGTAAAAATGTTTCTGTTGTGGACAACACCGTATTTTATACAAAGCCTGTAGACGGCGCACAGACGCTTCAGTTTTTTGCTGTCGATACTGACAAAAAGAATGCGCGGCAAATTGCTGATTATCTCGTCAATCCTTCCTGTGCCTCTTACGGTGTTTTATATTACAGCGGAACAAAGGAAAATCATCATTTGTATGCATATGATACTTATACCGGCCAGGAAAATCTTATCAAAGAATATGACATGTGGTATCCGACGCTTCACGGGCAGTCGATTTATTTCTTGGATTTGGAAGGCAACTATGAGCTTTGCCGCTACAATCTGTCTGATGATTCCATTACCGTTCTTACGACTGACCGCGTGGAATCGTTTAACTTGAGCGACAATTATATTTACTATCAGACCGTAGATGCCGACAGCCCTGCACTTTGGCGTATGAACCATGACGGAAGTAATCCGGAACTTGTATTTGAAGGCATCTATCGTGATATTAATGTCACCTCACAATATGTCTACTTCCGCTCCTATGCAGCAGATATGCCGATGTACCACACACCGGCCAACGGCATGATTAATGTCACTACGTTTGACGCTGCCAGCCAGGCTGCAATAAAAGAGAATAGTAAATAAAAAGACAGGAAGCTATTACGGCTTCCTGTTTTTTGCTGTTCATGGTATTTTCTCATGATTTGCACTTTTCTTTCCGGCGGTTGGGCAATTTTTCTTAAAAACTCATCATTTCTTGCCCACGCTTGGCATCCACATTTGCTACTAGCTTCCGGCGACTGGGCACTTTTTCTTAAAAATCCATCATTTCTTGCCCATGCTTGGCATCCACATTTGCTACTAGCTTCCGGCGACTGGGCACTTTTTCTTAAAAATTCACCATTTCTTGCCCACGCTTGGCATCCATATTTG
>JAZQDJ010000078.1:0-5440 GCA_045546735.1 Lachnospiraceae bacterium | reverse complement strand
ATCGCTTGGGGAAAGCCACTGGTTACGGTGGGGTATTTCCTTTGGGAGAGTTGTAGAGAAAAGCATGTGCAGGGTATGAGGGGGTATCGGATGAAAAATGGTGCTTGAAGACTTAAAAAGTTTCCATGATTATGATAAAATTTCATTGCAAGAGCTGCGAGAAATCGTGGAGACAATGGACAGAAAGGAAAAAATAAAGCAGTATAAAATTAAGATTTGGAAAGACAAAAATGGTTATTACAATGCGATTGTTCCGAAAAAAGACGGTTCCGGGACTACAAGACTCAGGCGTAGACGGTTAGAAGATACTGAAGAAGGCGTATTACAGTGTATCGAAGAGGTAATCGAAAATCCTACAATTGCTGAACTGTTTGAAAAATGGAAAAAGCATCAAGAAGAGTATGATCTGATTGCTCCGGCAACGATCACAAGGTACACATACGTTTTCAGAAAGCATTTTCTACCGTCAGGAATCGCCGACAGGCGTATTAAAGAGGTCGAACCGCTGGAACTGACAGAATTCCTTGAAAAACAGCTTGCTGAGTACAAAATGACGGCAAAAGCATTCTCAACGCTGAAACATCTGCTGGCAGGAGCGCTTTGGCAAGCTGGAAGGGATGGCCTGATAACCTGGACGGCACAAGATGTGTTTGCAAGGCTTTTCATCTCAAAAAGATCATTCCGAGTGCCTCACAAAGAAGACTGTGAAGAGGTTTTCTCCGATGAAGAGATGAGAAAGATACTTGAATACTTAGTACAACATCAAGATATATGGAATTTGGGTATCTTGTTAATATTTGTAACTGGTATGAGAGTAGGCGAACTTGTAGCACTAAAGCCGGAAGACTTTACAGACAAGACTATCAGGATCTGTCGATCAGAAACAAGGTTTTACGATCCTGCACAAAGGAAATATGTTTATGTGATAAAGGATTCCGCTAAAACCGCTGCAGGAAATCGCACAATTGTAGTGCCAAAACAATGGGAATGGTTGATTCAAAAGCTGTTGGATATGTCAAAGCATCGCACATACATTTTCATGCGAAATGGCAAGCGGATGCAGGTCACATCGATCAGGTTCCGGGTGTACAGGATCTGTGATAAAGTTTTAGGCTATCACAAGTCACCACATAAGATCCGAAAAACCTATGCCAGCATCCTTTTGGATATGGGCATCGACAAAAGAACTGTAATGGATCAGATGGGACACGTTGACATTTCGGTAAGTGAGATATTTTACCACAGGAACAGGAAAACCATTGAACGCAAACAAGAAATGATTTCCGCTATCCCGGATTTCATGTTGTGACAATTTTTTAGTACGGTGGAAATTAAACAATACTTATATGGTGGAAAGTGTTCCGAAATGTTACATTTTGGTAGTCTTCAAATCCCACTTTCTCCGTTACCTAAAAATGCTTACAAAGTCTATAAATAAAGCATTCCTGAGCAGCCGAGGTTCACAAAATCACCGTACAAATCAGTACATTTTATGTACAAATCAGATTGTCAATTCTGCGTTTAATCATTTAAACGCAGCTCTTGCCTTTTATAACAACCCCTTATAATTAACCTATATCGATTTTCTACTATCAAAATTCTACCACTACAGATTTTTTTACTCATAATTCTACCGTCAGAAAACAACCTAATAGGCATTTTATGATAAAAATTCTACCGTCAGGATCTGGTCACTGGCCTTTTTTGTTGTGATTTTTTGTACAGGATCTTCCGGGAAAAGAAAAACCCTGAGAATGCTTTATTCTCAAGGGTTCTTGCAAAATGTTTCTCATATGGAAAGTGGGTTTTGCCCCTACTGTATAATTCCGTCTGTGATTTCCTGACGAATCATCGCTTCCAGCAGGTGCATCATGTGGATCGGAGTCTTAGATGTTCCGTATGCCCAATTTTCAACGCTGCGCTTTGACATCATGAAGTAGTTTGCAAACTGTACACGATTTTTTAATTTTGAGAGGGCAACAAGATCATCAATTGTGATGTTTCCGATTCTGTTCATATACTTGCAAAGGTCTTCACGGTTGTCTGCATTAACAATCTCAACGTTAAATCCTTTGTATGCGTCCCGGGCCAATTTTGAGAATTTGATCAATCCACCTTCTTTTGTTGTGAGATTGAAGTGTTCGTGACTGCCATCTGTAACATACCATCCCTTTTCCTTCAGGCCGTTTTCCAGGCGCTCCGCTTCGTACTTTGATGCATAAAATCTTCCGTTTGTTTTTGCTTCCATGTTGACCTCCATGTGTATAAAATGCTTCAGAATCGATTACCCCGGGGGACCTTTGTTTTTATAACTTTTAGTTTCAGATCGACTTTTGACCAAAAACCTGTCAAAAAGTTTGTGAGCTTCCTGGTCCACCATTTTGAGTTAAGCTTTTCTGGAAATGGCTTAATCCGGGAAATTTTGCCGTTTTAGGCGTTTTTTGGTGCCTATGGGCATTACATCGACCTGCTTCTAAAAATGCCCATATGGGGCAATTTTGTGCCATTTATGACCATATTAGCACGTTTCACCCTGTTTTGGTAGTGGGAGATTATACAAGCGTTTCGCTGTAAACGTTCGTATTCTCCCGGTAGTAGGAATTGACAAAGCACAAGCAGGAATTGAAATCAGCGTACTTGTTAAGCATCTCCTTGTGCCAGCCTTCCTTCCAGTACTTGCGATAGATACGGAAAGGGTTTCTCTTTTCGTGGTGGTACTCAATCGTGAGACGCTGACCACCAAAGCAGCATTCGAAAAACTTTGTTGTCTTCATTGTTTGCTCCCTCCTTAGTTCATTTTGCTGATATACTCAGCTTTAATTTTGTCATAGGTCTTGTTCTTTTCATCCAGCGGAAGATTCTTATATCCCGGAATCGAATAGCATTTCTTCAGGACCTCTACCCGGATATCTACAGCTTTCGGATTTTCGTTCTTCATTTTTCGCTCCCTTCCCGGATTAGTATCCGATCTTCTTTTTAATGAGGTCCACAGCAGCGTCTACGCTGTTATCCTGGATCTTAATCAGGAACCGGGCCATTACAAAAGGTTTGACCTGAATCAGTTTTTTAAGGAATTCCAGAGAAGCTCTCCCGGTTCCTATGTACCATTTAAGCGGATAGATCGCATTGCTGGAATCGTTGACGGAAATAGTCTTCCACATTGCTTTCCGGGTATCCCACAGGTATTCTTCAATACTGTATACGTTAATTGTGTATGCTTTCATGATTGCCTCCATAAATCTGGAATCAGACTATAAAGTCGATTCCGTACTTGTTGTAGTGAGCCTTACAGTATGCGTCCAGGAATTCCTGATTTGTACAAGGGGCCATTTCAAGGTGCAATTCTTCCCGGATATCGTCATCCATGAGGTCTACGGCTGCGTCATAGTTGACTTCCTTGCCATCAATATAGGCTGCCGGATGACCACCACGAAACAGAACGTGATCGTCAGATACAGTTTCGAAATCGGGATCTCCGTCAGCGTCTTCCTCTGCTAACATAACGTAGAACAGCACGACATCCTCTTTTTCTCCATCGGTCAATCTATCCAAATCCCGGAGAGCTGCCTTGATAGCTTCATCCTTTGTTGTTGCGTCCAGCGCCTCAATAAAAAGCTGACATCTAACACGCTCATCTACTACCCACCATTTCATGTTCTTGTTAGTCATTGTCTTTCCCTCCTTTTTAAATCTCATGTCCTGCAAAGCAGAAGTAGCTAATGTTCTTATATTCCGTAGGGAACATGATTTCTTCCCCTAAACCGAAAAAGTTATCCTTGTAGATGTAGAATCTTCCGTTATAATCCCCGGATACGGTCGCATAGTGTGCGGTACGCTTTTCAATCTTTACCTTGTATCCTTTGGAAGTGTTCAACTCGTAGGTCTTTCCTGCTTCAAACTGTTTCATTTTCATTTCCTCCTATTAGGTGTATTCCAGCAACTTTCCGTTGCGGATCTGGAACTTCTGAAACTGTGCCACATCATAAGCGCTGTCATATTTGTCTACATCGTGAATGTGCCAAACCTCATTTTCCTTCAGCCGGAAGCTGTTTCTGTTCAGGCAATCGCAAATGCGCTTTGCGTTTTTGTCAGATACTCTGTGAACAGAGTTGAGGCTGTAAAGAAATTCGTGTCCTTTTACTGAAATAGCGATAACCTTCATGGTGGGTTCCTCTTTGTGTTTTGTGTTCTTATCTTTGGGACATCTTTATATTATCATACTAAAAAAGTACGGTCAATACCTAAATGAGAATTTTTTAAAAGAAAAATAACCCACACAAAAACAACCCGGTAGAAATTCTACCATCAAAAATTCTACCATCAGAAATTCTACCGTCAGGTTTTAAAAAGACGAAAATTCTACCGTCAGATTTTTGATTTTCGCCGCTGATCTGGATGAAAGATAGAAGAGTGCTGCCTGATTCCTGAAAATGTCGAAATCAGCATTTTAAGGCGTGAATTTGAGAAAATTTATCGGATATTGCCTTTAAAATTTGATTTTTGATTATTTGGTTTATTCAAAATGCTATTTCATGTTCGGTTCTTTGTTCCTGGAAGAATTAAACTTAATCAGAGATATCTATAAAAGATTTTTAATTTATAGTTAATTGGTTAATAGGATAGTGGTAGATAGTTTAAGGATTAAAAACAGACTAAAGCTGATTTAACTTTTAACTTGCTTGTAACTTGTTGGATGACATTATTTCGCTTGGATTTCGCTTGAATTCGCTTAAAATCTAACTTGCTGGTAATTTGCTCCAGCTACATTTTTGAGCGCTGTTTTAGGCCGTTTTGGCAGCGTTTAATGGTTCCTTTATGGGCCTTGCTTGTCTTGCTCCCTGAATGGCCTTGCATAGTTATTTGAGTGCATAAAAAAAGCGCTTTCGAGCGCTTGTTCTGATCATATGTATGCTTTTCTGATCTGACATCCGGCAGCAGGATCTTTGCATTCTTTAGGCTTTTGGCCTCGTGCGTACCAAAATGCTTCAAAATTGACTACCCCCCGGTCTATCGAAATTATAACTAAAAATTTGAAATCGATTTCCGCCGAAAACTTGCCAAAAAGTTTGAAAATTCTTTTTCGCCGGAATTTTGACTGCTTTTTTCGATTTGGGCAAGATCCATATTTTCAAGGTTCGATTTTGTGCAATTTGACTACAAATTGATTGTACGCAATATTGTGCGGTTTTTCGTTATTTTCCCCGGGGAGCGTGACGGCCTCCCGGCGGTCCAGCGGACCTGGAATAGCCTCCCGGGGAGCGTGACAGCCTCCCGGCGGTCCAGCGGACCTGGAATAGCCTCCCGGGGAGCGTGGCAGCCTCCCGGCGGTCCAGCGGACCTGGAATAGCCTCCCGGGGAGCGTGACGGCCTCCCGGCGGTCCAGCGGTCCTGGAATAGCCTCCCGGGGAGCGGGACGGCCTCCCGGCGGTCCAGCGGACCT
>JAZQDJ010000077.1:0-46051 GCA_045546735.1 Lachnospiraceae bacterium | reverse complement strand
AGCTCTCGCCTGGGCTCTTTCCTGACTTTTTTACCTTTTCTTGCCCATAAATTCCCGGAAAAGACGGCTTCTACAGCTATCGCCCGGGCTCTTTCCTGACTTTTTTACCTTTTCTTGCCCACGTTTTTCCGGTAAAGACGGCTTCTATAGCTCTCGCCTGGGCTCTTTCCTGACTTTTTTACCTTTTCTTGCCCATAAATTCCCGGAAAAGACGGCTTCTACAGCTCCCGCCTGGGCTCTTTCCTGACTTTTTTATCTTTTCTTGCCCACGTTTTTCCGGTAAAGACGGCTTCTACAGCTCTCGCCCGGGTTCTTTCCTGACTTTTTTACCTTTTCTTGCCCACGTTTTCCAGGAAAAGACTTCTTTCCTCTGCAAAATTTGTCGACTTCCTTTCCTTGACCGCAGCACTGTCAAAATGCAACAATAAATGCAAGCCTATCCAAGGAGAAACAACTATGATGTACATTCACTATTGCAAAAACTGCGATTCCATACGAATCTTGAGCGGCCACAAACCATTCTGCCCCGCGTGTGACAATCCGCTGCGCGAAATAAAAATCCCTTTCGAACAATACAGCAGTCTGTCTGCCGCCGAACGCTCTGCGCTAAAAGAAAAAGAACGCCGGAACTCATCGTAACATCATACGATTTCATTCCGGCTGTTTTATTGCTATTATTTCTCTTTTTTTCGTATTTGATACTCACCGATTGCCATAAACAGAAATACAAACGGTGTACAAAGAACCTGCTGATAACAAAACAGGTTATGCGCCATATATGCTGCAATGCAAGCTGCCATGCCCAAAAGAAGCGGGTATTTTTCACTGTTTTTTACAAAACGTACAAGCGCTGTTACAAAAATCCCCAAATAAGCGACTCCTCCGAAAAATCCGGTGTTGATAAACATATTGAGCCACTCATTGTGAGCGTTGGTTAAAATTGCACCGCTCCACTGTTCTTTTAAAAGTTCTGTATAATTTCCATGGGCATAAACCGCATAGCAGTCCGGTCCCACACCGATAAGTTTGTTTTTAAAATTCATATCTGCATACATCTGCGTCGTAAAACCCCAAGTAAAACCACGATGATTTCCCCATGTCTTATCCCACTTCAGATACGGTACTTTTTCCGCTAACATCTCAAGCGCACCCGGCAACTGTCCGTTTGCACTCCACACAAGCAACACTGCCCAAAAAGCAATCAAAATGCCGAGCAGTACATACACAACCGTCCTGAAAATACGCATCGCTTTTTCCGGATACTTTTCCTTTTTGCAAAGCAGTGCAAATACTGCAATCATAACAATACAAAATACGCTTAACATCCACACCCTTGTATCAAACAGAAGAATAGAACTAATGGCATTCCAAGCCATAATCTCATTCGGATACATTTTAAAAAGAAACTGCATACATTTCGGCGCAAGCGCAAACAAAAGCATCACCTCAAAAAAACGGCGCATCTTTTCCGCATCCTTCACCGATACATGGAAAAGCACAAGCGTTGCCGCCAAAAATCCGAAGTAGGCACTGTCAGTATTCTGCGTCACCATCGTCATAAAAGAAACGAGAAGAAATATACCCGCAACCACTCTTAGAATAAGATTTTTAAAATACCAGAACGCAAACATTCCGATCGGAAGAATGACCGTCATAAAGCTCGAATACCATGACGCCTGTCCGAGTGTCGACAAAAACTGTCTTTTATAATGATCTATCAGGGTATCATAAACCCCTATTGTATCAATCAGTAACCTGTGCTGAATTCCCACGATGAACACATAAGCCGAAACCGCACAAAGAACCGAGAGTACAAGCGGACTGTCTTTCATAAAACGGGAAAAAATAAAGTAAATGAGCACAAACGAAAGTTGGGAAAACAATCCCATGTACCAACCGTTATATCCCCAAAAAGCCTCTTTCCACTGTCCGCAAAATAGATAAGATAACAAAACTACAAGAACATATCCGAGCACAAACCTATCTGTCACGGACATATCCGCCCACAGGTTTTTCCACCCCTGCAGCGTAATTCCTTTTTCTTTTACAGAAAAAATGATATAAAGAAGCACCAACAGCAAAAGTACAGGCATTCCGTACACAACCACACGTGCATACGCATCATATTTTGCCGTTCCGATCTGATAGTAGCCTTTTTTCATGTACAGCGGCACTGCAAATGAGAGCACAATTGCCCAAAACGCGCATAGATATTCGAGAAAGCTGACCGTGATCAGCTTTCCCGTATTTTCTTTCGGTTGTTTATTCTTTGCCAACTTTACTGCCATTTGTTTTTCTCTTTATCTTTCTATTTTTTCGCCTTTGCAGACACAATCGCTGAATACGGTCCGTAAACTTTCTTGCCCTTAATCAGGCGATATGCTCTGACTTTATAATAATATTTCTTTCCTTTTTTCAGAGATTTATCTGTAACGGAAACCTTCTTCTTGCTTGTAACAGTAGCCACTTTTTTGTACTTTCCTTTTTGCTTTGTCGCACGGTAAATTTCATAACCACTTGCAGAAGAAACTTTCTTCCAACTTACTTTCACCTTTTTGCCGGACAAAGCTTTTGCTTTAGGAGAAGCCGGTGCTTTCGGTCCACAGGTTTTTATCGCTGAAAATTCACCGTAAACATTCTTACCGGAAATCGTCTTATAAGCACGCACCTTGTAGTAATAAGGCTTAGAACCGGTATTGGCAGCCAATGTCGCCGTCACGGTCGATGCGCTCTTAATCGTTTTTACTTTCTTATAAGTACCCGTTTCGGATGTTGCACGATAAATCTGATAACCTGTTACACCTGTCTGTTTTTTCCATTTCAGTTTCGCTTTGCCTGCCTTTGTCAGAGACACCGACGAAAGCGTAATCTTTTTCGGAGAAACTGTCACTGTGCAGCTTGCAGATATATTACCGTTATAAACTTTAATCGTCGCTTTTCCCGGTTTTACTGCTGTTACTTTACCGGTAGAAGAAACTGTCGCAACCGATGTATTGGAAGATGACCAGTTCTGTTTAAACACTTTTGAAGTCGTTGAACCGTTTGAGTCCGGTTTTGCCATTTGCGTTGCAGAAAGCTGCACGCTCTTTCCTGCCGCAACAGAAGCCGACGTCTTATTCATCTTAAATCCTGTTAATACCGGCGGATAGTAATTAGAATCGTCTGTGTACGCCTTGATACGGAATACCATGCCCGAACCGGAAATATCATACCACTCGTCATCTGACATTCCCCAATAAGACACATCCGGATTTTCATAGGTACAAAACTCAACCCAACCGCCATTGTTATAATCAGCACTTACACAAGCATACGCCGGCTGATCAAAGCGGAACACAACCATAAACTCTTCACCGTCTCCGACATAAATCGGCTTGCTGAGTTTAATTGTATGGTATCCCGGATATTCGAGGAAGAACTTCTGTGTATGTACAAGTGTTCCTTTTGTCGGATTATTTGTACCTTCTACATTAGTATAAATCTGAACTACTCCGCTTGTATTACTCTGGTCCACGCCGATACCTACAGAACGCACGGCTTCCCAGATTCCTTTTCCGTTCCGGATTGTAAAACGGTTTGCAGCAGTGTCAATCATTGCTTCCCCTGTCGAACCGTTTATCACGCAATAATCGCCCGCGTCACCATCATACTGATAAATATGGTCATAGTTATCTGCCTTTTCTGCATCAAACACATATGCATAACGCATTACTGTATTTCCGCAATTGTCTTCATATGCATTGAACGAAAGGTCATAGTATGAGAGCCAGAAATAGCCGCACTCTGCATCATATTCACTCTCATCACCCCAACTGTTTTTAATAAGCCATGCGCCGTTGCCCGGTGCTTCTGTCACAAAGTTTGCTTTTGGGAAATTATCATCCCAACCGACTACCTGTACCGCATGGTTTGTACTGTAATATGTATCGTTGTAGTAACTGTCATACTCGCTTGAACCGAACGGTCCTCCTGCATAGTAGCTCATAGAAAGCGCGCCGTGTTCCATAATCATACGTTTTACAACGTCTTTGTAGGAACTCATGCCATACATGTCACCGACTGCAATCTGATACACATTCTGTACATGGAAAGCATCGCTCTCATAAGCCATTTTCGTAGAATTAGCCTGCCCCTTCAAACCGGATGCATCCACATCGGAATAAGCCCATTCATTGCCGTAAGAGTCATAGTAGGATCCTGTCACTTCCAGTTCATCATACGGCGCAACGGATTCTGCTACCGGACCGCACCAACTTGCCAAATGCCATTTGGTAAATGTGCTGTTCCCGCCCAGATTCAAATATTCAAACACCGGATCCGCATTCTCGTTATAATCCGCATAAACACCGCCCTTCGGGTCATCCGTAATACCTTTATTATAAAAATAATATGCAAGGTGACGCTCGGAAAGGTCAATCGTATTATCCGCCAAACCTTTGCGGATTAAGGACGCTTCACACGCACCTATCGCTGAGAATGACCAACATGTTCCATATGGATTCTGGTCACGGAAACCATTCGGAAGATAACTGACAACGCCATTGCCTGAATCCACCTGATCGGAACGGTACGCTTCAGGAAGTGTTCCTGTAATTGCACCTTCCCTGTTTACATTGTACATTGCTATTCTCGGTGCTTCATCTTCAGGAAGCGTCTTGTCAATATCTCTGTAAGTATTTACAAACGTTGCCTCCTTCGGCAAAACACTGTTTTCCGACACCGTAGAATTCTCCGATACCGTGTCAGCTGCTGTCCCCATCGGCGAAAGCAGGCAAACAACCATCGCAAGAGCTAACATATACGCTGCCGATTTCATCCATCTGTTCTTTTTCATATAATCTCTCCTTTCCCCCTCATAACTAATCCTGTTTTAACACCATCTCAAGTACGCGTTTCGCACTTGTGTAGATCTCATCTTTTGTAATTGCACCTTTTTCATAAGCCTCGAGCACACGGTCCGTATAACCGTTCATCATCTTAATGTCGTTTCCGGCTTTGATTTCCAAATACTGCTCGCTGTGGTTCCACCAATCCGAGGTCACGAGACCTTCAAATCCCCACTCACCTCTCAGAATATCTGTCAGCAGTTCTTTGCTTTCGGATGCTTTTACACCGTTTATTATATTATAAGACGACATAATCGTCCATGGGTTACTTTCTTTTACAATAATTTCGAACGCTTTTAAATAAATTTCCCGAAGCGCTCTCTCCGAAACAATCGAATCACTCTCTTTCCGGTTTGTCTCTTTATTGTTGCAGGCAAAATGCTTTACACTCGCTCCGATATGCTGCGACTGCATACCACGCACCATCGCCGCCCCCATTTTTCCGGACAAATACGGATCTTCCGAATAATACTCAAAATTCCGTCCGCAAAGAGGACTGCGGTGAATATTTACCGCCGGCGTCAGCCAAAGTCCGATGTTGTTTTCCTTTACTTCTTTTGCTCCTGCAATACCGATTTGTTCTACCAAATCAAGGTTCCATGTCGATGCAAGAAGTGTCGCACACGGAAACGCCGTTGTCGGAATGCAACACTCCGGATGAATGCGCAGTCCCGCCGGACCGTCTGCCGTATTGATGGTCGGAACACCGTATTTATCAAGGGCTCCCATCGAACCTGTATTTGTCACACCTGTTCCGCGATGACCGTTTGTCAAAAATATCAGTTCTTCCAGCGAAAGCTGTGCCATAAACTCATCCAGCGTAAGTTTTCCCTGCGCCACTTCGATAAGTTTATGTTCTTTCTCCGGCTCTCCCCAAAGCTTCTGCACCAGAGGCTGTGCCACAACATCAGGCACCACTCCTTCGAATTCATCGACTTTTTGTCTTTCTATCACACACGGATCTGCCGGATATTCCTCCGTGTTATCGTGGTAATACACACGGTCTCCACGCAATCTCTTTGAAAGTTTATACGGACGGCACTTCTCGGAAAGCTGCTGCGTCACAACATCCCCGCCCGAAATATCATAAGAGAAAACCAAAGCAGTATCTCTGACATTGCTTCCCAAATAAATCGGATAGGCTCCCTCCTCCAGCACATACGCCGACTTTGCAACCTTACCCTCATCGTCATATGAGGCCATCTGCGCCACCGGAAGTGTCATTGTCACGCGCTGCGTCTCTCCTGGTAAAAGCTCTCTCGTTTTCACAAAACTACCGAGCTGCTTTGCCGGTTTTCCGAGTTTCCCCTGCGGGGCTCCGAAGTAAAGCTGAAGCACTTCTTTTCCCGGACATGCCCCCATGTTGGTAACATCCGCCGAAACCCTAATCATATCCGCTGCTATTTCGGCTTCTGTCAGTTCCCTGTCATCCTCCGCCTCCAAATCCCTTGTCACTTCGATATTTGTAATATCAAATTCTGTATAGGAAAGTCCGTATCCAAACGGATAATTTACAGCAGCATCCTCCACCATCTCAAAATATCGGTATCCCACATAGATATCCTCTGTATATTCCGCATACCCGATGGACTTATGAAACTCTGCAATCGACGGATAAAACCAAATATCATCCGCATAGGTATCCGTCAATCTTCCGCTCGGACAAACAGTTCCGCAAAGAATATCCGCCATCGCAAGACCGCCTTCCATACCTCCCTGCAATGCAAGAAGTACGGACGAAATCTTATTCTCCTTTGCAAACCAGGAAGTATCAACCATTCCACCGACATTGAGCACCACAATAACCTTGGTAAAATGCTCCTTGGCAGCTTCCACCATTGCCTCTTCCGCACCCGTCAAATAATAATCGCCGCGTTCAAAAATGGCATCGCTTTTCTCAATAAACTGCTGCGAAGTCAAAAGACAGTCCCCTGCTTCGATTTTCGTAAGTTTTCTGTCCCAGTCCTCGCCGGAATAACGGCAGATACTTACAACCGCCGTATCAGAAAACGCTTTCGCCTGTGCAAGCAGCTGTGTCGGTACTTCCGGCTCCACTGTCATGCCCGGTTCAGCCCCATTTTCATACTGACGCTTTATTTCTTTTTCATAAAATTCTGCAAGCGGTTTAAACACCTGCACTTTTCCTTCTTTTTCATACTCTGAAAGGCCCTCATACAGATTGCGGACATACGCAACCGTCACATCACCGCTGCCTCCGCCGCCTTTGACATAATCAACGCATCCTTTTCCGAGCAATACTACTTTCTGCCCCGTAGCAAGCGGAAGAAGATCGTTTTCATTTTTCAGAAGAACCATTCCCTCTGTTGCTGCCTGTCTTGAAAGTGCAATATGTTCCTTACATCCCGTCACTCTCTGTCCGTTTACTCCCAGCCCGATTGCCGGCTGATACTTTGCTCTCACCCATTTTTGCATACCTATTCTCCCTTAACACATTTTATCGCTTTCATAAAGCGCAAATACCCATCATGCTTCGGCTCTCTTTCTTCCTCCGGAGGAAGTTTCTCATAATCGCCGTACAATTTTTCCAAATATCCTTTTTCTTTACAAGGCACCGGCAAAAGATGCCCCTCAAATTCGATTCTCTGATAAGGCACAATCAATTCCCTGTCCATCACTTCGTTCGCATAGCCCGCCAAACCGAACAGACTGCACACCTGATTTGCACGCTCTGCATCGTACGCCGCAATTACCTTCCGGCTCATCCTTGCATAACGGTCAAACATGGAATCCGACGTCACTGCAACAAGCATTTTCGAAATCAGATGCGCTGCTTTTCCCTTATTTTTCGTCGGATGACGGTATACTGCCATGTAGTGAACAATACTGAAAAAATGCTGCACCTTTCTTTTCCAGCCCGCCTGCGGTAACCCATCGATCGGATGGATGTCGAGCTTAGGCGCATCCGCTTTATCGTAGTCGCCTTCCGGCAAATACAACAAATGCCCGATCGGTGCATCCGGAACAATCTGGCCTATGACCGGTGAATACTCATACTCTCCGATCTTATTGCCGCATTCTGCCAAAAGACGTTCCATTTTCTCAAAATCAGGTCTCAGCATTGCCAAATCAATGTCATCGTCCCACGGAATAAAACCGCCGTGTCTGACTGCACCGAGCGCAGAGCCTCCTGCCAGAAAATATTCCACACCGTGCTCTTTACAAAACGCATCAAATGCAAGCAACATATTCAGCAAATAAGATTGATATTTCTTTAAATAATTTTCTGTCATACCTTTTTCCCTTTTCGAGCGGAAGGATTCCAAGCGCAGGCCAACAATACCAAAAACGGATTATACGTCAAATACATCGACTGCGGGTTAATCATTCCGAATGCCAGTGTGATCAACAGGCAAAGCACAAGCATCAGTTCTTTTTCCATCATCTTTTTGTACAGTACATATCCCATCGCCACGCAGTAACCAAACACCAATACCGCACCATAGGATAATCCCATCATCAAGTAGGAGTTATCCACGTAATTGTATTTTGCCGTCGGATCATAATACATGGTAGACATACCTACCCACTTGATTTTCTGTCCCCATAAAGTAAATCCGTAATTTTGGATTGCCTCGTACCCTAATTTTAAGCGATAGTGCAAAATCTGATCCAATTTCATTATAAATCCCGTATGATTGCCATACTGCATCGTTACCAAAACACTGATTGCGAACAAAACAGACGGCAATACCGCAAGCAAAATGCCAAACACCTTCTCCCCTTTAAGATGTGCAGACAATTTTTGAACCACAAAAGCCGCAAGCACGAAAAGAACGCACAGATAGAAATCTGTCCGTCCCACCGTAAAATGGTATAACACTCCGTTAAAAGCCAAAATCACAATCGCCCGAAGCAGCGTCATTTTTTTTACAATTCCAATGTAGACAAGCGCAATGTATAAACCAAAATGCGACGCAAGCATACAGTGGGTAAATCCCAGCCCGTGGCGCATTCTTTCGGCATCCGGCCAAATAAAATCTCTCAAAACACCTGTCTGAGACGCCAAAACCGTACCGGCAAACACTAAAATCTGCATCACAAAAGAAACTTTCAGTATTTTCTCAAACGGTACGTTCTTTGCAAAATAAATCAGTGCAAACATGGTACCGAATTGTATGCTGCCCCTTGCCCAGGCACTTGTCATAAACATCAGAAGCAGCAACAAACCCGCAACCTGCTTCCACGAAAATTCAAACTCCGTAATCAGTTTCCACAAAAGCAATAGCTGTACGATACAAAACACATGTTGCGAAAGAGGATTAATCGGCAGAATATCCGCAAAATAAGTATAGCGTATCAGCGCAATGGCCAGCCACAGCGCAAACGCAGTCAAATACAATATTGTACCTAACTCTGTTTTTCTTTCCTTTCTGCCTTGCGTCATCGTTTATCCTCTTTTCTTATTTCACTTTCATCGTCGCCGTAAGCGTATTTTTATTTTTATCTACAAGTTTTGTTGTAATCTTTGTTCCTTTTTTCGGCTTTTGAATTTTCACGCTGACCTTACCCTTGGATGTCGCCTTTGTTGTATACTTCTTATCGCCTATCGTAATCGTAATCTTTGACTTGGCAGGTGCCGTTCCGGTCACCTTCTTCGTCTTTGATGTGATCGCTTTTAACGTAAGCATAACACGTGTTTCTTTTTTGCCGACCGTAAAAATCTGCTGGTGTTTCTCGGAATATTTGCTGATTGTATTATTTGTTACCGTTGCAGTAATACCTTTTCCGAGATATATCGCACTCTTCTTGTTTGAAACAAATTCATTTTTGTTAATTTTAGTTTTAACTTTTCCTTTTCCAAAGTAAACCGCATGGTTTTTACATTTGCTGAATTTATTGGAAATAATATTTTTTATATTGGCATTTGAAACCGCACTGATACCATATCCTTTACTTGCCGTAATCTCATTTGCCTTTACTGTTCCGATGTACGCTTTTGAGGTCGCACTGACAGAGTGACTTCCCGTACCTGAAATCGCATTTTTCGTAACGGTTGTTATTTTACTCCCCGAAGAACTTGTATAAATTCCGCATTTCGTGATATCGCTGATGGTATTTCCCTCAATGCGTGTTACCTTTGCCTTAGAATTAACAGCAATTGCATGCTGCTTGGCACTTGTAATTGTATTTGTATTGACTTCACCTACTACCGCCGAGTCCGTGATTGCGATAGCATGCAACTTACAAGTATCAATTACATTATCGGCAATTAAAGTTGCCTTACTGTTCTTTCCGCTGATTTTAATCGGATTCTCATCTGTGTCCTTAATGGTATTTCCAAGAATATTTTCTACCGTACCTTCCGATACCGTAATCGCCTTACCTGCCGTTGCGGTAAACTGATTCTCTTTGATTGTATGAATCGTGATACCACTCTGACACAAAACAATTCCGTTCTGTTTACTGTTATTAAAACGGTTTCCGGAAATAAGGGATACATTGCCTGAAACACGAATTGCATTTCCTTTTACCGACCGGAATGCATTTCCCGTAATATTGGAAACCTGCGCACTATCATTCACGGAAACGCCGTTTGCTCCCGGAGATGCAATGGTGTTATCTGCCAATGTTGTCACCTTTGTTTTCGTGTCGGCAATAACAAATGCATTATTTCCCGCTGCCGTAATTGTATTTCCTTTTACACTGCTTACTGTTGCGCCTAAAATAATGGAAATGCCGTTCAGTGCAGGATTTTTAATCACGTTGGAAGAAACCTCCGAAACCGAAGTTGTTTCCCTGACGGAAATCGCGTTTGCATTTGCATCCGTAATCGTATTTCCCGTAATCACATGTCCCTGTCCGCCCACAGACTGAATACCGTAACCATATCCGGTAATCGTATTGTTTTTCACTGTTGCATTTTTAAAGCAGTTTAAGAAAATCGCCTGTTTTTCTGCGTCTTTTGTACACGTAAGTGTATTTCCGATAATTGAGACATTTGTATTGTAACTTCCCGAAACCACATTGTGGTTTCCGATGGCACGCGGATAATTTGTCACTACATTTCCCTGTATCAAAACATTGTCACAAGGTGTTCCGTCCGCCTTGAAATTTCCGTTTAATCCTTCGCCGCACACATCAAGCTGAATCGCTTCGCTCTGATCCTTTTTCGCATTGTAACGGAACCCTTCGCCTTTGAACGTACAATTCAAAACCGAAGAATCCTTCACTCCGCTGAGCTCTATTAAATGGGAGCCGTAACAATTCTTAAATGTCGCATTTTTAATTGTGATGTTACTTGCATGTCCGAAATTGACAAGATTCGCCGGAACCGAAGACTTTGACACATCTCCGCCGTCAAACGTTCCGCCGTTGATCACAATGTCATGAGAGAGCGTATATCCCGTTCCCTCGAGCTGTTCATGGTTCCCGCCCGTATTTACAAGCATATTGTAGCCGCTTGTCAGCGCATTCCCGCTTCTTAAGAATGTCGCACCGACCGCATTGATTGTCGTGTTACTGCGCACTCTTATCGTTCCGTCCAAAGCATAAGTTCCGGCCGCAAAATTGACCACAACTTCCTGGTCATCTCCCGCCGCGGAAAGTACCTTATTTAAATCCGCAATGTCAAAACTGCTTGGTGTATAATTATAAGTCATCGTTTCTGCCTTAGCCGGTGTCACACCCAGAAACATAACAAGCATAAAAGCAACTATAAATTTTACGATTCTTTTTTCCATAACTTTTCTCTCACTTTCTCTGAAAAGCTTTTTTTGTAAATACCCTTTTTCAGCAGATATTTTCTTGTTTCCATGTAAATTCTCTGACAGTTATTGTAGTCGTCGAACGCAAAAAAGTCATTTGCTCTCTCCAAATACAACTCCGTATTCTTACATCCGTTTTCCATCAAACGGATCAGTTCATCCACCAATTCCTCATGCTCTTCGATAACCGGTCCGAATCCCATGTCCGCATAACGGAAATACTCGCTTTCCGTATAGTGACTCGGCATGTTTTTCGGATGATAATAAAGAAGAGGTTTTCTCATATAGGCAAAATCAAATTGAATTCCCGAATAGTCCGTCACCATCACATCCGAATGCGTCAGCACATACTCATAACTGACATCATCCGATGCTGCTTTTACCTCTACTACGTCATTGCCTTTAAAATCCTCCAGCTGGCTGCTCATAACCGGATGAAGCAAAAACAGGATGTTATATCCGTTCTTTCTGGCACACTCTAACAGTCTCTCATCATTGATTAAGCCATTATAACGGCGGTAATACTCACTGTGAACAAACTGGTTACTGTACAAATTCTTATTATGGCCGATTCTTGTATTAACCAGATTTCTTCTCCATGTCGGGGAAATAAGAATTTGTTTTGTCGTAACACTCTTTAATCCGTCAAATCTTGCCAGTCCGGTTAAAACCAGCCTCTTACTGTTATATCCGTAAATCGGACGCTCCAGATTGCTTATTTCATACTTCGATGCACATCCGTAAAGACGAATATTATCCATGAAACGGTTTTGCCACTGCGCAATGTTCTGTACAGTCAAACCGTGCTGGATACATACAATTTCCGCCTGAAACAAATCCCAAAAATACCGCACTCCTTCCCCCTCAAATCCGCAATAGGAATATACGGACATATGCGGCGAAAGAATGGCATCTGCCAGAAGAACCATAAGTTTTGCTTCTTCCGAACCATGTATCAGAATGTTTTTATACTTCTTCTTTAAACGTGCGTAATCCGGACACTCTTCTTTCATGATGTAATAAATATCGACATCCGGAACATTGTCCGAAATATATCGGAATACGTATTCACCGTTGTCACCGCCCTTATAAAGACGGTCAAACGTAATCCAGATATTTTTGTTTTTGTACTTATCTTTCACCTCAAAATATTTTTTCCTGAGGGCGACAAATTCATTTGCCTGTTCCGCCGGCAACTGATCAAGAAATGCATCCTGCTGCACAAGCATTTCCAGATGTTTACATTTCTCATCATCCGCCTTGGAAATAACGAGCGCATTATCGATTAGCTGCAACACACGGTCTTCTTTAAAACGCCAATAGGAATTTTTTACTTCACTTGAAATTCTTGCACCCGGCTTTACAAATCTGAGCTGCGGACGCACCATTCCGTAATCTGACTTCACAAACAATTCAATCACTGTCTTTTCAGCATCATCCAGAGGGACATTCACCTGGAATGTATAATCTTTATCAAATACACGGCCGAAATATTTACGCAGGTTATAAACTTCTGTACGCTTTGCCCGCTTGGTATTTCCGTTTATCTTTGCAATGATACACAGATCATTGTCAGCCAAAAGCGGAACATCCCCCAACTCTCCGCAAATCACAAGCTGGTCGCGCTCCACATTCACGGCAACGATTCTTAAGAATCGTTCTGAATAATCTACTATTTTGCTAAGTTCTACCATTTCCTCGCCATGTGCATCAGAGGCTGTATAGTAAAATGCCGATCTGCAATGGTACATCTGATACGGGCGGTTATATTTTTCTGCCACTTTTTTCATAAACGCAAATCGCATAAAATCCGGAAGCGGTTCTTTCGCATATGCTGTTCTCTGCATGATACACTCATAAGGAACATAGGAAAGAAGCTCAACACATGCGTCCAAAAAGTCATCCAAATCCTTGCCCTTCAGAAGCTCCATGTCTCTCTCTTTTTTATTTACCTCAAAGCGGTGATACAATAAATAGACAAGAAGACTTCCTATCATCGTATCCACCAGCCCGTTTTCACCTGCTACGCGTTTTGCATAAGGAATATAAACTTCGCGTACTGCCTTTGTGTACCAATCGGCCTCTCTTTTGTCCGCATATATAAAAACAAAATCTTCTCGCGGGGAAGAATAATACAATTTTTCCTGCGGAATAAAGACATACGAATCTAAAGTTCTGACCAAATCCATCACTGCAAGATATCTGCCTTCTTCCAGAAGTGCATCCGCATCAAACCCGATTGTTTCAAACAATTCTTTTGTCAAAAAATACCCTTCCGGCATAAGTTGTATGTTTTTGGTTTTTCCATCCAGTGATAATACCGCTTCCTGTTCTTCCTCCGGCTGATTCTTATAAGGCATTTCGCCTCCGTCCTGCGGCAACAAAAAAATCGGAGAAATGCTCGCTGCACTCACACGGGGTGCATCTTCTTTTTCCTCCGATTCAAAAGCGGAAAGAACAGCAGAAAATGCTCCCTCTGAGTAAACGCAGTCGTCCGTAATCACAGTGACATACTGTCCTTTTACCATGGATTTTGCCCACTTTGCACAGGCACAGAGCGAAGTTTTTTCACATGAAAAATGACTGATATTTTCCATATCAGCATACTTTTCCAAGCTCTCCCGGATTTCCTTTGTATGTGCAGTGTCAGCCAAAATCACCTGCACATCCTTCTTAAAACTGATACCCTGCTGGTTTTGCAGACTATCCATAAGAGTTCCTAACGCAGTTGCATCACTTACTTTCACAATAACCGAGAATTTTTTCATCTGCTATCATCCTTCTATCTTTATTATTTTGTTTACAATTACTCTTCTTTCGACTTGGCAGCCAAAGCTTCTTCTTCCTGCTTCTCCACAAAACGGAGCAACTTTTCTTCCTGACGGGCTTTTTTGAGCAGTTTTTTCGCTTTTGCCGGAGACGTCTCTTCCATGTAAGCCTTATATGCTTCCAGCACTTCCTCCGTATCGCCGTCCATCTTAATTTCACCGTCATGGAGCCAAATCACTCTCGTACAAAGCTTCCGCAGCGTTTCAAGACTGTGCGAAACAATCATAACCGTTCTGTTTTTATCCGAAATCAGATCTTTCATCTTCTTAAAGCTCTTGCGTTTAAACTTAAGGTCACCGACACTGAGCACCTCATCCACGAGCATGATGTCTGTCTCCATAATCGCTGTGATGGCAAATGCCAGTTTTGAGTGCATACCGCTCGAATACGTGCGCACCGGCGCATGAATAAACTTGCCGAGCTCCGAAAACTTAACAATCTCACTGTATTTTTCATTAATTTGTTCCTCTGTAAATCCGAGGAGCAATCC
This sequence comes from Lachnospiraceae bacterium, assembly GCA_045546735.1. GTDB lineage: Bacteria > Bacillota > Clostridia > Lachnospirales > Lachnospiraceae > SVFI01. The sequence goes on along the minus strand of JAZQDJ010000077.1, from coordinate 31,121 downwards.
CGAAAGATAAATATTCTCTTTTCCGGTCAGTTCATTATTAAACCCGACACCGATTGCCATGAGAGAAACCGAATTATCACCGATTTCTATTGTTCCTTCGTCCGGCGAGAAAATACCCGCTATGGAACGGAGCATGGTGGATTTACCGCTTCCGTTTTTACCGATTAAGCCGACAATCTCACCTTTTTGTATCGAAAAACTGACACCTTTTACCGCCTCGTGTTCTTCCACTCTTGATTTCTTAAGTGAAAAAAGGCTCTTTTTAATGGCCTCCGCCTGCACGGTTTTATATCGGATATGAACATCTTTTACTTCAATTGTGTTATTTTTATCCATTAAATCACCTTTACATACGTATTCTCATACTTATTAATCGTCCGAACCCCTATCACGCACAAGACAACGCTGACAAGAAACCAGATTCCGATGACCGGATACATCGGATTTTGTCCGTACAAAATACAACGTCTTGCCCCGTCAATCAAATTTGCCATCGGATTAAACGTAAGTAACAGTTCGCCGTACGGCTGCGGAACACGCTTTGCAATGCTGTAAAAAATACCGGACATATAAAATGCCAGACGGATAGCAACCTTAATCAGTTTTGCAAGGTCGTTAATAAAAACACCCGCATTTAACATGATGCAGCTGCATCCGAATGTAAAAACAGCAAGTACAAGAAACAGCGGAATTACTTCTATCACATGCCACGTAATCGGAACATGATAAACCGGTATCATAATGACTACCAACGAGAAAGCAACCGCCATCTTAAATGCATTTACCATCATCGTAACCAAAATCAGGATATATTTCGGTATATACACCTTAGAAATCATACCCTTGTACGCTTTTACCATCTTGACACTTTTCACAAGCGTCTTGCTGAAAAAGTTCCAAACATTCAAACCAATAAATACAAATATCGGAAAATAAGGTTCGCTCTTTCCGTATACCACAAGTGCCACGAACGTATATACAAGCATGAACAGGAATGGATCTAAAATCCACCAAAGCCAGTTCAGTCTGGATCCGGCCACTTCGCTCTTTAATGTCGCTTTGGCCGAATACAGCATATAGCTTTTATATTTTTTGATATTAGCAACAAATTTTTTCATAAAATCTCTCTTTTACTGGTAATACTCTTTGTCTTCCGGCTCCTGCACGCCTTTTTTCGGGAGGAACTGAGACATCCACTCGTTGATAATATCGTAATCAATCGTTACTTTTGTCTCAAAGTCGGAATTTAATTTTTCATCAATCGCCTGCATATCATCCTGCGGAAGCACATTGATATGATAACGGTCGAACTCTTCTGCTCTGTGGTCTACACTTAAGTTGATGGCACGCTTCTTGTTCTGCATCGCAAAAACACCGCCGTGAAGTCTTGTACCGATGTAATCCACTTCGTTTTCCTGTAAGAATTTTCTGTATACATTCAAATCCGGATCAATATATTTGATGCGGTCGATATTCTCATAAGATTTCAATGTGTGATAACCGCCATATGTCTGGCTCCAGAAATAAACTTCTTTGTAGTTTTTCAAAAGAAGTTCGATTAATTTCTGATCATTTTCTCTGTTGATACCGCCTGTCGATGACAGTGTAAACACTACTTTATCCGCCTTTGTCGTCGGAATCTGTTTACAGTGCTCCGGTGTTAATTTCCACAACGTCGGGCAGGAAGTATTTACTGCCTTGAGACCGAGCTGATTCAAGTACTCTACTGTTTTGTCATCACGTGTACTGTGCACATATTTTTTGGAAAGAATCTTTTTCCAAAGTTGTTTTGAGTACGGATCAAAGTTGTCGGAACATTTTACTCCGTCATATCCTACTCCGAGAAGCACTGAATTTCTCATCGGTTTGTAGTTCATCATATTTACATTTAACAGCGGATTCGGACGAAGCATGTTTGTCCAAAACAAATTCGTACCGCAGATAAATTTGTAATTTGCATTTGTCGCAAGTTTCGCCTTACTTGACGTAAACTGATGACCAAAAGGGAAGCTGACAAGATGTGTCGGGAAATTATAAACGAAATTTCCGTCCAAAATCGGAGCGATTTCTCTTCTTACCGATTCCATGATAATCTCATCACCTTTGTTCTGTGTTGCAATGGATGTGTCAAATAAAATAATTCTTTTCACTTTTGTCTCCTTTTCCTTGACTGTTTTCTATACTATATTTCAAACGAACGTATCGTACGCAGCATTCCGCTTCGCAAATCAACGGCCGGTTGCCATCCTTCCCGGATTGCTTTCTCCGAATTCAAAAAACCGAGTTTATAATCAAGATATCCGCTCGCATTTTTTGTTTCTTTCGGTATATTCATAATAAGTTTTATCTTTCTTTCTTTAAATGTATCGCACAAAACTTCTGCCAACTGCTTTACTGTGACTGTTTCTGTCGAATCGGAAATATTGTACACAACATCCCCGAAATTCAAAAGCGTGTAAAACAAACCTGCCACGACATCACTGATATACGTAAGTGCAAGCGTTCCTTTTCCGTCACTGTTCATCACAATATCTTCACTGCGATGTACATTCCCCAAAAAGTCACCGACTACTCTTCCGTCCGACAAAAGCATTCCCGGGCCGTATGTGTGCGCAATTCTTGCTATTTTGCAATCAATGCCGTATTGCTGTCTGTAGCAGCTGCAAAGATTTTCCGCCATACGCTTACTCTCCGGATAGCACGAACGGACATTGACCGGGTCGACTACACCGTAATCTTCCTCTGTCACATAATCCAGACTGCCTTTACCGTAAATCTCTCTTGTCGAGAGCATCAAAAACTTCTTTACACCGTTTGCTCTTCCGTACTCGAGCAAATTGTAGGCCCCGAGAATATTTCCCATGGCCGTACCCACAGGGTCTTCCACAAACTGCTTCGGTCCCGTCTGACTGGCTGCGTGAATAATAACATCCACTTGTTCCGTCATCGTTACCGGGGCTGTCACGTCCTGCACAACAAGATGCATGTCCGCCCTGTCCAAAACAGCTCCCCACTTCTTCTGCGTCTTTTCTTTATTTCGCACCATCGCATAAATCTGTATTCCCATGTCCTGCGTATCATTGAGATACAGCATAGTATTTACCAGATACGACGCTATCAATCCGTTTGCACCCGAAATGAGTACATTACGGTTTTTGAGCCACTGAAAATCAATTTCTCTTTTTGTAATTTGTTCTATGTCATCCATGATGACTTCATTTAATTGCAACATATGATCTCCATTTTTTAAATACCGAAAATATCCTGCTGTTCCTTCAAATCCGTCAACGCTTTGAACAGGAAAAAGTCCTCCGGTGTCGTAATCTTGATATTCGTTGTCTCACACGGAACCATATGCAGCTCAATACCGAGTTCTGTCATAAGAGAACATGTATCGATGGTAATCGTGTACGGCATTGTCTCTCCTGCAAGATGTGCGCTTAAAACATCTTTAAAATAGAAACTCTGCGGCGCTTTTGCAACATACATCGTGTTCCGGATAATGGTTTTATCTATCGTTTCTCCGTTATCGCTGACAATCGCCGTCTCCGTAAACGGTACGGCTGTGATACCGTTTCCGTATTTTTTGACGGATTCAATATTGTCCGTAATCATCTTTTCCGTCACAAGAGGGCGCACTGCATCATGTAAAAGAACAATATCGTCCTCCTTGCAGAACGTTTCAAGATAGCGGAGTGCAATCATCTTAGATTCCTGCGTATCCTTACCGCCTGTCAGTATTTTTTTCACTTTTTTAATCTCAAAACGGTCCAAAAGTTTCTGCAGATAATCTTCCCATCCCGCGATACACGGCACTACCACGCAATCGATATCCGGATGGTTTTCAAACACTTCCAGCGTATAGATAATAATCGGTTTGTTATATAATTCAAGAAATTGTTTCGGTTTTGCACTGTTGCGCATTCTCTGACCGGAACCGCCTGCAAATACCAATCCTATATTCATGCTTTCTCCTCCAATAACTCTTCGAGCTTGTCAACAATTCTCTCGCATGCATGACCGTCTTCGACACATCCCTTTTCTTTCAGGAAGTCTTCTACTGCCGACGCATATACCTCTTCATCAAAAGCAAGTATCTTTTCTTTTAACTCTGCATTCGTGCATGCAAGCGGGAACGGTGTCTTCTCAAGCGGATAGTAAAAACCGCGGTCTTCGTCATATGCCTGCATATCCGGTGCGTAAAGAAAACCTTTCTTCCTTGTCAGCACATAGTCGAAAATCCAGCTTGAATAATCCGTAATTCCGACATCGCATACAAGCATCAATTCCTGAATATCCGGATAGGTGGCGCCGTCATAAACATCAGCGACGCTCTCCGCATAGCCTTTATTTTTGTAATCTCTGTGATGTGCCCGGTTGAGCACTGCCCATTGTCCGCCGAAACGCTCGGAAAGCGAAGACAGAAGAACCTCGAAATCAATCTCTTCCTTCTCCTCTTTGTCAAGTTCGCTGCTTCGGAACGTCGGTGCATAGAGTGCCAATTTTTTCTCCGGATCTATCTGATAAAAATCGTATACTTTCTGTTTTAACTGCGAAAGTTTTTCCGGATCTTTTTCGAATAACACGTCGCTTCTGGCATGTCCGTATTTTAAAATCTCCGTCTTTTTCCAGAACGAAGTGCGATATACATCATCTTCGAAATCAGAATTGGAAATAATATAATCGGAAAGTCTTCCGCATCTGGCTCCGCGCTTATTACGTCTTGCATCCGGAACATCCTGCGGTCCGATTCTCTTAATACCGAGAGAACCGTGCATCGTCTCCATATATATCTGCTCCGGTTTTTTCTTTACCGAAACCTTTGTCACATTAAATGCATTGTCAATCCATACCTTTGAGCTGTACAACTCCTTGAAATACTTATTGGTATTTCTCTCAACCACGCGGACCTGCTCCGGAAAACCGGCAAGCGTTTCCTCGCTCATATCATCTACAACCCACACAAGGTCCCAATCTTTTCCCCTTTTTATAATTTCATCACAAATATAGCGCGGGTTACATGTATACTGTCCCTGAAACGTCAAAAATAACAATTTATCCTTCTGTACTTTTGTCGTTTTATACCAAAAATCTTTTTTCATGCCGGCCACTTTTTTCTTCATAAAAAACTTGGCTCTTTTACTGAAATTTTTCATATCGGATCTCCGTTCCGTCCTTTTACATAGGTCAAATAATTCAACTGATTATACTATATATGCAATAAATCGTCAAATCAGCGCAAATGCCTGTTATAGAATAATCTGCGCATCCTGCGCGGTATCAGACTGACCAGCAAATGCCCGCCTGCAGCAACCAGAAAATCCATCAGATTACAATTGCCGCTCTTTAAAAGATAAGCCCTGAAACGCAGCATATTAACTGCATATTTAAATCCGCCCCGGCGCTCATACATATTACCCACACGCATTTTAAGAAGCACATCGGAAAGATTATGTCCGCGCATTCCTGCCTGAAGCATTCTCACCCACAGATAATAGTCCTCGAACCCGGGAAAATGCATATATCCGCCGGCGGCCAAAACCGCACTCTTTTTGTACATGACACATGGATGATTGAACGGATTTCTTCGCCTTGCATAACGGCAGATTTCCTCATGCACAAGGGGAACTTTTTTCTCTCTGCCGACATCGGCCGGATTTTCGGAAAATTCCTGTAAGCATCCGCTGATGACATCCGCCCCTGTCTCCTGCATGCACGCAAGCTGCTTCTCGCAGCGGTCCAAAAGGCTGATATCGTCACTGTCCATCCGCGCCACATATTCAAACCGGCAATGCTGCATCCCCTCGTTCAGCGCACGGCCCAATCCGACGTTCTGCTCCAAGCGGACAATTTCAAACAGCTGCGGATATTTCTCTTTATAATAGGAAACTACCTCATCCAGTTCTGCGGTCAAAGGGCCGTCACACACGAGTACAAAATCCCCGGGCATAATAGTCTGGGAAAGCATACTTTCTATACTTTCCCTTAAAAATGACGCCTCTTCTTTTGCATAAACCGACATAAGTACGGAATAATCCATCTGTCCCATTCTATTGTTCCTTGTCCGCCTTTAACGCTGTCGTCTGATTTTGATCCACACCCTCGGTGTTTTCTTTCTGGAACAAAATCTTGAAGGTCAACAGCATCAATTTGATATCGAGCCATATCGAATAATGCTCGATGTATGCTACATCCAGTTTTACCTTATCACGCGGTGTTGTATTGTATTTGCCGTACACCTGCGCATATCCGGTAAGTCCGGCTTTTACTTTCAGACGGAAAGCAAATTCCGGAAGTTCCTGTTCATACTGCTTAAAAATCTCCGGACGCTCCGGTCTCGGTCCCACAAAGGACATCTCGCCCTTCAAAATATTGAAAAGTTGCGGAAGTTCGTCCAAATGAAGATTTCTGATTACTTTTCCTACCGGTGTCACGCGGCTGTCATTCTTCATCGCCAGGCGCGCGCCGCCTTTTTCCGCATCCACACCCATGCTGCGGAATTTGTAAATCTCAAACTCTTTTCCGTCTCTTGTCAAACGGGTCTGTTTATAGAAAACAGGACCTCTGTCATACGCCTTGATCGCAATTGCGATAATCAGCATAAACGGCGATGCAATCACACATGCAATCAGTGAAAGGACAATGTCCATCACACGTTTTACTGCCTGCTGTTCCCCGGTCAATCCCTGATTTCTCGACAAAAGAAGCGGTGTATCAAACAAATGCATTTCATCCGAACCAATCAGCATAAGGTCGGTTACTTTCGGCACTACATACGTACGCACGGAATGAATAAAGCAATATTTGAGCACTTCATTTCTCGGATGCGAAGCCGTCTCACAAATCATGACACCTTCACACTCTGCAATCGCTTCTTTGATTTTCTCCATACCCTCGCTGACATGTATCTTCTTATGAATAAAATACTTATCTTTGCGCGCATTAATCTTATTGATAAAATCAATCGGTGTCTTCTCGCCGTAAACAAGCAAAAGATTGCGCGGCGGATACAGTTTCATATATAAGTATCTGCACACAAACACCCAAATCAATATCACAACCGCCTGAACCACCGTCATAATCAGAAGCGGTACCGGCGTCACATAATCCCTGGTAAGCAGACAAATCTGGAAATATAAAACCACATTTGCGCAAAACAGAGACAAAAACTGCGAGTATATGACATCAAACAGACGCAGATACCCGACTTTGAAACCACCGTATAACTTAATAAACAGCCATAATACAAGAATGTACATAGCAATTACCGCCCAGTGTCCCCGGCGGTAAAAACGTAAACTTTTCGGAACCAGTTCGCTGTAATAACCATACCATAACACCGCATAGAAGTATGTGTGTATCAGCATAAGTATCAACATTTCGGAACCGTTGATCAGTTTTTTATATCTTTCTCTTTTTTTCATCTTTTTCATCTCACTTCAGCTACCAAGATTCCCCCGAATACCCGGTATACCATAAGACCTATAATCCGCGTTCACTGCGATATGCAGCAATGCCTCCCCACTTTGTATCTTTTTCGGATAAAAGCAAATCTTCTTTTGTCATTCCTTCCGGAATCGGCCATTCTACACCAATCTCCGGATCTGACCACAAAAGACCGCCCTCATCATTCGGATGATAAAAATCCGTACATTTATATGCAAACTCCGCAAAATCGGAAAGCACGACAAATCCATGTGCAAAATTCTTCGGAATGAAGAACTGCTTTTTATTCTCTGCCGAAAGAAGCACGCCGTACCACTGTCCGAATGTCGGTGAACCTACGCGAAGATCTACCGCCACATCATAAACCTCTCCGCTCACGACACGCACAAGTTTGTCCTGCGGAAACTCCTTCTGGAAATGAAGTCCGCGGAGAACTCCTTTCTTCGACGCCGACTGGTTGTCCTGTACGAACTCCTGATCAATCCCGGCTTCTTTATAATCATTGTAATTGTATGTCTCCATAAAGTAGCCTCTGGCATCACCGAACACCGTCGGTGTGATAACTTTTAATCCTTCAATGTGACATGTCTCTACTGTTATCTTTCCCATAATTTCTCCTCAACTGTTTTCATTCAAAATAGACGGAAAGCATACAACATCTTGTATGCTTTTATTTTTTTTCACTATTCTCAGTATATGAAAACAATACGTTTTCGTCAATCTTTTTTACCGTCTTTTAGCTGTTTTTCAGCGCTTCCATATGCTTTTTGAGCGCATTTGTATAATTTCTGTCGGTTGCCCATCCTTTTCCGTACGGATTGTCCACAATGGCAAGCCACTCCACATAAGGTGCGCTGCCTCTTGTCACATACGTAAAACGCGGGTCGACACACGGATTGTTTAAAGGCTCTGTATTTGCATACGCCTTCAAATGCTGGACATGTGCACGAATACCTATTCTTACGGATTCAAAAGAATTTCCGCATACGCCGCCTCCGGTTGCGCCGAGCCCTGCAAAGTTGAACTGCGAGATATTGACATCACCGCCGTAACGCAGAAAATTCGTCTCGTGCATCGCCTGTGCAAATGCTACCTCTGCACGGATGCCTTCTTTTTCACATTCACTGTAATACATCTGACAAAACTTTTTCAACGTCGGCGCGTCCGATACCGCATAAAATGTCGGATAAGTTGCATTCTTTTTATAGTATGACATCATCTGCGCCACCGTAACCTGCGAAGTTCCGCTGATGGAATATAACTGATCGTTGGCATTCGATTCACCGAGTGTCAGTTTTCCTGTCAAAAGCGTTTTCTCAATTCCGTTTACTGTCGTCACAATGACTTCATATTTGTAAACGCCGCCTTTTCCTTTATGGTTCTTCGAATGAATCAGCGCACGGTATGTGCCTGAGCTTTTCAGTTCTGCTTTATATACATATTTCGCTTTCTTATTGCTTACAGGCCACGCTTTGATGCGGACAGAGGAAATCTTCCCTTTGTATTTTATATCCGAAACCGTCAGATAACTTGCACTTTTGCTTTTGCTTTTAACCTTGGCTTTTCCCCCGGTCACATCCGCTACCGTCAGTTTCTGTCTGCTTCCGATTTCTTCAAATTTACCGTCGGCGCGCTTAACATAGGTCGTAATCCTATACTCTCCGCTTACGCCGAAGTCTGAAACCGCTATCTTTGCAGAATAAACGCCGTCTTTGGCTTTTGTTACAACAAAACTTTTTGCCGCTGATTTTTTTGCCACCGGTACAACTTTAAACCGTACCCCTTTGACATTTGCTCCGATACCGAGATTGGAAGCTGTAAGCACAATATACTTTTGCTTCGTTTTCAGTTTCGCCGTAAGACGCGGCGCAGGTTGCTTAATTACCTTTTTCTCTGTCGCAACCGTTTCATAAATACCGTTACCGTCCTGTACTTTTACCGTCAGACGGTATGTGGCGTACTGGTATTTGAAATCCTTCATGTTGACATCAATATAGTAATTGCCGCTCTTTAACTTCTTTGCCTTATATGTCTTACTGATTTTCTTCCCGGTAATTGTTTTTACAATGACCGTCACTTTCTTGACACCGGACTTTGACGCAGGCGCTTTGACAAGCACACGGAACGATCCTTTGGTCAAATTCAGTTTTGTTACATCCACGCTTTTTACCGAAGGGCCTTTTACCTGAAATGTTCCTTTCGCCCCGTCGTAAGTTCCGCCGAAATAACTTCCTATCTTAGCTACTGCCACGTACTCGCCGGATGCCTTGTGTTCCGAAACCGGTACTTTTGCCATCCACTGCCCGTTTTCGAGTTTTTTCGCTTTGTATTTTTTGGCCTTGGACGTTCCTTTCTTTACGCTGTAAACCGTAAAAGAAACACTCTTTACATCCTCTGCTCCCGACAATTTCAGTGTCGCAATTTTCTCTTTCGCATTTAGTGTTGCCTTCAACGACATCTTGCTTGTATCTGCCTGTGTCTTTTCCATGGTAAACGTCGTCGAACGAAGCTGCGTCTTTTTGCCCGCCGCGTCAAACGCATAGGCAATTACTTTGTATTTGCCCGCCTTCTTTCCATGATTGCCGACATTTCCCGTCACAGCATAAGTGCCTGTCTTCTTGTCCACAAGCTGCGCCGTATATGTGTACTCTTTGGCTTTCGCCTCCGTCGGATACACTTTGAATTTAATATTTGCAATCCGTTTCACCGGGGATGCACCGGAAAGTGTTATCTTGAATGTCCCGTTGGCGCCGTCAATCTCACTAACCTGTAAATCTTCTGCATCAAACTCTACTTCCTCGGTAGAAAGCTTGTACGCTTCGGCGATACCGATTGCATCCGCAATACCGAGTTTTTTAATATTGTCCTCACTCTTTAAAAATGCCGCATCCTGAGCATTGTTTAAGAATGCATGCTCTACAATAACCGCCGGAATTCCGTAAAGCTTACAACGGCGGATCACACCGTAGTAATCCGCAAGCGACCCATCCGGATAGAGCGTATTATCTCCCGAATTCCGAATCTGAAGCGGATTTCCGTTTACAAGACCGAGATTCTGCAACTGCTGGATAATCTTCGCCGCAAGAACCATTCCTTCACTTCCGGCCTCGGAATCATAGTTGCCGTTCGGGTAAAATACGATGGCACCGCTCGCCGTCGTCGAGCCCGTTCCTGTTGTATTAAAATGAAGACTGACATACACATCCGCACCTTTGCGGTTGGCATCCTCCACACGGTTGGCATTACAATCTGTGGAAGTTGTTCCCGGATAAGGACAATCCACAGTCTCATGCGACATATATACAACAACATCCGTATAATTATCTTCTAAATATTCTTTGCAATACGTTGCTACTTTAAATGTTAAATTTTCTTCTTCCAATCCGTTTGCACGTGCCCCCGCGTGTGTCTCATCATGCCCCGGATCAAGGTAAACCACAAGACTTCCTGCAATTCTGCGTTCGCTGTCCACTACGCCGGAAGAAGCTGCTGTATCTCCCTTTTCCGGCAACACGCCCATTTGACCTGCTGCCTGCTCTACTGCCTGCTCTACCGCCTGCGAAGCCCCCAGATTTTCTTCTTTCCCATTTAACGTGACAACATTCACATCGATAAGCTCCTCAGACGCAACGGTTCCGTCTGCATTATATTCCGTAAACTCCGACTGAGGAAGCGGGTTCGCCACGCCTAAACCGAAGCATACCTGTTCCATACCTTCTATCTGCGCAAAGTCAAATGCACCTTCATAAAGAGCTGTTTCTTCCATATAAGAGTATTCCACACAGCTTACACGGTATACTCCCGTCTGCATCCGGGATGTATCAAACAAAAACTGCATCACATTTTCCGTAAAATCTGTACACGGAATTTCCGTTTTCTCGCCGGTTTCCTCATGTACGAGTGTCAATACTGCACTCTTCCATGCAATGTTTCCTTCACCTGCCGAAACTACAATCTTCTGTTTTTCCGACACATCAAGCCGGGCCTGTTCTATGTACGCATAGTTCAGCGTCAAATCAGCCTGCTGCACATCGGCCTGCTCCTGCACAGAGTTTTCCGACACGATTCCATTTCCGGAAACAGTATCCTCCGGCTGTGCATACACCGTCATATATCCGAGCGGCGTCTGGAATACCATAAGGGCTGCTGCCAGCGCTGCCACCGTTCTGTTTAATATGTGTTTCTTATTGAATAAATGCATTTGTTGTTCACTCCTGTCAATCTTTGCTTCGTATTATGTAACCTTGTTCAGTTTACATCACTTTATGCCAAATTGCAATGTGCAGTATCTGGCAATCTGATTATATGATAAGTTTGTGTCAGAAATATGTTTCTCCACCAATTTTTATGTGCTATAATTATTACGTATTTTTAACTATACTTTTATAGCAGAATGGGAGGTTTTTTATGAAAAAAAGTACAAAGAAACTCGTCACATTGCTTTTTGCCCTCGCTCTGATGGCCGGGTGTCTATTCATGACAACTGAGGCAAAAGCATCCGTAGCAGGACCTGAAAAAACAGACGCCAAAAACGGCATTCTCTGGAACTCAGCCATGCGCATCGATCTCTACAACAAAGACAACCGCTGCGCCGAGTTCTATTTTTCAAATCCGGACTACTATGTTGCATCCGTAAAATCCAGCAGCAAGAACCTGATTGTAAAGATGACGGAAGATTATTATCCGACTTCCTACATTTTACGTCGCGACGATAAGACAGGCACAGAATACCGCCGCCGTTGTTCTGTTGAATTCTTCACCAAGAAAAAAGGCAATTACACGGTAACTGTCACAATAAAAAATGCGAAGAAAAAAGTAGTTACCAAGAAAAAAGTCAAAGTTTTCGCAGGTTATTCCGACTACGCAGTCAACACTGTGACCTACGCCGGCGCGACCTATTACTCTTTCGGAAACGGAACTAATTTTTTAACTTCAACAAAATCCGGCAAATTAAAACTCAAGGCCAATCCGACCTTTAAAATCAAAAAGATTGAAGTTGCTACCAAGTATAACGAAAACGGCGATCCGATTTACAAAAAAATAAAAAACGGTGCCAAAATCAAACTTGCCACAAAAACAACCTTTGAAAAAATATGGTACGAAAGCGACACTTATCGCACCGCCTGCAAGTACAACTTCCTGAAACCGATGACCAAAATCCGTGTTACTTACCGCGATACAAAATTTAAAGTAACAAAGACAGAAGAATATAGTATCTTTAATGTGAAATAAAGGAGGATGCACACATGAAAAAATTTAACCTTTTAAAATATGCAGTTGCACTGTGTCTGAGTGCATTCTGCCTTATGTTTTTACCAATCAGCGCCGGTGCTGAGGAAATACGCGATGAGAAAAACGGCGTAACATATCCGAACGAAATCTACATTACTTCCGGCATTGCAATGGAAGGTTGTCATGGCGGCGCCGGTTATATCCAGATCCGTCTTGACAACGAAGGCGACCGTATCAAAAATGTAAAATCAAAAAGCAAAAAACTGCTTGCACAAATCACGGAAGAAAACTATGAGAAACGTGTCAAAAACAACAAAACAGTTTTCCACTACACACGGACATCCATCAGTTTCTTCGGCAAGAAAAAAGGAACATACAAAGTAACTTTTGATGTCGTTGACGCAAGCGGCAAGAAAAAATGTACCAAGACTGTCAAAGTATTTGTAGATAAATATGCTACTTACACATCGCCGATTAAGAGCGTGAAATATGCCGGAAAAGATATTTCTCTCCACGGACCTTACACCAAGGTTGCAAAAGGAAAGTTCAAAGTAACCGTGAGAAAAGGCTACAAGGTTACTGCAATTAACGTGAAAAAGAGAAATGCCCAGGGCGATTGGGTTTCTACAAAAGTAAGAAACGGCAAAAAGATTACCTTGTCCAAACGTGAAAAATATACACGCAAAGACGAGTGGAGTTCACTCAGCGTCAATGCGCTTTTCCCTGAAACGCAGATTGAAGTTTCGGTCAAAAACAAAAAGACAAAAGAAGTTACTATCTATATCTACTCTCTCTATACTATGAATAAGAAATAAGAGTCTTTAAAAAAAGGAGCTGTTGCACCATAAGTAAATTTCTAAAAAGAAATCATCTTATGGTGCGACACTCCTTTTTTCTATGGATAAAAATCCGGAACATTTTTGTTATTGACACTTTTTATTAATGATATCTTATAATGCAATAAATTGCGCGAATTCCGTCGCGGACTCCGATCTTCTTACCTTCCGCATTGGTTCGCGGATGATATGAAATCGGAACTTCATGGATACGGATGCGCATATCGGAAATCTTTGCTGTGATTTCAGGCTCGAAACCAAAGCGTTTCTCCTGAATATCTACCGACTGAATGACCTCTCTTGCAAAACATTTATAACAGGTTTCCATATCTGTCAGTTTCTGACGGGTAAAGATATTTGAAAACCATGTAAGAAACTTGTTTGCCATGCGGTTTGCAAGATATCCTTTTGCCTTCTGCCCTTTAAAACGGGAACCATAGACAACCTTTGCCTTTCCTGCCAGCACCTGCTCACAAACCTTTGGATATTCCATCGGATCATATTCCATATCTGCGTCCTGGATAATCACTGCATCTCCTGTCGCCGCTGCAAATCCTGTCTTGAGGGCTGCACCTTTTCCGCCGTTTACCTCATGATAAATAATTTTGTCTACCAGCGGGCGAACCTCGTTTTCAAGAACTTCCCGCGTTCCGTCTGTCGAGCAGTCGTCAACGATAATAATCTCCTTGTGCTCAATCGGCGATTCCTTTACTTTTTTCACGATTTCCAGAATATTATTCTTTTCATTGTAACAAGGAATTACAATGGAAAGAACTTTCTTTTCCGTATTGCTCATATTATTTCTCGCTTTCTTTTCCTTTTCCAAACTCAGAAAGAGTCTGTTTATATTTTTCCGGAAGTCCGATATCATAAGACTTTCCGTTCATCAGAAGTCCCATCATACCGATACGCTCGCGCACCTTGTCAAGTGCCGTCGTCAGCTGGATTTCTCCACCGCTTGTACGATTTTCCAGAATATCCTTTTCCAAGGCTTCAAATACTTCTTTTGTCAAAATATATTGACCGAACACTGCATAAAACTGATCACGTTTGTTTTTGCGCACCGTTCCCAAAAACTCATCTGCATATTCACAGGACGGTTTCTCACAAAAGCTGTCCAGTTTTAACAATGTCTCTTCTTTATTTTCCCACTGACCATGCATAATTCCGTAATGAACGACATCGGAAAGCGGAACCGAATGCATGGACACAACCGGAAGTCCGGTCTTTTCATACGCATCGATGAGCTGCGACATACAACTCTTCGGTCCGTACGACTCGTAAATCATATCTCCGAGCAAAAGAAGAACCGGCTGGCCTTTCGTAAACTCACGGCACTGATATACTGCATGACCGAAGCCCTTGCGCTCCTTTTGGTACACATACGTAATCTTTTTGCTTATACGCAAAATCTTATCTTCATAAAAACGCTTTTCCTCCGGAAGCTTACTGCGATGCTCCTCGGAAAGCGGTGCAAATAACGCGTCGTACATCGGTTTTTCTTCCTCACCGATGACCAGACAAATCTCCTCAATGCCGGAAGCATCCAGCTGTTCCAAAAGAACCATGATGGCAGGTTTAAACAATCCGTCCTCATCGAGAATCGGAAAGAAATCTTTTTTAATGCCCTTTGTTGCCGGATACAATCTGGTTCCGAAGCCTGCAACCGGAATGATTGCCTTCGTCACTGCCTGCTGCGGACGGAGCGTCAAAGAAAACGCTTCCATACCACGCTCGCAGTTCAAATAATCAATAAGCTGCTGCTGGCATTTTTCATCCTTTGCCAAAAACTGAACCGTTCCGTCGCCCTGAGAACCGACACCTTTGCATCCGTACACAAGCTCTTTTACTCGCTCATCTTTCAGCACGGAATGAAGCACCGGAGCTTTCAACTCCTCATAGCTTGCCGGAGCCACTTTTTTATCAAAATTGCGCTGGAACTGCACCATAAGTGCGCCGAGCGCCTCGTTATCTCCTGCTGCCAAATATTCACACGCACGGTCTACAAACTCTTTGTTGTCACGGCCGAGCGCCTCATGCACTGTGCTCTCCTTTTCATTTTGCGCAAACGGATAGCACTTATTCAAATCGGACAAAATCTTCACGGTATCCTTGTGCGATTTTAAGTCCGCAATGACCCAATATAATGTCTTCTTAAACGGGAGCGGTTTCACACTCACCTCATTCCCGTCAAATGTCATGCGCACCGGTCTGACACCGTACGCACATGCCTGGTCAAGACGTCCGCATCTGGACGGCGTACGCTGCTCGCCGATAAACGCAATATTCATCTCACCCATCGTGTTAAGTTTGAGACGGTACATCTGATTAAATGCACGCGCTACAAGCACACAAATGGCAGCGCTGCTCGAAAGACCGCTCTTCATCGGAAGATCCATCTTCGTAATCGTAATTTTAAGTCCACCGACATTGTAACACTCATTTACATAGGAAGCAACTCCTGCAACATAAGAGAAAAATCCTCCGCCGCTCGCCTCTTCCCTGAGTTTTTCGGAATCCATTTCACAGGAAAAAGAGGCATCGTGATAACTTTCCAAATCACTCTGCACGATAAATTTTTCATGTTTTTCAACCTCTGCATAAATTCCCTGCTCAATACCGGTGACAATCGCCTGTCCCGGTACAACTGCAGAATTCAATACCCTGTGAAGTCCTGCCCAGTCGCTGTGTTCGCCGAGAAGACAAAGCCTTCCCGGTACAAAAAGCTCTATTTTTTCCATCTCTATTTCACCGAAACCTTCCGTACTTTCGATTGCTTACTTGCGCACGCGCCAAACTCTCCAATCGCCCTTACTTTATAATAATATGTCTTTCCGACTTGTAGATTCGTATCACGAAAACGATTTTTCTCTACAGTTTCCTGCAAAGTATACGGTCCTTTTTTCGTCTCTGCGCGGTACACTTCATATTTGGCCCCTTTTTGTTTCTTCCATTTGAGAACCACGGTCGAATATTTGTTGCCATCTGCATCAACTGACAACTTTATTTTTGCCCGCAACTTTTTCGGTCTGTCATATGGAACATGTAACGTACAAAACGTCTGCCATCCTTCCTGCGTTTCCGCTTTTATAATTGCAGTCCCGCCTCGCAAAGCAGTAATCTTTCCCGTCTTCGCATCTACAGATGCCACGTTTTTATTCATCGAAACAAAACATATATTTTGCTCTCCGAGTTCAACCGGTACCAGCACACTCATCGTGTATATTTCACCTTTTTTTAAAACAACCTCTGCCTTCTCCGATGATATACCTTCTGCCCACAATGCTATTAACGCCTGTGCCATATCTTTTGAAATGTGCATGCTCCGAAGCAATTTGCCCGTCACTTTCGGCGGCTCATTAAAAATCATTTGATACACACACGAGGAGGCAAGAAAAGCACCTTCCGGCGTCGGATGCTGTTTTTTATCTGTATCAAGCAGCTGAATCTCCGGATACTTAACCGAAGCACGATACAAGTGCATTCCGACCGGAATCCGCGAAACACCAAAGTTTTTCTCCAAACGTTCGCCACCCGCACCCATATATGCTTCCATCTTTTCCATACTTAAATTCCCCTTCGCATAAGCTCTGGGAACATACAGCATAACTTGTGCATTCGGTACCTGTTGATTGATTTGCTCCAACAATTTCTCCATCGCCGGAACACATTTCGTTTCATAGTCTTTATAATAACGCTTCGTAAGCTCCTGCAAAATCACATAGTCCCATTCCTGCGATTTCAAAACATGATCAAACTCTTTTTTTCGTTCCTCTTTTCCCTGACAAAACTCCGCATATTCCTGCAAAGAAGCGCCTCCAAAAGCAACCGTACGCACATTTACACTTTTATCCGATTCTTCTGCCATAATTTCAATGTAATATTGCAATCCACGCGCCTCTTCCTTTGTCCCGAACTTTGTCAGACTATTTCCCACCAACAAAATCCGTACCGGTTTTTGCGTCTCTTGCTCATATACAGAATTATCCGATACTCCCTGCGCTGACACTCTGTCTGCCGGCAACAGCATAAACAAAAGTGCAAAGACAAACAATAACTTGTATATCTTTCGTATCATATTTCTTTTTTCTCTCATTGTTTCAGTATATCATTTCCCCATCTAAAACACAACATCGCCGCTTATACATGACTGAGCACAAAATGACATGTTCCGGTGATTTTTACCGCCTTTCTTCCGGCCGGTAAAAACAGGCTTTCTCCCGGACCAAACATCACCTTCTCGCCTCCGGCGTCCATCACACCCTCTCCGGATACAATGACGACCGACCAAAAAGACGAATCATCCATCACAAGTTCTGCCTTCTCGTCCACCGCATATGTCCAGACAGAGAAATACTTACACTGTTCAAGGAGGCGCTTTTTATATCCTTTGCCCTGCTGCCATGAAAAAACAGGTAATCCAGTCTCGGAACTTGCCTTATAACTGATGTTTGCAAACGCCTTTTCCAAATGAAGCGGACGCAGATTCCCGTCTTTATCCCTGCGGTTATAGTCATACAGACGATACGTCGCATTGGAACTTTGCTGAATTTCCAATATTAATGCACCTGCACCGATGGCATGAATTTTCCCTGCCGGAACAAACACAGAATCTCCTTTTTTTACCGGAACTTTGTGCAAAATATCTGCCAGCGTCCCATCTTCAATTCTGCGCTGCACTTCCTCCCGGCTCGTGTCTTTTTCAAAACCGAGATATACAAACGCATCCTCCTGCGCATCGAGAACATACCACATTTCATTTTTTCCGTAGTCGTTCTCATACGGCATTGCATATGCATCATCCGGATGCACCTGAATAGACAGTTTGTCCGTCGCATCTATAAATTTCACAAGCAGAGGGAAGCGTTCATACGGCTGACATTTCCAGCCGAGTGCCTCTCTTCCGATGCGCTCCAAATACGCATCAAACGCCATTCCTTCGCACTCACCGCCTGCCACGCGGCAACAACCTGCTGCATGCGCAGATAGTTGCCAGCTTTCCGCTATTCTCTGTCCTTTTTCCCCAAAACCGTACATCTCCGATAAGCGATTGCCTCCCCAGAGATAATCTTTATAAACCGGCTTTAATTTCACAATCCGGCTTTCTTCTTTTGCACCGACACTCTCTGCATGCACCATATCTTCCGACATGCTCCCTACGCTTTCGCCGATACTCACCTCAATCACAACCAAATCTTTCGTTGTCTCATTGGAAATCCTGTGAAAACTTCCCATCGGAACAAGAATACTCTCATTCGTACGATATTCTCTTTCTACGCCGTCCAATAAAATAGTCGCGGTTCCGCTGACAATCGACCAATGCTCACTTCTCTTTTCATGCTTGTGCAAAGAAATGGACTTGCCCGGGAAAATTGTCAGTTTCTTTACAAGATATCCCTCACTGCGGCTGAGCGTTTCCTTACATCCCCATGTCGCATAATACACATCGCCTTCATCAAAAGCCGCCGCCTGCTCTTTCATAAGAATCTCTTTGATATCCGCGCTGCTTCCTTTTCCGGTCACGTACACGGCATCTTTTGTATTTACAATCAGGACATCCTTCAAGTCATTGGCAACAACAAGCTTTTCCTTCGCCTCGTTGATTACCGAAACATTTTCACATTTGTGATAAATATCCGTCTCCTGTTCTTTGTCATACACAAGTTCGGAAAGTTTCTCCAGATTGAGAAGTCGTGACCACCCAAAATCTCCCGGTTCCACAATTACTTTTCCAAGTCCTGTCCATTTTTGGTACACAGCATCGCCGACACTCACAGACGGAATTGTTTCAAGCCATTCTTTGGTCAAAACCGCATTTCCGTTCTCCATCCGCATCCGGTTTTTCCCATGACAACAAGCCTCATAAAGCTTTGGCCGGTTTTGCTCTACCGCTTTCAAAAATGTCCCTGCATACACAAGGAAAATACCACTGTCAAGGAAACGCTCTGCGCCGCGGTCCGGCAAAGAAATTCCCATGTGCGTTTCGCACGTTCCTTCTTCACGGGCAGACACCGACATATAGTCCACCTGTCCGTCATCATATACATCAAAATAATTGTGTCCCGATGCAAGTTCTCCCCTGCACCCGATTGCAACCAGATTTCCTGTTGTCAAAAGCTGCTGCGCCCGCACAATCGTTCCGTTATAATCCCCGCCGTCAATCCGGTGATCTGTCGACACGACAAGAACCTGCTCCTGCGGACTCATACAAAGACATGCAATCATTACCGCCGGTGCTGTCTGACGTCCGATTTCCTCCAGAAACAAGTGATAGTTCAACCCCTGAAACGTTTGTAGCTGTCCGCGCACAATATTTTCATATTTGTAATTAGTCACAATATAAAACTCATCACAAAAAGGCAGATTGCGCGCTATTGCCTCCTGGAACAGCGATCTGCCTTTGTTTACATGCATAAATTGTTTCGGATAATTACGTCTTGATAATGGCCAGAGGGCGTCTCCGCTCCCTCCGGCCAGCACTAAACATTTCATCTGCTTTGCTCCTTAACCTTGCGCGCGGTACTCCTCACAGGACATACCTGCAATTTCTTTCATGTCTGCATCCATCATCATAGAAACCAGACCCTGGAAATCGATTTTACGCTTCCACCCAAGTTCCGCCTCCGCTTTTGAGGAATCTCCCCAAAGGAATTCCACTTCTGCCGGACGATAGAATTCCGGATTCACGTCGACTAAAAGTTTACCTGTTTTTACATCGTAACCTTTTTCATCCACGCCTTTTCCTTCCCAACGGATTTCAATACCGAGCTGCCCGAAAGCCGCTTCCACAAACTGTCTGACTGTATGTGTCTCGTTCGTTGCAAGCACGTAATCTCCCGGTTTTTCTCCCTGGAGCATAAGCCACATACCCTCTACATAGTCACCGGCAAATCCCCAGTCACGTTTTGCATCCATATTTCCCAAAGAGAGTTTCTCCTGCTTTCCTGCCATCATATTTGCAATCGCAAGCGTGATTTTTCTTGTCACGAAATTCTCACCTCTTCTCGGTGATTCGTGATTGAACAAAATGCCGTTGCAGGCAAACATGTTGTAAGACTCTCTGTAATTGACCGTAATCCAATAAGAATACAATTTTGCCACTCCGTACGGGCTCTTCGGATAAAACGGTGTCTTTTCCGACTGCGGAGCTGTCTCCGGAATTCCTCCGAAAAGTTCTGAAGTCGATGCCTGATAAAATCTGCAGTTTCCGCCGTTGACGCGGATTGCCTCCAAAAGTTTTAATGTACTCACACCTGTCGCATCTGCTGTGTATTCCGGAACCTCAAAGGAAACACCCACATGTGACTGTGCTGCAAGATTGTATACCTCTGTCGGTTTAATTTCACCAATCAGACGCATCAAATTGGAAGAATCTGTCATATCTGCAAAATGTAAAAAGAATTTCACCTTGTTATAATTTGAATTTAAAATATGATCGATACGCTGTGTGTTGCTGATACTGTGACGACGCACAAGACCATGCACCTCATATCCTTTTTCTAATAAAAGTTCTGCCAGGTAAGAACCATCCTGACCTGTGATACCTCTAATCAATGCTACTTTTCTCATATTCATCTCCACTTTCTGTTATTGGTTTATATTCCGTTTATCAGCATACTCTCTTTTCTGCAAAGTCACAATAGACAATTTTGCCTTTGAATGGTAAAATATTGCTATCGGTAGTTTTTGAATTTTTTCAGTATTTTAGGGAGTTTGTTTATGTCAGTTTCAAATTCATCACGTATTCTTGCTACACCTACATCCTTTGCCAAAAAACATTTTTTATATGTGCAGGAAGTCGGTTCTCTCCAAAGTGTCAGCCCGCATATCAGTCGGCGTGACAACCTGGAATCTTTTCTGTTTTTTGTTGTCACAAAGGGGAGCGGAACGCTCTCTTATCACGGACAGGTATTTGCTCTCAGACCCGGTGACTGCGTCTTTTTAGACTGCCTGGAAGAATATGCGCACGAAAGCAGCTTGGAAGATCCGTGGGAATTATCATGGGTGCATTTTTACGGCCTTTCCGCCAATGTTTTGTACCGGCACTTTCTTGAACTCGGTGGGAATTTTTTATTCCATCCCACTCATCTGTCTTTATTTTTAGATACTTTGGATATTTTATTCGAAACACAAAAGAATCCGGGAAGCAGCCGCGAACTACTCTCACACCGGTATCTGACCGATTTGCTTGCTTTGTGTGTGGATGAAATCGGGAATACGGGTTCTTCTTCCGTCAACGAAAAAGTGCGCGATATTCAGAATTATATCGACGTGCATTTTTCAGAAAAAATCTCGCTTGATGATCTCGCCGAACAGTTTTTCATCAGCAAATTCCATCTATCTCGCGAGTTTAAAAAATTGACCGGAACAACCATCGGAAATTATCTGACTGCCAAACGGGTCTCACACGCTAAAAAGCAGCTGCGCTTCACCTCGCTTCCTCTTGATACGATTGCCCGGGAATGTGGCTTGTCTGATACCAGCTATTTTGTAAAGGTATTTAAAAATGCGGAAGGCATGACGCCCGGGGAATATCGGAGCAGGTGGTAGAGGGAAGGTTTTGTAATTTTGGGCCTCTGGTGTTGTGATTTTGGGCCTCTGGACCACAAAAATACCTTATACGGTCCAAAATTTGAAACTCTCTCAAAAGGCTCTCACATTTTGGACCTCCAGCCCATTTTAGCACCTATTGCGGCCCAAATCCCCGAAACGGACTACACAAAATATTTCTCGATAATCTGCTCAATTTCATTTGATGCAAGAGGTTTTTCGCTTGTTTCATATGTTACAATCAACTGACGGGTTGGTACTATTCCATGCGATGCGTATAGTTTCTGTTTCGAAAATGCCTTTTGCGCATACTCCGGCTTATCCATCATGCCGAAATGCTCCCAATAATAAATTTTGCCTGTTCTCGGATGAAGTATTGTAAAATCCGGATAAACCGTGGCCTCCCCCAACTGCAATTCACACTCATAACGAAACGGTATTTGTTTCATGTACAGCATCGTATCAATCAGACACTCTGACTTAGATCGCACAAAATTTCCCGAACAACTTTGATGAATCAAATCCTCCGGATACTTTGGATTTTTCTCATAAGATGCTTTTCGCCACGTTGCCTGTCCTTCGCTACACGAGACAATATAACCTTCTAACAGTTCTCTAACTTCCGGTATTTGTAATATTTGTTCTGCCTTTGGAAAATTTGAATGATATTTTAAATAGAATTGTAATGCTTCTTTTTCACACAATTTGTCTTCTAAGATATTGCTAAGATATGTTTTCTTTCCTAAAACCCGATACCACTTGTAATATTTACCATTCTTTTTACACTTTAACTTCCCCCTCGGTAATTGTCTGATCTGCTTTTGTAAATCTGAGATTTCTCTTTCGATCTGCGATAAATTTTGTAAGATTTGATGATAAATAGATATGCCTCCTTTGCTTTTCTTATAATAAAATCATGTTCCACCTCTTATGTCAAGAAAAAGGCCTGCGTTACCAAAACACAGACCCGATTCATCTACTTCACATACAATATATATTTCCCCGCCTTCGGAATACGCGCAATCAGCCACGCAATCAATAATCCGCCCAGCGTAAATAAATCCAACGCAAAACATAATTTAATCGGCGCCGGGATATTCAGCGAAAGAATCCACGGCATCGTCATTGTGCGCACTACCATATGCATGAGGAAAATCGCAAACGAATACCTCGAAACAAGTTCCACAAAAGGATTTTCTCCGACCTTGGCACGATAACGCGATGCAAGTTCAAATACCGCTGCCGCACAGATAAAAATTAGTGGAGAATCATACCACACACCTGCCGAAATACTCTTTCCATAAGCATAATTCTGCAGTGCCAATGCAGACGCAAACGAGGCAATCAAAGCCACAACCAAAATCCACGTCTTGATTTTTTCAAAGAATCCTTTTTTTATCAAATAGCCGCTGATCAAATACAGACCATAAGCTCCGCCGCTGAAACCGAGCGAAAATTGATTAGCCGGCGGCACTTTACCGAACACAGTCGCCAGCGTTGTATAAAACGGAACACCGAAACTGTACAATCCGAAAAGCAAAAGCGGAAACAGCAAAATACGCTTATCCACTTGCTGTAAGCCTGCTGCCGCAAGCGGAATAAGTGCATAAAACCCAAGCAACATCGGCATATACCACATATGATACATACTCGACGGCTCAAGAAAGAGCATAGCACGAATCAAATATGTCAGCGGAATCGGTTGTCCCTGCCAAGCCAACAAAAACAGTTCATACAAAACAATCCAAATCTCAGTACACACAAAAAGTTGCAACCAATTTTTCTTCCAAAAACGGACACACCCCTTTGTATCATATTCACGATCCATGAGCAAATACCCCGAAAGCATCAAAAACAGCGGAACACCGCCGACTCTTCCGAGCGTATACATCGAAACAGCAAATGTACGCTCCGCTGCACTTAAAGCTTGTACAGACTGCGGTTCAAACGAATAAATCCCCTCCACACAATGACAGAGTACCACACTCAAAATCGCTATCATTCTTAACATATCAAGCCATGTCTGGCGTTTAGATTTAGGATGCGACATAACGTACTCCTCTTATCTCTCCGCTCTCATCGGATTATTTAAAAAATCTTCATAAGAAAGACGAATACCGTCCTCCAGTTCTGTCTTGTATGTCCAACCGAGAGAAGCAGCCTTAGAAACATCAAGAAGTTTTCTAGGTGTTCCGTTCGGTTTTGACGTATCCCATCGAATCTCGCCTTCATAACCGATTACTTTGGCTACCAATTCTGTAAGACCTTTAATCGTAATTTCTTTACCGCTACCGGCATTTACCGTCTCGTCACCGCTGTAGTTATTCATCAAGAACACACATAAGTTGGCAAGATCATCCACATATAAAAACTCGCGGAGCGGACTACCGTCTCCCCAGCATGTCACATATGGAAGGCCCTGTTCTTTCGCCTCATGAAAACGGCGAATTAACGCCGGAAGAACATGACTGTGCGTCGGATGATAATTATCATTCGGTCCGTAAAGATTTGTCGGCATCAAACTGATATAATCAGTGCCGTACTGTTTATTCAAATACTCACAATATTTCAAACCGGAAATCTTGGCAAGTGCATACGCCTCATTTGTCTTTTCCAGCTCGGAAGTAAGCAGACAGCTCTCCTTCATCGGCTGCGGTGCCATACGCGGATAAATGCAGGAAGAACCGAGAAACTCAAGTTTCTTGCATCCGTTTTTCCAAGCCGCATGAATCACATTCATCTCAAGCATCATATTGTCATACATAAAATCAGCAAGCGCCTCCGAATTGGCCACAATGCCTCCGACTTTTGCTGCTGCCAGAAAAACATACTCCGGCTTTTCTTCCTCAAAAAATTTCTCTACCTGATCCTGTCTGCAAAGGTCAAGTTCACTGTGCGTACGGGTAATAATATTCGTATACCCCTGACGATTCAGTTCTCTGATAATCGCAGAACCTACCATTCCGCGATGACCGGCCACATATATTTTCGCGTTTTTTTCCATCATAACGGTCGTCTCCTTCTCGCTGTATTCATCTCACAAAACATGAACTAACTTCTCCCACAGTATAACACCGCCACCGAAAAAGGACAACTGTTTCACTCCGTCACATTATCCATATAGCAAACCAAAATTTCTATCACTTCACTCACGGAAGGCTTATCATATATTTTTCCTCCGGATAACTCCTCCAAACACTCTTTGGCCCCGTTTTTCCAAGCGTGATCCACAAGTGTACGGATATTGCGCTCTACCCCGCTCGGTGAAATGTGATGTTTCGTTCCGACTTCATAGTAAATTCCGCTCACATATAAAAGCCGTTCCTCTTCTTCAAGTGCAATATTTACACAATCAATCAGTTCCCGATACCCTCTGTATCGTCTCGAAAATTTACAATGTTGCATTGCCTGTTCTAATTTCATTTAGAATTCCTCCTTTGTATCCTATGGAAAAAATTCTAAAACTTTTTTAGGATTTTCAAACCGCAACAAATATTTTCGACATTTTTCGACAAACTTTTTACTTTTTCTTATACTTATGCATATTATAATGCGCAAAAAAACATAAATCCACCGTATTTTTAGCAGACTCCTCCCTGCATCTTTCTTGATTTTCATTTTGGATAATAATTAGAAATTTGAATTATGAAATAAAGTAATTGTAAGATAATTGAAATATACTTGAATTAAATTGAACTTTTGTTAATAAAATCTTCTATAGATGTTGCATTTGCTGCAACGACTACCCACTCATCAAGCACAGATACATCTTCCTGGCTCAGAATCTTTTTGCGAAGTTCTTCCGAAACTGAAAATTTCGAAGCCAAAACAATGATGATACTTTCTGCTTTTCCTATTGCTTTTCCTATTGCTTCTCCTTCTTCTCTGTTCCAGCGTAACAAATCTTCTCCGGTCATATACTTCGCCTCCAACTCTGCGTTCTTTTTGATTTTTTTCACCTTTTCATGAAGCAACTTTACACCGGATGTTCTCCCCGCCGCAACCAACTTGTCCGTCGAATTTTCGATATATGCGAGGAATTCTCTAAGTTCCTCAGATATACTCTCCGGATTTTTCCCTTTGGTGCTGACGAAAATCGTACAAGCTTTATCTCCGAGCGGCATATCCACTTCTTCACAACGCTGCTTAAAGGTGTAGCGGTATAACCCTTTACCAAACGGATCAAATGTACAAATAAAAATAACATAGGACGGTTTTAACTGACGAAAATCCATTCCCGGCTTTAGTGCTGACAAGTCCATCTCCGCATGATGATACCGGCTACGATGCGGAAGATTTTTTTCATTTCTGTTCTGCATCTCGATATTGTACTGTACATCCAGTTCATCCTCACCAAACACATCAAATCTCACCATGCGATAATCCGAGCTAAACAACACGGTATGTTCTGCATGTACATGTATCTGCGGAATTTCTCTTTCCAAAACAATCTGCAAAATTGTTCTGCACGCTTCCGGATCCTGTGCTGTCGCCGCAAATAAAAAGGCATTGCTTAAATTTAAATCTTGAAACTTTGTTCTCATCTTCCTCCTAACTGACGCAGGAAGAAACTGCATATAGTCAGTATAATAAAAAGCACACATTGACACAATGTGCACTTTTCACAAAAAACACATTACGTGTGTTATTTAACCACCTTCAAATATCTGGACTCCACCTCCGAAGAACTGACAAAGAAAAAGATGATTATTCTGATTCCGTTTGAACTTTTAAAACTCCGAAAAGCAATCGAAAAAAAGCGTACTCCTGAAAATCTTTGTGCCTTGCAACACCTGATTACGCATGATATACTCGAAGCAATCAAAATCAATTTGGATGCCGGTAATATTACAATAGATGATGCTATAAAACTGCACAGACTTACTCATAAACTGTATAAGCATATCTATTCCCACTATGAGGAAATGGAGGAGTTGAACGAGATGACGGATGAATCCTTGTTACTTGATGTAGAAATCATGCAAAAAGAACACGAGAAAGCTATGGCTGAGAAGGACAATGTAATCGCCGAAAAAGACAATGTAATCGCTGAGAAGGACAATGTAATCGCCGAGAAGGACAACGAAATCGCTGAGAAGGACAACGAAATCGCCAAACTAAAAGAAGAACTGAAAAAAATCAAATCTAAGATGTAAATTAAAAGAAGGTATCCCCAAAGTCAAAACTTGAGGGATTACCTTCTTATTTTTTGTCTATAAATTATATTCCTTTGAATTTTATCCGCAGCATTTTCCATCTGCTTTTTTATTAGTGGTTTGCATAATCTCTAATAAGGGCTGAAACAGATGATTTTTTCATATATCTCAGAAAGCATCAATCTTCATCATCCCAAGCTGCTCTTGTGATTCCCTGTCGTTCACAAGATTCTTTTAATGCCAGCCCCTGATCTGAATAGTGTATTTCTCCGGACATTCCACCGGCTCCTGTATCAGGATAAAATGATACATCATCATACAGCGTTTTTGCATATTTTATAATTTCCGTTGCGATCCCACTTTTTTGATAAGCCGGATCCACATGTGCAATTTCAGGGTGAGCAACCGTTTTTTCTTCCACATAAATGTCTCCATGGCTTTTTATGTCAAATTGAATCATGCCCACCGGTATTTTTTCATCTCCATCTACATGATAAGCTCTAATTGTCTCACCACACTCTTCCAGGCGAATGGTTCTGTTCTTTTTGTCTTTGAATTCTGAAAACATAAAAAAGGCTTCACCCCCTATGTACCCATACTTATAAGCCATATTAAATATTTTGTTTCCATATAGTCTTATCCCCTAATCACAAAACACTCTCTCATACTCTGAAGCAATAAATTCCCATGAATAGCACTCTGTTACTCTAGCATATGCTTTTTGTCCCAACTTAGATTTTTCATCTTCAGACATGTTTTCAGCCTTTTTCATAAGTCTGCACAAATCCCCCGGTTCCTTACTAAAATACAAAGCTCCGTCTTCTCCGACTTCCCGATTGAATCCAACATCCAGCAGTAGATTTAAATCTGTACTGCTCAATGCTTCTATCAGACTTGGATTCGTTCCACCAACTTCATGCCCATGAAAGTATGCGAATGCATTCTCACGAATTTTCTTTAAAAGTTCTTGATTATAAACAGTTCCCACAAACTTAATCCGTTTATCTTTATCAAACCCTGTAGTTTCCCTTAATTTATCATAAAATTTATTATGCTCCACGTTTGTAATAAGGGCAAAATCCTTTTTCGTATCTGAAGCCATAAACTCACGAATCATTGTCTCATAATTGTTTTCCGGCACAAATCTGCCAACCACCAAATAGTATTCTTTTTCCTTTAATTGTTTTTCTTCATACCATTCTTGCAATTTCTTATCAGAATCAGACAATATCGATTTCGTCATATCTGCCCCATATGCAATAAAAGTCGTTTTGGGTGCATATTTCTTATACTCAGTCCGGATATATTTCTCTATATTCTTGCTGTCACAAATAAGTAAATCTGCGTGTTTTACCATCATTTGTTCTGATATTTTCCAATATTTACGGATAGGCGCTGCCCATTTAGCCCGCATCCATTCATGTCCATCCGGATTTACATATACTTTCCCGCCAAGCGAGTGTATTTTTCTCTCAAAATGCGCAGCAAACGGCCCGATACGACACGCTAAAATATATACAATTGCATTTTCTATCTGATTCTCTTTTATATATTTACAACAGTAATTCAGTGCGGCGACATCATAATAAATCGCCTGCACCGGTCCGATCTGTGGAACATGAATTTTGAAACAATGAGCGTTATGATATTCAAATTCCATCTCACTTATAATTTGGGCGCCATCCAATTTAGTCTCATCCATACAGCCGTCACCATTTGCCTTGCAGGCTACATGATACTTTATATTAGCATTTTTCTGATGACACTCTGTCAGCTTATTCACAAATGTCTCGTATCCGCCATAAGCCCCTAAGGACTTTGAGCCAACTATAAAAATATGCCGCATAATATTTCCACCTTTACTTTTATTCATCGAATACCATTCTTTTTTTCATAATCATAAATATAATCTCTACTCCAATTTACATCATCTTTCAATATTTTCGCTGGTATTCCTGCGGCTAAAGAGTGCGGAGGGACATCCTTTCTGACAAGTGACATCGCGCTGATTAAAGCCCCTTCGCCAATTCTCACGCCTTTAAGGACAGTTATATTGTTCGTAAGCCACACATGATCCTCTATCACCACTTCTTGGTTGAAATTAATTGGTGTGCCGGTCTCATCCAAAACTTCATGGAAATCACTGTCATAAATAGTTACATTCCGACCAATCATAACATCGTGACCAAATTCAATTCTTTTACCGACTACAATAACACTTCCACTATTGGCAGAGAAAAATTTTGTTTCAAAACAGGCATCCTCATGCACATCGACAAACGTATCAAAGAATAATAAAACATCCTCATGTACAATCCACTTTGCATTTTTTGCAATTCTTACATAAGTCTCCGCTTTCGATCCCTTAAGTTTATTTATTCCCAGATGAATAACACCCTCTAAAACAATTTCGGCATTTTCTCCCAATTCAACTACCGAATTTTTAAAAGGAATAATATACGCACCTTTTGTTCTCTTAATTCCTTTTGTCAGATAATTATATTTCACAAATTTCCATATGCTTATTTTTCTGATTTTTGTAATCAATTCACCGATACTTCTTTTTTTCATCTCAGATTTTTCCTTTACCATTTTTTGCGCTTAAATACAACTTTTAACACAAGTTTTATATAGCGTTTTACTTTCTCCATTGGCGATTCAACATAAGATTCTTTTACTGCCTGAGTGAATGGTTTTTCCTGCAACTTTTCAAAAAAAATCTTTCTATTCTCATGCTGTTTTGCCTGACCCAAAAAATACGGATTCCCCTCAAAAACTTCTTCCAACTTACGTTCTTCCATATATAAGGTGTCTGATACTGCACTTAACAACTCGTCTCCCTTTTTTGAATTAGAAAGAATAACAGAAATTCCTTTTTCCTGATCATTGCCATCGCAACCTTTAATTCCCCAAAAATCACCAAAAGTAACATCTGCAACACGCGGAAACTGTTTGTAATTACAATTCTGACAAGATTGGCGCATAAATAAATTGCCGCATGTGTAGCCCCTTATCCACCAATCGGTATACCTGTCTTTAAAATACTCTTTTCCGTTTTCAAACTGTACTTCCGTCGCAAGACTTTCCCAACCGGTCTTTTTGCTTTTCAGCCGCACACTTCTAATCTTTGATTGATATTTTTTCTCCAATTCCTCCATATATGCTCTGAATGCCAAAGGAGAATTAATTCCTTTACATATAAACTCCAACAAATATAAGTTGTCATATTTTTTCCCTAAAAAAGATACTAACGCTGCTGCCTGACACGGTGTACCGCAAAACATCATTTTTTCTCCGTTTTCCAAATGTTCTTTTACCTGCTTATAAATCCCAGCCGTATCACTTTGGAAGTACTTTGAACCCATGATTTTCATTAAATCTTTTTCTGTATTGCCTACTACATGCAGCGCACTTTTATAATCTTCCGAATACACACAACCGGAAATATAGCCGCCTTCTGCTATGAAAAACTTTGCAAGTTCATAATACACCCCACCCGACGTACTACGGAAACGAATTTCATCATCCTTACTCCATCCTGCATACACTTTTGGTTCTGTATAATTTTTCTCTTCTACTACATGTAAAGCGGGACACTTCTTTTCGCACAATCCACACTTTATACATATTTCTTCATCCACATGTGGATACCAAAACCCTTCCTTATCTGTCCGGAAGGTTATTGCATTTACAGGACATATGTCTCCGCACATCTTACATCCTGTACATTGATTTTCTTTTATTCCCTGAACTGTTTTCATAATTACCTCAACACATTTTAAAATCCACTTTGTCCGGATCATACCTTAATCGTAAATCTTCATTTATTTCACTCACTTTTTCAAATTCTTCCTCTGTAAGTGAAAAATCAAAAACATCCATATTTTCTTTCAAATGCTCC